>JAGORC010000028.1 GCA_018063015.1 Minisyncoccota bacterium
CAGGACAGCTTCTATATGTAGGTTCTGGTATGCATCCTTGGTACGCTAAGCACTACATAAGAAGAGTAAGAATATCTACTAATGATCCTTTGTTCCAATTAATAAAAGATCAAGGTGTACCATCAAAAGCAGAAGTAGGGTATTCAACAGCTAACTCAACAGTTGCAGTTCTTGAATTCCCAATCAAGGCACCAGAAGGAGCAATAACCCGAGATAAGGTGTCAGCCTTAGATTTACTTCACGAATGGAAAAGATTAAAAATAAACTACATAGAACATAACCCTTCTGTAACTATATACGTAGGTCCTGATGAATGGATAGAAGTAGCAAACTTTATTTATGAAAATTGGGATATAGTTGGAGGATTATCATTCTTGCCTCGTTCAGAACACGTTTACCAACTTGCTCCATATGAAGAAATATCAGAAGAAGAATACGCAAAAAGAGTAAAGGAAATAAAGCACATCGATTTCTCTAAAATCATGTATTACGAACAAGAAGACAACACAATCGGTTCAAAGGAGTTTGCTTGTGTGTCAGGAGTTTGTTCTATAGACGATGTCTTAGCTGAAGAAGCTCAGAAAGATAACGCAACTAACTCAAATCAAGAATCTTAGTGTTTCTCTACTTTTTGAGAAGGTATATCTCTATATAGGTTTTTACCTACGAGTATTAATCCTGAAATTACTAGTATTAAAGTAAGCCAGTCTAATAGCGTTCTAGGAAGGAAATTATTGTTATCAAAATTTGCAGAAGATGCTGTGAGTTGATTGTCTATTACTAATTCATTAGTTACATAGTCTACCTTTTCTTCTTTGTTATCTGAACCATTTATGTTGTAAGTCATTACAGCAGTGGTAACCAATAGATCTTTACCCTCTGCTTCTCCTGTAACTACTCCCTTTATTGAAAGGGAACCTATCTGTTCTGGTATTAGGGTTTCTACATCTAGAATAATCGAATTATTGTCTTCTTTTCCAAAATTTGATTCTACGAATTCAATTCCCTTAGGTAGTTCTACGCTAATCTTTGTGTTTTCAAAAGTTCTATCAGTCTTGTTTCTAAATGTGACTAAAAATTGAACCTCTTCTCCTAGATGAACTTTTTCATTTTTAGTTACTATTTCAAATTCTTTATTAGAGTCATAAGATATGCCATCATCTTTTGTTGTGTTATCAGAAACTTTCTCCTCTGTTAGGTATTCATCCTTCATTGTTTTAAATGAATAGGTCTTTCCCTTTGCTGTACTTTGACCATTGTCTGATGCTAGTCGGAAGTAATATGTAGTATTAGAATCAAGACCAGTTACGCTTGTCTTGATAGGTGTTTCGAAAGTTGATGAACCAATATGTAAGTGAACTGTTTCCTTGAAATTATTTAAAGATTCACTTGTGCCATATTCAAACCAAGCTGTTGTAGTCATTCCACCAGGGTTTACAGAGCCCTCGAATATTGCCACAGTTACTCCTGGATTAACCTTGGTAGAGATTATGTTTGGGGTAAGGGCGAAAGCTCTCCCGAGAGGGAATATTAAGCTAACTATTAAGCTAAAAAATATTACTTTTTTCATATATTTCATCCTTATATATTATCATATTAAATTAAAAAAGTCAATAGGGTGCTTTTAAATTGACTTACCCAAGCAATGAGGTAGTATAAAATCATGAAAAACAATAAATGGCTATATGTAATAGTATTTGTTTTATTTACAGTTCTGGTTGTTTTCGGAACATATTATCTAAATAAAAATAAATCTAAGATTAATAATGTTTCTAACACAGATAGCACTAACGATTTTAGACCAAATGACTTATTGAATTTAGAAACTTCTGAAGAAGTAGTCCTAACTAAAATTTTTAAAGGAGAAGATGCTCATGTAAGAGAAATACAAGAGGCTTTTGAAAAAATACAGAAAGGTGCTTTTAAAACAAAAGGTATGGCTCTAAACATATCTTCTTACTTTTTACCTTCACCTAATCCAGAAGAAAGAATCACTTCTATGTCCTCTGCTAATTATGAAGGGTATTTTGTTGGATCAGATTATAGTTTTTTAATAAATACAGACAATGGCGAAGACAAGAGTTCTATGAAAATAGCAAGAAAAGATAACATAAAATATATGACAATCTTATCTTCATCTATTTTAGATAAAGAATTAAAGGATTTAAACACGCCTGAGGCTAATCAACTTTACTATAATATAATAAATCAACCTTTTATACTTCCTGAAGAATTATTAGGACAAGGTGGCTTCGTTATGGGTAGCTTATTAGAGGGATGGGGTTTGTCGAAGAATTTAATGAATACACCAGACTTACTTGAAAAGAATAAATGGTTTTTTGAATTGGAAACTCCAATTTTCTCTGTAAAAAAGATTGATCAATCATTAATCAATAATGCATCAATAAATAGATACACTTTAAGCTTAATAAAAGATAACTTAGTATCTTTTGCTATTGAGTTTCAGAAAAATTCTTGGGGAAGAATTCCGACCTCTGTTGAAGAAGGCTTAATAAAAGATGATTTTGGTAGAATAAAATATGCGGACCTTGTTTTGGACATAGACTCTAAAACAGGAGATCCTTTGTCTGTAAGTATTAATTTGAATTCACTAGATTTACAAGACAAAATTTATAGAAATTTGGAATATAATTTTAAAGCAAATCAAACTTTCGAACCCATCGATAATAAGTATTCCATAGAAAAGCCAGTTACCGATATAGTTATACCACCAATACTTTTTGGTTCAATAGTTAATTAAAAGAGAAAACCCTCGCTTTAGGCGAGGGGATCTCATTTATGCTAAGGCACTTGTAAGCCGAGTTCTGTTTCCTGGGCTTTTGCACAGGACGATAGCAATTTATCTAGGACTTAGATTACTCTAAGCCTCAAGCGATTCTCCCCTCGATTCCACTCGGGACTAGTCCTGAGCTTGCCGAAGGACACGATCTTGCACAGGGGTAAGGATTTAGCCGTTTCAGCCGGACTTAACCGGGTCGTTTCTGTTCGCACCTATATATTTCTATATGTGGGCGTTACCCACTACCTTTCTCCCTATAAATAGGGCTGTGCTCGGACTTTCCTCTCTTGTAAATACAAGAGTAGCTATCTGGTGCCTGCTTGGAAAATATAACATACTTGCATTTTTTTTGGAAGTATGATATACTCTTAATCGTGAGTGTAAGGTGATACTTACATTTTTCGTAAACAACATAAGTGCCCAGATGACCCAGCTTCGGCTGGGTTTTCTGTTGGTCTCTAATTAAATATGTTAAAATTGCTAGTATGCATTCTGGTATACAATCTTGGAAAAATCTGCTTTATTACGCATTTAATGCTTTTTCTATTCCTTTATTACTCAAGACCTTGTTTTCTCCTTGGCAGATGGATAGGTCAACAGATAAAAGCTTCGGTTTCATCGAGAGATTTGTTTTCGCCATTATATCTAGATTGCTTGGTTTTGTTGCACGAATAGTTCTCATAGTTTTCGGACTATGTTTCACTCTGATAGTATTTGTTTTATTCCCGTTATTTTTGTTAATTCCAGTAAATATTACCTTAGAATCATTAGAGTCACTTGGAAGCATAGGAGCGTCTCTTTCATACGGAAACACATATGTATTGAATAAGCACAGTAGAGACTTGATTAATCTCTCGAAGGAAAAAATATTCGGCAAAGAGAAAGCTCTCAGAATGATTGCTAGAGGATTATCAAAAGATACTTCTAGAAATGTTTTATTAGTTGGAGATACTGGAGTAGGTAAATCATCAATTCTTAAATACCTAGGAAGACTAGGTCATTCAGGATTATCTTATCCAGGTATTCATCATCATAGAGTTGTTGAGGTTATGCTTGAAAATATAGAAGAGGCAGACTTAGATAGGTCTCTTCGCGAAGCGTCCTCGGCTGGTAATGTGATTTTGGTTATAGAAAATATCCATTCTTATGAACCAATCTATGAAAAGCTTGCACCATACTTGGACATGAAGCATTTAGGTATCGTAGCAACTACAGATTTCTCTAGTTACGATCAAGTACTGAAGAATTATCCAGAATTTCTATCTAAGTTTGAGAAGATTGATATTCTACCTCCTTCAAAAGAAGAAACGATAGCAATACTTAAGAACAAAGCTAGGATAACAGGCACGTCTATAAGAAATGACGCCCTAGAAGAAATAGTCAGATTGTCAGACAAATTTATAGGCAACCAACCTGAGCCATTGAAATCCATTCTAGTATTGGAAGAATTAAGGACCCTAGGAAAGAAGATAACAATAGAAGATGTCCGTCAGGTTGTTTCTGATAAGACAAATATTCCTATAGGTTCTATAGGAGGTGATGAGAGGAGGGTCTTGCTTGAGATAGAAGACACTATGAAGAAAAAGATAATAGGGCAGGACGATGCCGTAAAAGACGTTGCAGAAGCCCTAAAACGCCTCCGTGCGGGGATTTCTGACCCTTCTAAGCCTGCTGGAAGCTTCTTGTTCCTAGGCCCTACAGGAGTGGGTAAGACCTATACTGCCAAGATACTCGCTGAGAGTTATTTCGGAAGAAAGAATGCAATGATTCGTTTTGATATGAGTGAATTCTCATTACCTGAGACAGTAGATACATTTACTGACAGGCTTGCGAGCGTAATAGAGGAAGCACCTCTTTCACTTGTATTTTTGGACGAATTAGAAAAGGCTAACAAGGTGATACACAACCTCCTTCTTCAAGTGTTAGACGAGGGAAGATTAACAAGAGAGAATGGCAGAGTGGCTTCGTTTAAAGAATCAATAATAATAACTACGTCAAATGCAGGTAGTGCCAACATAATAGAAAATCCCAAGATAGACAAGAAATCACTCATAGATGACCTAATAAGAAAGAGTATATTTGCTCCAGAATTTCTAAACAGATTTAGTGGAATAATTTTATTCCGACCATTAGGAATAAATGAAGCCAAGAAAATATCAGAACTTCTACTAGTTGAATTTGCTGAGAGAATTTTTGCTGACAAGAATATAACACTAGAGATAACCCAAGCGTTAATAGATAAAGTTGCAGAAGCCGGATTTGATCCTGAATTTGGAGCTCGTCCTATTAAAAGAGCGATAGAAGAAATAGTAGAGAACAAAGTAGCTGAATACATAATTGCAGGTAATGTTGGTGGTAGTTTAAAGATTATCTAATATGACAAGAAAAAAGAAACGTAAGTTAATAAAAAATAAATTTAAGTATCTATTTATGTTTTTAGGAATTCTCGTTACTTCTGTAGGGGGATTTGTTTTCATAAACAAGATAGATCCAGCTCTACTTACTAAAATCTCGTTTTATGTTGACCTAGCTAACCCATCTGTAGAGATTGTTAGAGTTCAGGAAGGGTTAAGGAAGGAACAGATTGCAGAGATAGTAGGGAACAGACTTGGCTGGACGGATGAACAGAAGCAAGATTTCTTAAAGATTCATTTAGCGTTAAATAAGGTTGATATGGAGGGGCACTATTTTCCTAAAACTTATCTTATAGACAAAGAAGATAAGCCTACAGATGTGAGTGAAGAAATGATAAACGAATACATTAGACAGGTTGAAGAGATAGAAGAGTCTCAGGCAATAGGAGAGGTAGATGAAGATACAGCAATAAAAATTGCTTCAATCATTCAGAGAGAAGCAGGAGGGAAGAGCGACATGAGACTTATTTCAGGAATTATCTGGAATAGGATACGAGAAGAGATGAAGCTACAGGTTGATGCGACATTACAATACGCGAAAGGTAGCGAAGAGGAAGGTTGGTGGCAGAGAGTATATCCAGAGGACAAGAAGATACAGTCACCATATAACACGTATCTAAATGAAGGGCTCCCTCCAGGTGCTATTTCTAATCCTGGCCCTGATGCACTATATGCAGCCTATAACCCACAGAAGACAGACTGCTTATTCTATCTTCATGACAGAAATAGGAAAATACACTGTTCTCGAACTTACGAAGAGCACAAGAAGAATATAGAGATATATTATTAAGCTGTGGACCCTAGGAGATTCGAACTCCTGACCTCCTCATTGCAAATGAGGCGCTCTACCAACTAAGCTAAGGGCCCAAGGCGATACTCCATATTCTAGCTTATTTTTTTTATAATGCAAATTGCTTTTTAGGGATATTTTGATAGTATATTATGAGTTCTAAAAGGACTAAACATTCCGGGGTAGCTCAGCGGTAGAGCGGTCGCCTGTTAAGCGATTGGTCGTAGGTTCGATCCCTACCCCCGGAGCATCACAAAACAAAGGCACCCTATAAGGGTGTTTTTGTTTTGATGATTGTCCGAGGGAGAAAGCAAAATGTCTTGCTTTCGTGTAGGGAGCGAAAAGCTTTTCCTTATGAGCGAAGCGAATGGAAAAGGTATACTGCCCCTGTAAGGGGAGATAACCTACCCCCGGAGCATCGTATTGACAAAAACAAAATAGTATGCTAATACTAAACAGTATTAGTTCCTTTATATAAGTATTTATTTTTTTGCATATTGCTTTTTGGGTACCATTTAAAATGGTTTTTAGAAAGCAGTATTGCAAAAATTAAATTCTATAGTAATGAAAAAGTACTTCCAGCCTATTTTAACAACGCATGTAGCAAATATAGCGTTGAATAAGGCAATTGCTTTGC
>JAGORC010000029.1:0-1889 GCA_018063015.1 Minisyncoccota bacterium
ATATAGTATCTTACCAAGTTCAGCATCAACTAAAAGTTCTGGGACATCTATAGTACTACCTTCTATTATTTCCTCGATTATCTTTAGTCTATTTTTCTCACGAGCTAAGTTCTCCTTCTCTAGTTTTATATTTTCTTTTAGTTTAACCTTAAAATCTTCTACGTTTTCAAACGGACCAAGAGCCTTAACAAATTCGTCGTCTAAAGTAACTAGTTCTTCTTCTTTTGGTTCTGCGTGTTCATGCTCCTCACCCTCCTTGTGTTTATGAGGTTCACCCATGTGTTGTTTAGGTGAACGAGATTTCCTTATGTCTAATATAGTATTCTCTACTTCCTCATCAGTTACTGCGATTTCTTCCTTATTCTTTTCTTCCTTATTTATTTTCTCTGCAATTTTTTTGAAATCAGGTAGCTTAACCTCAGGTATAACAACGGTTGTTATCTTGAACTCAAGTGGGTTGTTCCTAGCTAGTTTCTTTATTGTTATTTCTGGATGACCTATTGCATCAATCTTTTCCTCAATAAGTATGTTAGGGTAATGTTCGTTTAGAGCTAACCCTGCCATTTCTTCTAGTATTTTATTCTCGGGGATATTTTTCACTAGTATGTTCTCAGGGACTTTACCTTTCCTAAAACCATCCATTTCGAAGTTTTCCCCAAGCTTTTTAAATGCTGGGTCAAAGTATTTTTCGAACAGTTCTGCTTCTAGCTCTCCCTCTATTTCTACAATGCTATTTGGTAGCTTTTTTATATTTTTCTTCATAGTTAACCTAGTTTATATTTAATGTACTTTTTTGTCAAAAACAAAACTCTCCTCATGAGTGAGGAGAGTTTTGAAGAAAACATGTATTTCTTTTTATATTTCGCTATCTAGGCTATCTAGGTCCATAGTGTTCAACTCAGCTTCTATTGCTGCAGCTGAAGCATCAATGTCGTCCATAGAAGAAACGTTTGAGTTCTCAGGTAATACTTCTTCTTTTGCACTATTTTTCCATAGATATAGTCCTCCAAGTATTAGGATGACTATTATAACTATTGAGCCCACTAACGCTCCGTTTGATTTTGGTTGTGTTTGATTTGGTTCCATGTGATTAATTTATATTAATAATAATTTTATTAGCTATTAGAATCATCATCAGACTCATCTTCATCCTCATCTTTGTCTTCTTCCTTTATCATTTTTATTGCTTCTATTGAGTCATGGAGATATTCTCTAGATTCCTTGAGTAAGTCTCTTGCTTCTCTGGCAAGCACCTTAACTTTTTCAAATACTTCAGCTGTTATTGTCTCACCTGTAGTTGCTGGAAGTAATGATTTGATTTCAGCAATTTTAACCTTAGCTTCTTCTAGCTTAGATTTAGATAATGATAGAGCTTCTTTTGCATCTGTTGTGTCTCTACCAGCTTCATCTAACTTAGTGATTATTGAACCTACTTTATCTTGAATTTTTACTAAGTTTGTCACAGCACCTTCAAATCTTTCGCCGATCATTTTCTTGGACTTTTCCCAGAACTCTTTTTTCTTTTCAGAGTTTAATGCTTTAAATTCTTCCTTCTTTGCTTTCAATTCTTCTTTAAATGCATCTCTCTTTACTTTTAGATTATCTACGAATGCCTTTCTTTCAGTCTTCATTTTTTCTCTAAATGCTTCACGCTCTTTCTTTAGAGTTTCCTTCTTTTCCTTCCAAGCTTCTTTGTTCTCTTTGTTGTAAACAGGAGGAAGAGGTGATATATCGTCGTCACCATCCTTTGCGAACGCAACAGATGACAACATAAGACCTGCTAATATAATAAAACCAATATATTTTTTCATATTTTATTTAATTACTAATAATAAGAATAATAAGCGACTGCTTACTACATCTATTATACATTATTAATAACGAGTCGG
>JAGORC010000029.1:1989-6503 GCA_018063015.1 Minisyncoccota bacterium
TCCTTGCCGTCTCCTTTGATGTCTATTCTCCATCCAGTTAGCTTTGCTGCTAGGCGAACATTTTGACCACCCTTTCCTATTGCAAGAGATAGTTGGTCGTCTGCAACTTCTATCATTGCCTTGTGCTCAGCTTCATCCACTTCAATAGATATAACCTTAGCAGGTGAGAGTGCATTCGATACGAATTCCTTAGGATTGTCTGACCAAGGTACGATGTCTATCTTTTCTCCTCCTAGTTCTTGAGTAATAGTGTTTACTCTTGTACCTTTTTGTCCTACGCAAGATCCTACTGGGTCAATGTGTTCATCGTTTGAAAATACTGCAATCTTAGAACGTGCTCCAGCTTCTCGTGCAATTGATCGTATTTCTACTATCCCTCCAGCTACTTCTGGTGCTTCTGCAGAGAAAAGTTTCTCTATGAATTTAGGATGAGTTCGTGAAAGGCGAAGATTGATTCCTCTTGGGGTATCTTCTACTGAGTATAGGTATGCTCGTATTCTCTGACCTCTAGTGAAGTGTTCTCCTGGGATTTGTTCTTCTGTTGGGAGGATTCCTGTAGCACGGTTGAAGTCTACATAGACATTTCCTCTTTCTATCTTCTGAACCATTCCGCTTATTATGTCTCCTTCTTTTGTTCCGTATTCATCCATGATAGATGTTCTTTCTGCTTCACGTATCCTCTGGATTATTACTTGTTTTGCTGTTTGAGCAGCTATTCTTCCATAATCGTCTTTAGACTCAAGAGGGAATATGATTTCATCATTTAGTTCGACACCCTTCTTTATTTTTTTAGCATCTTCTAGCATTATGTGATGTTCAGAGTTGAATCTTACTCTCTCATCTCCTTCTTCTCGTATGGAATATTCTCCTTCTTCACCTTCCTCTTCTATCTTTGCTATTGTTTCATCGACGACAATCTTAACCTGATAGAAATCAGTTTTTCCAGTTTCGAGGTCGAACTTTGCTCGGATTATTTGTCCTTTTTTGCCGTAATCTTTCTTGTAGGCAGCAGCCATAGCTTGTTCTATAGCGTCTAATATTTTTTCTTTTGGTATTTTTCTCTCTTCTTCAAGCTGTTCTAGGGCTGATTTGAATGTTTTTATATCTAACATATTTGGTTTTTATTTAACTATTAAATTTTTAATATTACCCCCTCAAATTTGGCTCAAAAGGGTAAAAATAAAAGCCCCGTTTCGACAGGACTCGTATCGGGTAATACTACCAGTAAATGGGCATTTTTGCAACTGGATTTATAAGCTTATTTTAAGGCCTTAATTTGACTATTGTGGATAAAGTGTGTATAAAAATCGTTGACTTTTTAATGAAAAAGCTTAATATACGTAGTGTATATACAGTCTTGTATTTCCTGGCTGTTCTTTAAAAAATTTAGGTTTATATCGTTTTGGGAGCAATTTTCATCTACTACCTTATTTATAAGGTGAACGTTGTTCTCGAAACGATTTTAATTACCTAAAAATTACACGATGAAAAAGTTCACATTGTTTCTCGCAACCATCATTGTCGGGATGACAATGATGATCACATCCTGTTCAAAAGAAGGAGTTACTAAGCCTGGTGGTGGCACAACCTACCCCCCTCCTGTAAACCCAACGGTGCCTTCTCCGTCACAGAAAATGATTGACTGGACCAGCTCAGGCTGGATACGGGACTCAATTAGTTCATGTGACGAAGACTCTTTGGCGTATTCATACGCCTGGATACACACTGTCGTACAGGATAATCCCGAGGTTCGCTGCCAGAGCTCTAAGTTTAACCAGGACAGTACTGGTAAAATTACCTACGGCGAATGTAGCTCTAATCCTGGAGCTGTAAGGAACTTTAACAGTAAGTGGTATTTTTATCACAACGAAGACTCTTTGCATCTTGATTTCAAAGATGACTTCGGTGTGGTTTACATTACACCTACTAAAGCCCAGTTCCGACAAAGGAAAGTAATAGGGTTTTCAAACCCTGTTCGCTACAGTATTACTGTAGTAACCTGGAAAAAAGGCTAAAAGGCATTTATCTCAAAAGAGACCCGCTTATATCAAGCGGGTCCTTTTATTTGTGGATAACTTTCATAAAGTTTACTTACGATGAATGTTATAATTACTAAACTAAATAATTTTTACAATTAATATAAATAAATATGCAAAATATTAAACTATGGGTTGTTGGAGTTTTATCTGTAGCAATAGCCTTGTTCTCTTTTAATCAAGTATCCGGTCAGGAAACTGTACTGAAGAAAGTAGAGTCAGGCCCGGTTGCTATGGTAGATATTGCTGATGCCAAGGTTGTCTCTCAAGAAGGTAACTCTTTTAAAATATCTTTTAAGCTTAAAAACGGTCAAGGACTTCAAACCGATGTGAGATATAGTGTAATTCTAACTTCAAAAGATGGTAAGTATGTTCTAGATGATAAAACCTACGAAGAATCTCTAACTCTCTATGAGAGTTCTTCTATAGATAGAGAAATAACCTACGTAGCCCCTAGTCAATTCTCAGGAAGCTATAAATTAAATATGTTCAGTAGCAACAGTAATGGATTTCCTTTCTCCGTACTACCTCTTGGTGAAGTTAAGCTAACTTCAAATACTAAAGGAGTTCAAATAATGAATGACTCATGTTATGTAACCATTGATGGAGACAAGACAGCTAAGAAATACAGCCTTTCAAGCAACATATTTATAACCAAAGATCAAACACTCAAGCTCAACTGTGCTGTGTCTAACACTAAGGATTCTATGGTTGCAGTGTCTCCTACTTATGAAACCAGATTCTTCGGCTCTTATGGAGAAATCACATCTCAAGAAGGAGGGGATTCAGCAGAGATAATCTTCTCAGCAAACGAAAAGAAAAATGTAACCCTAAGCTTGCCTAAGGGTTCAGTTGCTAAGAATCACTTCTTAACATTTTATCTTAATGAACAAGGAACTCCATCTAACGAAATATACGTACACTACACATTAGAAGGAGTTAATGCGTCTCTCCAGAAAGTAACATTAGACAAGGATTACTATAACAGAGGAGACAACGGCTTCATGGCTATTATCTGGAGCGCATCTCATGGATTACCATCTAAGGGGGGGAAGTTTTTCGTTAAGCCACCAGTTGTGACCCTTAACGCAACTCTAGTAAATGGCAATGGTAAGTCCTGTGCAAATCCGATAGAGCAGATTCTAGAGAAAGACATGAATGCACCTGAGACAGTTATAAGTTTCAAGGTGGAGAGGAGTTGTTCTAACCCTACCGTATCTGCATCAGTAGTTGACGCCGAGGGCAACATTTTAGATCAAAAAGAGTTCTCTTTTACAAGTAGCGAAGAGAGTTTGAAGACAAATTCAAATGGTTCTCGAACAGGGATAATAATATTATTAGCGTTAGGTATGATACTAGGTATTACTTTCTATCTAAAGAAGAAGGGTAATACAGTAAATCAATAAATATATGAACAATAATTTACAAAAAATAAAATATATTATCCTTGGAGTAGTATTTATATTCTCTGGATTTCTTTTTACCGACAAGGCTTCTGCTTTGACTTATACATATAACTGCAACGATGGAGGAACAATTAATTCTGTAGTTTCTCTTAATCCAACTGGTCCATTCTCAGCTGATGCGCCATCAACTTTCCAAGCAAATGCTCAGATGGATTCTGATTCTTGCGGAGATAGGTTAGTGTATCTAACAGCACAGAATAACAATGGATCAATCATTTATCTTATATCTCAAGGAATTCTTGCGACAAATGCTCAAACATCTTTTCAGTCAACCACGTACACTTCTCCTAATGAAGGTGGAGACTACAATGTTAACTTCACAACTTGGGTTAATGAACCTATCCGAAACTATTCTTATACTCAAGAAGAGGGAGGAGACTGGGGAAATGTTTATGGTCTATGCCAGATTGGTAGTAATGTTCAACTATATCTAACAAGAGATGCAGAGACAGAAGCAGACGCTACATCAAGGGGAGTAACAAAGGTTAGTATTGTTCAACCTGTTTTTGCTGACGCAACTAACGGTAATACCCCATTCGGTGGAGGTATATATGTAAGACTTCTGACCGGCGATTTCTTGCCAGGAGAATTACAAGTCCCAGCATCATTTGATGATGGACTACCTTCGGGAGATTTTAATGCTGCAGGTGCTTGTATTGGTCTTATTTCTGAAGGGTATCTTGAAGTTTATTATTCTTCCATTCAAGAATTCTATTAATTCTAAAGAATAAAATATTATGACCACGAGTAAAAAAAGTGTTTCAAAAATAAAAATTATCACAAGTACTATATTTGCCTTCCTTTTTATTTTCTCAATGTCTCTTGATACTGCTTACTCTGCCTGGATCAGCGACCCTCGTCCTATACCCTACGGAGTAATACCTAAGAAACCGACAGGACTAACAGCGACACCAGGAGGATGTGGAACAGGAATAATCAACGTATCTTGGAATGCATCAGTAGGAGCAATATCATACTCTCTACGTGATGGAGCAACAACTATATACACAGG
>JAGORC010000030.1 GCA_018063015.1 Minisyncoccota bacterium
GACACTAGTTCCTAAGACTAGCGCGTATACCAATTCCGCCACTCCAGCAATGTGCGCCCAGAAGGGATCGAACCTTCGACCTTATCCTTAAGAGGGATCTGCTCTACCAGCTGAGCTATGGGCGCATTTAAATTTCAAATATCTCCCGGTGCCCGGAGTGGGGGTCGAACCCACATCCCTTGCGAGACACGATTTTAAGTCGTGCGCGTATACCAATTCCGCCATCCGGGCATCTATAAAGCCTTATTATATATTTTTATTTATAAATTACAATAACCATTAAAAATCAAAATGTTTTGATTTTTGAGGCCTAGGCCGGAATCGAACCGGCGTATAAGAGTTTTGCAGACTCTTGCCTTACCACTTGGCGACTAGGCCTTATCATTATTTCAATTTTTCGCAATGAAGCGAAATAAACACAACAAACTCAATCCTACTTTTCTCTTAACAGTTCGTCAATCCTCTGTCTATTTTTTTCTCCTTGGTCAAGCTCTACATCTAAAAACGGTATATTCTTTATATTTATATTTTTCTTTATGAAACCTCTTAGATCTCCACGTTTCCTCTTTATGAATTCTAGGGCAGTTTTCTCTTTATCATTTGGTAGCACAGTTATGAAAATAGTTGCCTTTTTAAGGTCAGGGGAGCAGTTCGCAGAAGTTACAGTAATAAGAGAGGTTCTATTATTTTCTCTCTCTAAGAATTCTGCGCTAAGTTTCTTTATTAAATTTGCTACCTTATCTTTTCTATCTGCTGGCATAATTTTATTTTTCTACTATTGAGAAAGCTTCTAGAGTGTCTCCTCCTACTATTTCTACCTTTCCTTCTATCATCATTCCGAATTCATCTCCCTCTTTTACTGAACTAGTTTTAGATTTACTCTTTTCTAGGTTGACCACCTTACCTCGTCCTATCTCGAAGTCTCTTCTCATTATTCTGATGATACTACCTAGGTTCATTTCTCCTTCAGATACCTTGCCTCCTAGTATTTGGCGTTCCTTGGTTCTACTAAATGCTTTGAGTATCTTCACTCTTCCTGTGACTTCTGTGGTGGCTATCTTTGGTCTTCTCTTCTCAATTTCTTCCTCTAGCCATTCGGTCATCTTATAAATAATATTAAAGAAAGATACCTCAACTTTTCTATTTAGAGCTAGGTCTGTGGCGTTTCTGTCTGATTTAACGTTGAACCCTATCACTAGAGTGTCTTCCGGGGAAGATATACCTTTTATATCTGATTCTACTATTGGCCCTACTCCTGATTGAATTATTTTAAATACTGCATTATCCTTTTTTATTTTTTCTATTTCTTTCTCTATTGCTTCTAGGGTTCCTGATACATCAGCCTTAAGTATTATAGGTATTACTTTCTTGTCTGTGTTGATTTCATTTGTGTTTTTGGTTGTAGCTTTCTTTTCTTTTATTGTTTTTAGTTCTTCAATGAATTTCAGCGCTTCTTCTTTCTTACTAAATGAGAAAAACTCTCCTCCTATCTGAGGCATCTTGTCGAAGCCAACAAGCCTAATAGGGGAGCAAGCTTCTGCTTCGCTTATAGTCTTACCCATGAAGTTTTCCATTATGCGAGTTGCACAGACACTGTCTTCGACGGTTACAAACATTCCTTTCATTATTTTTCCATCTTTTATGACAAGTGTTGCTTGAATACCTCTCTTGGGATCATTGTTTGCCTCTATGACAAATCCTTCTGCATTCTTATTCTTATCATAAGTAAATCCTTCAAGATCAGCCATTATGTTAAGTAGTGATAGTAAGTTGTCCACGCCTTCTCCTGTTTTCGCTGATATTGGAACGAAGGGGACTTTACCTCCATAGTTTTCAAGATATATTTCATTTTCAGCTAGGGCCATTTTTGTCCTCTCTATATCTGCGCCTGGCTTGTCTATTTTGTTTATAGCTACAACGAAAGGAGTCTTACTATCCATTATTGTTTTATATGCTTCTATTGTTTGAGGCTTAACCCCGTCTTCTGCAGAAACTACAAGTATTGCAATATCAGCAACCTTCGCACCTCTCTCTCGCATTTTAGAAAATGCTTCATGTCCTGGAGTATCAAGAAAAGTTATTTTCCTATCTACTCCTTCCTCATCTTTATGTAATACTTCATAAGCTGAAATATGTTGAGTTATACCTCCAGCTTCCTTGTCCACAATGTTTGTCTTTCTTATGTAGTCTAAAAGAGTTGATTTACCATGATCAACATGACCCATAACTACTATTACGGGAGGCTTGGAAATATTTTTTTGTTCTTCTTTTTTTGTCATTTATATTTTTGCTTTCTTTAATACTTCCTTTTCTTCTGTTGTAAGTTCATAGGTAGATTCGCCACTCTTTACTGGCTTAGCAAATACGCTCATTCTGTCTCTAGAATACAAACTTGATATAACTACTCCATCTTCATTCTCATCCAGAAGACCAATAGCAAAGCTCTGATTGCTTCCTTGGTCAGGGAAAGGATTGAAACGAATTACTTCTAATCCTCTTATGCTTTTCTTTAATTTGTTGTTTATGTTGTTTAGTTCTTTCTCAGCGGATACTTTAGCTTCTTTTAGCTCTTTGATGTTGTCTTCTAAGATAGAGATAGTGTCTTCTAGATTTTTCGCTTTTTTACCTAGGAAGAATTTCTTCAATCTTTTTTCGGTCTTTACAATCCAAATAGAGCCGATTAGTATGGCTAGGGCTGTAAAAACAAAAAAAGCCAATTCGAGCTTTGTATTCATAGTAATTCAATATATACTATTTTTATGGAAAAATCAAAGAAACAATTGAATAAAAAAGGCGTTTCTGTTTACCTAGACAATGCTTCTTCTACTTCCTTAGACAGTAAGGTATCCTCTGTAATCGAGAAAGCTTTGAAGAAAAGTTTCGCCAACCCGAGTGGAATACACGAGTTAGGTCTTTCTGTTAAAAATTCTTTAGAAGAAGCAAGAGGGCTGGTAGCTAGTGTATTGTCAGCACACAAAGAAGAAATAATATTTACTTCTTCTGGCACAGAATCTAACAATCTAGCTATTTTAGGATTCTTAAGAAATTTCAATAAACCACATTTAATCGTTTCTAATATAGAACACTCTTCTATATTAGAAATTTGTAAGTATTTAGAATCTACTAAACAAGCAGAAGTCACTTATCTTAGAGTGGAGCCAAACGGAATAATAGATCCAAGAAAGATTCAAAAGGAATTGAGAAAGAATACAGTTTTGATTTCTATTATGTATGCCAACAACGAGATAGGAACAATCCAGCCAATACAAGAAATAGCTAAAGCTCTAAGACACTTCAGAAAACATAATTCACAAGATATTGTTTTCCATACTGATGCCACTCAGGCAGTAAACTACCTATCTCTTAATGTAGAAAAATTAGGAGTAGATATGATGACGTTTAATGGGTCAAAGATCTATGGGCCAAAGGGGGTTGGAGTTTTGTTCAAAAAGAGAAATATAAAATTAAGCGGAATCTTACATGGAGGAGAACAGGAGAATGGACTTAGACCAGGAACAGAGAATGTGCCCAACATCCTTGGTCTAGCTGAAGCCTTAAGTATTGCTTATAAACTAAAGGACAAGGAATCTAAGAGACTAACCATACTAAGAGATTATTTCTTTAAGAAGATATCAAGCTCAAAGATACTAGAGAGTAGAAAAATAGTTTTCAATGGCGACTTAGTAGAGAGGTTGCCAAATAACGTTAATATAACAATACCCAAGATACCTAGCGACTTACTAGTGATAGAGCTTGGACAAAGAGGTGTATATGTGTCAGCTAAGAGCGCTTGCAAAGCCGGAGATGGTAAAGCATCTTATGTGATTGGTGCACTTAATAGCAATATAAGCGAGCTTGATGGATCTATACGGTTCTCCTTGGGACGAGAAACAAAAAAGAGCGACATAGACTACACAGTGAGAAGTTTAGAATCTATTATCTTGAAGTTAAACAAATGGTATAATTAAAATTATGGATAGCAGTGAACAAATAATTAAAAAATTTCATCAGCACTGGTTTGCTTTTATTGGATTTTATTTAAGTGGAATAATATTTGTGATTATTGGATTGGTTCAGTATAGAATTCTTATTGTTGTCGGTATAGCTGTGTTCATCCTTGGAGAAATCTCAAGACGAGCAGAAACTTTCTACATAATGGAGTCTGGAGTATCTAGGACATATCACTTTCTAACCACTTCTAGAAAATTTATAGAACACGAAAAGATTCAGAATATTGAGGTTAGTCAGAGTTTCCTGGAAAATCTTTTAGGCATAGGTGACGTAGAGTTGGATACATCTGGAACTCATAGAGTTGAACTCGGATTCTATAACGTAGAAGATCCTTACGGTATAGAGAAAATCATAAGGAATAAAATGAAAAAAGTTTAATACTTTTTTGATAAAACTTGACTTAAATGCTACAATAGGGAAATGGACATAAAGGATTTAAATAAATCACAATTAATCCTGCTTGCGATACTCCTTTCTTTTGTAATATCTATTGCAACAGGCATAACAACAGTTACTTTAATGGAGCAAGCTCCACCTTCTATTACTATTCCTATTACTAGAGTCGTGAAGGAAACAGTTGAGAAAGTAGTTCCAGAAGGTGTAGATACTACTCCAGGGGATGTACTTTCTCCCGAGGAGAAAAAGCTCCTTGAAGAGCTAAAAGCAATCAAGCCTCTTACTGTAAGCTTGTTTCTAAAAGGAGAAACAGAAGATAAACTATTAGGCACAGGACTTTTCTTAGGAGATAACAAAGTAGTATTTGCTTCTATCATCGATAGTCCAAAAGAAGGAGAAGTTTATGTAATAAAAAGCGTTTTAGGAGAGCAGAAAGTATCGAAAGTAACTCCAGAGAAAGATTTCACTCTTGTTGAGTTAGTAAAAGTAGAAAGTTTACCAGACATTAATACAGAACAACCACCAATACAATAATATGCCACCACTAAATAAATTCACAAACAAAGCAAAAGAAGCAATCAAGAAGGCACACGAGCTTGCCATAGAGCGTGGAGTTAACCACGTGTCTTCTACTCACTTACTAGCAGCGCTTCTGCTTCAAGAAGAAAGTATTGTTAACTCTATCCTAGACAGGCTTGAGATTGATTCTATGGTTTTATCTGATTCGGTTTTAGAAGCCATAGAGCTTCCAGAGTCCCAGAGCACCTTATCTCCCTCATACCAGATATATCTAAACCCAGACCTAGCACAGGTTATAGAACATTCTGTGAAATTTGCTGAATATCTCAAAGATGATTTCGTATCTACGGAACACTTATTTATTGCAATGCTAGAAGTTCCAAGTGAGACCAGGGATATACTTGCTCAATACAGAATAAGTAAGGATGCAGTTTTGAAAGTTTTAGAAGAACTAAGAAGTCAGAACATTACAGATGTAGGTGAACCTAAGAGATTTCGTTTGATTACTAAATACACAAGGAACCTTACTAAGCTAGCAAGAGAAGATAAGCTTGATCCAGTTATTGGTCGTGATACAGAGATTCTCCGTATAATGCAGATTCTCTCTAGACGCACCAAGAACAATCCTATACTTATAGGTGAAGCTGGTACTGGTAAGACAGCAGTTGTAGAAGGACTAGCTCAGCGGATAGCAAAGAGTAACGTTCCCGAATCTCTTAAGGATAAGGAGCTGGTATCTCTTGATCTCGGCCTTCTTATTGCTGGTACAAAATATAGAGGAGAATTCGAAGAAAGATTAAAAGGCATAATGAAAGAAATAGAGAAGGCTGATAATAAGATAATTCTTTTTATAGATGAGATACATACTATAGTGGGAGCAGGGGGAGCAGAAGGAACAATGGATGCCTCTAACATGCTAAAGCCAGCACTCTCTAGAGGAGAGCTTCGTGCCATAGGAGCAACAACATTACGAGAATACCAGAAACACATAGAGAAAGATCCAGCACTCGCAAGACGTTTCCAACCAGTATATGTTGATGAGCCAGAGACAGAAGATGCGATAGCAATACTACGAGGATTAAAAGAAAAATACGAACTCTTTCATGGAGTTAGAATAACTGACGATGCTATCGTAGCTGCTGTTAATTTATCTACAAGATATATAACAAATAGATTCTTGCCGGACAAGGCAGTGGATTTAATAGACGAAGCTTCTTCATCTCTTAAGATGATGCTAGAGAACAAGCCACCAGTCTTAGAAGATGCTCATAGGAAAATAATGCGTCTTGAAATAGAAAAGGAGGCACTAAAGAAAG
>JAGORC010000031.1 GCA_018063015.1 Minisyncoccota bacterium
TAACAGCTATTGGAGACACACCTTCGCATATTGAATTCTTCGATTCACACAAACATCTAGTAGAGGAAAAGAGTCTTCTGATAAAGACTCTCAAGAAAGAAGGACTTCTAATACTTAACTACGATGATGATATAGTGCTCGGCATGAAGTCAAAGACCAAGTCTAGACTTGTGACTTATGGATTCAAAGATGGAGCAGACATAGTAGGTGCAGGAGAAAGTATATTGTATTCAAATAAGAACGAACCAGTAGGATCTGTGTTTAGAGTTAACAAAGGTGAAATAAGTATCCCCGTATCTATCGAAGGAGCGTTCGGTAGGAATCATATCTATGCTGGGCTTGCAGCTATGGCGTTTGCATTTGGTCTTAAGTTGAATATGCTCGGGGCATCTGATGCACTTAAGAATTACGACATCCCTCCAGGTAGAATGCGAATTCTGCAGGGAATAAACAAATCTATGATTATAGATGATACATATAATTCTTCTCCAGCTGCAGCTGAGGGCGCGCTCAACACACTAGGAGAGGTAGCTGTGAGTGGAAGGAAGATAGCTGTAATGGGAGACATGCTTGAGCTAGGGCGCCACACAGAAGAAGCTCACAAGAGTATAGGCAAGATGGTAAGTGAAAAGGCTAATATACTACTAGTCGTAGGTCCTAGGGCTCAGTCTATCAAGGATGGAGCATTAGAGAATGGAATGCGAAAAGAAAATGTATTTGAATTTTCTAACTCATTCTTGGCTGGTGAATTCTTAAAAGATATGGTTGCTGAAGGCGATATTGTATTTATAAAAGGTTCTCAGGGTATGAGAATGGAGAGAGCCACAGAAGCAATACTCAAAGACAAGAAAAACAAAGACAGCTTACTTGTGCGTCAGGAGCCAGAGTGGCTTAAGAAAGAATAATTACTTTCCTCCTAGAGAAGATTTCAAATATTCTATTACCTGTATTTCATTAGGATCTATGTTTCGCATTTCTGCTAGATAAGAAGAAATAAAGTCTCCCATATTTACATGATACATTGCTCTCTCGATAGGGGAATTACCTTTAGAATATATTTCTACAACCTTAGAAGCGTATTTCAAAACTATTTCCTTGGTTAGGTCTATGCGCTTGCTTACTCGTGCGTAGTCTGTGTTGTTCCTGAAGAATACAACTGCTAGGTCATCACGCTTTTCTATCCAGCCTACTAGTTCGTTGTGATTCATTTCTGGGATGGTGTTGTGCCAAGCTAGAACCTTGGAGTTCTCGTTGAGCTCCTGACGTAGTCGTAGAGCCACACCTTCTTCTCCGAAAGGAGAATAGATTACAACTGTTTTACCAAGCAGAGTCTTGGCTATGTTTTCTGCTTGAGATTGTATCCCATCCTTTTCTTTCTCAAGTAATGAGATAGAAGCATACAAGTCTTCCTTGAACCCTGTTCCTATGATGTCGAAATTATAAAGGGTGAATAGCATTTGAACTAATGAGTACCCTAATGCTGCGCGAGGTGGCATACCAGAGGGGATTGTTATGTGGTCTATGTTCTGTGCTTCTGCAATTTCCTTAAGCTTGCCTCCCGAAGATATTGAGACAACCTTCGCCTCACGTTCTAGAGCTGACTCTAGGGATTGAATAGTCTCTTCTGTGTTGCCTGAATAAGACGACACTATAACCAGAGAATTCTCGTCTACGTAAGAGGGGAGGAAATAATTCTTGTTTACAAGAATTGGAACCTTGGATTCCTTGGCTACAAGCTCAGAAAGCAGTGTGCCTCCAATACCAGAACCACCCATGCCTGTAACTACCACATTTCCGAAGGGCTTAGTTACTTTATTTAATTTTATCTTTTCTCCTATTTCTATTGCTTCCTTGAGCTGATTAGCGAATCCTTCTATAAGTAATTTCATAAATTAATTTGTTTTTATTTTTCTTTCTAATTCTCTATCCTCGATGATAAGCGCAACAGGTACGACTACCATGAGAGCTCCTAAGTATAGAGTGAGTATCTCTTTATAATTCCAGCTAACACTATCTAACACACCTAGACTACATACCGATATCCAAGACATAACTGATATAGCACCACAAGCAAATGCGAGTTTCCTAGTGAAGGATTCGTTCTTAGCGGTGAAGAAGCTTTTCTTCATTAGGTGTGGCCAGACAAATCTATGCAAGATAAATCCGTTTACGCACAAGACACATAGGATTATCATCTTGGAAATAAATTTGTGTGAGGCTAGGTACTTGGCTGGGTCAGAGGCGAATATAAGAAGTCCAGAAAGCAGAACGAACACAAGACTATACCAGACTACATGAGACAAGACATGAAGAGTGAAGAGCTCGCTCTTGCTCAACTTCCTGTCCTTGCTGTAGAAGGTGAATAGTATGTCGGAAGTGAGTGCTGCTCCCATACCGAAAACAACACTTATAACATGAAGTATCAGAGCCATTGGTTTGAAATCAGCGAAAAATTCCATATGTCGTAATATTATACCAATAAATTTAATTTTAGTTAAACACATACCCCCTATTTTACTTTTTATTTTAAAGTGGTATAAATCAAAACAGGAAACCTCTTTTTATAACCCGCTAAAATTCAAACCATGATTACAGCGAATCGCATCAAGGCCTTGATACCCCAAGAGGGTATCATCTCTACAGGAGATAACCACTACTTTGTTCTTGCCGAAATCTTCAAACGCGGTGGAGGCATCTACCACGAGGTGGATAAGACAATTCTGGAGGATTTTCCTCCGGAATCTGTAACATCCAACTTCATCGTCAGGCCATATGACCTGGCGGAGAAACGCCTTGAGAGAATAATAAGGATGGATGCCGAAGTGTCAGACATCTTTATTAAACTGACCATTGCCGATATTCACCTAATCTGCAGGGATTACCGTGAACGCCTTAATACAGGTGGTCAGCATGGCAATTTCTTCTGGGCCAGCAACCAGGAGAAATTATTCCAGATTGCAGCGTACGTCACAGAGAAGGGTATCGTACTCAAGAAATATGAATACAATCCCTACGTTCTATGGTGTCCGGGAAGGCGGATATTCTTCCGCCACAATAAGTTTGCCCCTGCTAATTAAATAAAGGCATGTAAAAGCATTTGATATCCCCCAACACAGGGGGATATTTGTTTTTTAATTTTATATTGATATAATTTCTCTCTATGTTTAAAAATTTTTTACTTAAAAAGATGCTTCGTATGCAGGGAGTTCCTCCTGAGCAGATCGATATGTTCTTGAAGATGATGGAGAAGAATCCAGCACTCTTCGAAACCATCGCCAAGGAAATCAAGGCGAAGGTGGATGGGGGAATGGATCAGAATTCTGCTGGACTTGAGGTTATGAAGAAATACGAGAGCGAACTAAGGAAGCTCGTATAGAGCAAAATTACAAATATTTACACTGGGAAGCCGGCAGAAATGCCGGTTTTTCGGTATTTTTAGTTATCCACAAGTGTTTTTAAATTAATATGTTCTATAATTAGCTTAATTTAATATAAAATTATATTAAATATTTATTAAATTAATATAAAAAACTAATGGATAAACAAAATCAAGGTTTGAAGAATTTTTTAGAAATTTCTTATGACGACTTAGAGCTCATGAATCTGAAGAGCAAGGAAGCAAGCGAGAAGAATCCTGAACAGATGGAGAAGGAGTATCGTCTCTACTTAGAGAAAGAAAAGAGGATCAAGGCAGTGACTCTATGCTTCACAGACTTAGAAGGAAGATTCCATATGCTTGATTATGATAAAAAGTTCTTACTTGATTCTGCTAAGAATCTAACATTCGATGGTTCATCAATCAGAGGATTCAGTCAGCAACATGAGTCTGACCTTCGTCTATCCATAGACTGGTCAAGTATTAGATTCCTACCTGCTGACATATTCGGCCCAGGTAAGGTGATAATGTTTGTGGATGTGCTAGATAGGAACCACAAGCCCTATGTGTCTGACTTTCGAGGACAGCTCAAGCTATATGTAGATAAGCTAAGAAATAAAGAGAAGGTGACTGTATATGCTTCAGCTGAGGTGGAAGGGTTTCTAGTGGATGGAATAAACGCAGAACAGAATTATGAAAAAGAAGAATTCAAACTTATAACCTCAGGAGGATACTACCATTCACTACCATTAGATAGACTAAGACAATTCATAGACAAATCAGCTGAGGCTCAGAGAGCTATGGGGTTCAAGAATGAGAAGGATCACCCAGAAGTGGCTCCATCTCAGTTTGAGATGAATTTCTCTTACTCCGATGTCCTCCGAGCTTGTGACAACATTCAGCTCTACAAGCTTGTCTGCCGTCAGGTGGCCAACTCTATGGGCATGACTGCTACATTCCTGCCTAAGCCGTTTGTCGGAATCAACGGCTCAGGTATGCATACCAACATTTCTCTTTCTAAGAATGGGAAAAATATATTCTATAGTCCCAAGGGTAAAGATGGTCTGTCAGATGTGGCATGGAGCTTCGTTTGGAAAATATTAAATCATGCTCCTGAATTATGTCTGACTCTCAACTCAAGTGTGAATTCTTATAGAAGACTTGATCCACATTTCGAAGCACCGAATCAAATCAAAGTTTCTCCTATAGATAGAGGTTCTATGATTCGTATTCCTGTAGGTAACGAGAAGTCCACTCGTATTGAAATACGCTCTGTAGCTCCGGACTCAAATCCATATTTAGCTCTATATGCAATAATCAGAACTGGCTTAGAAGGTAAGCCATTAGTGAAGGACAAGGATAAGAGAGACAGAGTACGAACTCTACCTGACAACATAAACGACGCTATTAAGCTATTCAAGGCAAGTGACTTCATGGGCAAGATATTAGACAAGGAAAATCAGGACAAATATGCAGATTACAAGCAGATGGCAGCCGACAGAAGCCCTAAGGCTCTAGGGGCACATATCAAGTCCTCTGAGGTCATATATCACCACGAAGTGACGAACCAAGTGCTCTGGTATAAGTTCTAAATTCTAAAACTAAACACAATAAATCAAAACCAGAACTCTCTCGTTCTGGTTTTGATTTTCTCCAACTTTGTGATAGTTTACGAGGGTAATTGGTGTTTGACACATATTAAAAAACCAGCACACTTGTGCATAAAACGCAGTTTATGAAAAACATTCTGATCATTTTCGGAAGCCATTCTGAACTCCCGAAGGACGGAAAGGGTGCGAACATCCTCCACACGATGAAATACCGTATGGAACACCTTAAAGCCGGTATATTCGGCCACAACGTTCTGTCCTTTGACTTGTCGAAGGATCTGGACGAAGAAGAAGAGCTGGATTTAGCCAATGCCATCAAAGGAAGCGACGAGCTGGTGGTCTTTGACTATCAGCTTTCTTCGCCCGAGGTGCTTCCTCTCATACAAGAGAGAATGTGGGCTCTCGGCCATGTAATCTTCTTCGAAGAAGAAGGTGACGAAGAAATCAAAAAATCCTTTGGTAAGTATCCCCACATCAAAGTGCTGGCTTATCCCCAGCACATGATTGATGAGATGATGAAGCTTGAGAATGCGAAGTAAGCCGGTATGGTAAAGAAATTTCAAAGGAGCGCTACGGTGCTCCTTTTACTTTTATAATAAAAATGTTAAATTCTTATTACTGGCCCTATCGTCCCCGCCAGCCCTCCCGTTGGTCGGGAGCGGGCTGGTAACGGTTAGGATAAATATATTATGTACTTTGTCTATGTACTAAAAAGTAATAAAGATAATAAATTTTATTATGGGTTTACAGATAATTTAGAAAGAAGATTAAAAGAACATAATAGAGGAGAAGTAAGATCAACAAAATCAAGGATACCTTTTGATTTGATATATTTTGAAAAAGTTGATAATTTAATAGATGCACGCAAAAGAGAGAAGTATTTTAAAACTGGTTTTGGTCGTAAGTATATAAAAAACAAATTGGCCCTATCGTCTAACGGTTAGGACATATCCTTCTCAAGGATAGAATCGCGGTTCGATTCCGCGTAGGGTCAC
>JAGORC010000008.1 GCA_018063015.1 Minisyncoccota bacterium
AGCGTATATATTACCATTATGTCTTTTGATTATTATTTTAGATAAATATAATCTTAACCCCATACCATCGGTATTAAGTAGTGTTGCTCTCTGTCCTCTATAAAACCTGGAGAATATATTCATTTTATCTCTAAAGCTTAGTCCAATACCGGTGTCGCTAACATAAAGATTAAGTTTATCTTTACTGAATATGCAATCTATAAGTATCTTACCTTCCTTTGGTGTGTACAATATGGCATTTTCTACAAGGGTATCAACTACGAATGATATTTTCTTTAGGTCCATAGTTAGAAGGGGAATATCTTTAAATGTTGAAACTTGGAAACCTAAACCCTTTTTATTTATTTCTTCTCTGTATTTTAATATAGACTTCTCTACTACTTCTCGGAGTGAAGTAGCTTCAAAGTAATAACCAGATATGTCGTTTATGTTTTTTATTCCAGCAAACAAATCAACGATTCCCAGAATTTTATTCATAGAGTTTTCTATACCTTGTAGATAAAGTGCTTTGTCTTTATCAGGTATTTCTTTCTCCATTTCTTTCACAAACCACAAAACGCTAGTTATAGGAGTTCTGAAAGTATGATTAACGATAGAAGTGAACTCATGTTCTAATTTGTTTGAGTTTAATTGAGCTTTTATAAACTGATAGCTTATATATATAACACTCAAAATTATAACCAACATTAATATCTCTATAGGTATGTTTACACTATTAGCTACATTTTCATAGTTGATAGTAAAATAAAATAAAAATAGAAGATAAACACCTATAAAAATGCCTTTTGTTATCTGACTTTCTGGTTTCATATACTTTATATTATAACTTATTTTGATAAATATGATACAATTTATACTGAATATATGTCAAAAAAGATAGTTAAAATCGGTCTAATCCTTGTATGCTTAGTTACTATTTTGTATTCTTCTAGCACTCTAGCGTCGCATTGGCGTGAGTTTTATGCTAAATTCTTTCCTTGCAAGAAGCCAATCCCATATACCATATCTTATTTTGATAACAGATTTGATCTCTCTAGGGAAGATTTTGTTAAAGCATTAAAAAAAGCAGAGGAGATATGGGAGAGTCCATCAGGCATGAATTTGTTTGATTATAATGAGACTTATAAGAATGGAGGCATATTACAAGTTAACTTAATCTATGATTCTAGGCAGGAAGCTACAGATAAGATAGAGAAACTAGGTGTTAATGTAGATAACTCTAAACAATCCTATGATGAGTTAAAGGAAAAATACGATAGACTACAGAGTAATTTCCTAGAAGATAAAAAATCATTCGAAAATAGAAATTTAGCTTTTTCTAAAAGACAAGAAGAATACAGGATTAAAGTAGAAGAATGGAATAGTAAAGGTGGGGCACCTGAGAACGTATTTAATGAATTGAATTCTGAGATGGAGTATTTGAAGACGGAATATGATTATTTGAAAAAACAAGAAGAAGATTTAAATTCCGGGATAGAAGAAATAAATTCATTGGTTGTGGTTATAAACAAAACAGCAAAAAATCTTAATCTAAATACAACAACCCTGAATAAGATCAACAAAGATCGAGGAGAAGAATTTACTCAAGGTGAATACAAGGTAGGTGAGGATGGTCAGGAAATAAATATTTATGAATTCAGTACGGAGAAAAAGCTTATTACTGTCTTAGCCCATGAATTAGGGCATGCTCTAGGTATTGGCCACGTTCTAGACGAGGGAGCAATAATGTATAGATTAAATGAAAACGAAGATGGTAAGCTTAAAGAAGATGATATGTTGGCATTAAGCGATATGTGTAAGTAATATTAAAATTTTAAGAAAAGTAAAATATTATGTTAAAAGAAAAGAAAAGATTTTCCCTTATAGCTAGATTAAGAAGTACAAACCATGCTTGGAGGGGTATAGGTGTGTTGTTTAAAACTACTCATAATGTCTGGGTTCATACTTTCTGTACCTTACTGGTTGTTTATTTAGGTTTCTCCTTCCATATATCTAGTCTTGAATGGGTTGCTATTGTATTGGCCATAGGACTGGTTTTCGTCTCAGAAGCATTCAATACAGCAATAGAAGTTGATATGGATCTTACAAGTCCAGACTATCATCCTTACGCCAAGGATACCAAGGATATATCTGCAGGAGCAGTACTTATTTCTGTTTTGTTCGCAGTTATAATAGGTTCAATAGTCTTTATACCTAAGGTTGTTTCACTACTCTAATGTGCTATTATTAGGTTATCCTTAGGGATATTTAAGAGTTAATTTAAATTAAACATGAATAGTAATGTAAAAGTTTTTATTTCGGTTGTTGGAATATTAATATTAGGAGTTATCACTACAGCTATAGTTAGAGGAAGTGGGGGAGAAGCTTCTTTGAAGTCTGGTAAATTAGATCAATTTGCACAATGCCTAGGAGACAAGGGAGCAGTGTTTTATGGTGCATATTGGTGCCCTCATTGTAATTCACAGAAGAAGATGTTTGGTTCTTCTGCAAAGTTGCTTCCGTATGTTGAATGCTCTACTTTAGACGGTCAAGGTCAAACTCAAGAATGTAAAGACAAAAATATTACTGGTTACCCAACTTGGGAATTTCTTGACGGAACTAGACTTTCAGGAGAAATAGCTTTATCAGTCTTGTCTTCCAAGACATCATGTCCTCTCCCAGAAGATGCAACAGATTCTCCTTCTATACAAGGCACAAGTCAGGTTTCTCCAGTAGTTGGTCAATAAATTTATGAATTTTGAAACACTTCACAACTTCAATATTTTACTAGGAATAGGAGCTATTATATTACAGGTTCTTTCTGTGGTGGCTTTATTTCTTTTATTTGTTGGTCCGAAGAAAAATAAATATTTAGCTTTTATAGATAAGCATTACTTGTCACTTGGGTTCTTAGTATCATTAGCCGCTTCTCTATTTGTTCTCGTTTACTCAGAAGTTATAGGCTTTGCACCTTGTTACTTATGTTGGTATCAGAGAGTATTTATCTTTCCTTTACCTTTAATATTTGGTACTGCTATTTGGTATAAAGATAGGAAGATCGTTAAATATGTATTACCTATGCTATCTATCGGTGCTTTGATATCTGTTTATATGAATTTGGTTTATTACTTCAATCCCAATGCTGCTTATATACCATGTGATGCATCTGGAGCATCTTGTTATCAACAGCTAGTGAATGTTTTTGGAGGATATATATCCATACCAATGCTAGCTCTTACTACTTTCGTTGCCCTTATCACTATAGTACTTGTAGCTCACTTCTATAAGAGGGAAGACTAAAATGGATCCAGAAACAAAAAATAAATTAACAGAGTTAGAAGCAAAAATTGATGCTATATACTCTTCTGTAGAAAAGACAAGGAAATATTTTCTAACAATAATATGGATTACAGTCATAGCTATTGTGTTGCCTATAATAGGACTTTTCTTTGCTATACCTTCTTTTCTGAGTTCTTATGGTTCTCTTAGTGGGCTTGGTCTTTAGTAGGGTTGTATTTTATGGATAAAAATCTTTTTACAAAAAAAGAAATGCAGTTTATTCGTAAATTAAATACACCTTCTAAAATTCAAGATTTTCTCAATACAATTAAGTTTAACTTTGAGCTAAAGGGAGAAACATTAAAGTCTCCTTTAAGAGTTATAAGAGAGAAGAACGCACACTGTTTTGAAGGGGCGTTGCTCGGTGCTTATATGCTTTCGCTTAATGGTTATAGGCCACTTATACTGCATTTACAGGCAACAAAGAACGATTTCGATCATGTAATTGTACCTTTTCAGAAAGATAAGTATTGGGGAGCACTTTCTAAGACTAATCATAGTGTTTTAAGATATAGAGAGCCTGTATATAAAAATATAAGAGAATTAGTCATGTCTTATTTTCATGAATATTTTACTAAGGATGGCAAGAAGAATCTAAGAAGATATTCTAATCCACTAGATCTTAGGAGTATTAAATCAGACTGGGTATCTAGTCAGGAAGATTTATGGTTTATAGATAAAATATTGGATGACGTAAGGCATTACGATATTCTACCTAGAAGGATGTTAAAAAATATGCGAAAAGCTGATAGAATTGAAATATTAACAGGGGAGATGGTTGAGTTTAAACCTAACAAATAAAATGCCACAAATTTCTAAAAAGATAGTTATATCGCAAATAGTACTGATATTTATCTTGCCAGTAGCACTACTTTACTTTAACGTGGTTTCTTCTGATTGGAGAGTGTTTTTACTAGCTCTCTGTTCTTTGTTTATTTATGGAATCATAAGACACGAGAAGTGGACTCATGAAGATATGGGTCTTAATAATAATTTCAAAGAATATTTAATACCTTATGTTGTTTTTACTATAGTATCTGTAGCGCTTATATTCTTGATAGATTCTAAAATAGGATTTGAATCAATAAGGCATAAACCTGTTTTAATAGAGAAGTTACTATTTTTCTTACCAATATCGTTTTTCCAAGAGTTTGCCTTTAGAGCATTTCTTATACATAGACTAAGACTCATATCAAAAAGTAATTTTGTTATAATCTCTGTGAATGTTGTGCTGTTCACACTGATTCATGTCATCTATCCTAGTTTAAATGTAATTCTACCCGTTACCTTTATAGGAGGTATACTCTTTGCTTGGCTTTATATAAAATATCCTAATTTCTTGCTTATATCTTTAGCTCATTCCGTAGTGAACGTTACTGCTGTTTTGCTTGGATTCTTTGGAACTAATTAAAATATATTGAATATTTTATTAAAGATTCTTCCGAACCATGTTTTATTCGGGGTTTCTTGTGTATCTATATACTCTTCCATTGTTTCGTCACCCAGTACTTCTCCTTGATTTTCGTTAGTTTGCTCTGGTTCTTCTAATTTAGGTTTTTCGGTATTGGAAGCTTGGATTCTTTTAGATACTTTCTTTATTTCTTGTTTACTGAAATCCTGTAGTAATTCATTCCAATTCTTCTCTCCAATTCCATTTACAGCATATGCGGTTTCCCATATTCTATTCTTTAGTATTTCGTTCTTTATACCGCCATCAATATCTTGTTCTTTTGCTATATAATCTATCGGGCTGTTGTCACTTTTTTTCCAATCCGAGATATCTTCGCCTAATGACTTTATTGCCTCTAGTGTCCAAGAAGTTGAAGATACATTATTTCCGAAACTTCCGTTTATGGATTGATTATCAAGTAGAAAAGCCTTCGCTCTCTCTAGAGATTCGTTTACTAATGGGTCTTCTTTAAAGATAGACAATGCGCTTATTCCGGCACTAGTCATATCAATACTCTCATCCCAAGAACCATTTTCTCTCTGTTTGCTCAATACAAATTCAATAGTTTTACTAACCTCAATGTCATTCTTTGTGAATCCTGCATTGCTAAGAACTATTAGTGCAAATATGTCATCATTGTCTATGCTTACGTCTCCGAATTGTTCCCCATCGAAATTGCTTAATATCTCTCCTATATAGTTTCTGTTATTTGTACTATATGGACTAAGTCCAAAAGCCATAAGAGCCATAGATCTTCGCTCTATATCAGTTAACATGTCTCCTTGTAATGGATTTTCTGAAAGGAATTTTATTACTTTTATTTTCTCTGATTGATGTAGTGGGTCTTCAATAATAGATAAGACTACCCAATCAGTGTATAAATCTTCTCCCCAAGAACCGTCTTCTTCTTGGTTTTGAAATAAGAATTCATAGGCTTTCTTTTTATTAAATACAGATTTTATCTCAGGGATAGAAACTTCCTTCTTACTGCTACTTCCTCCTCCACTACCTCCGCTTGAAGCAACCACATCTTTTTCTACTTTTAGAGAAACAGTAGGGAAGTAGAAATCTTCCTTTACCCCGACGTTATAATCTCCTTCTAATAGATTAGAGAATACAGCCTGACCGTTTTCATCTACTTGTGTAGTTATTACCTCTATAGGTGACCAAGGGTCATTTGGGTTAGGCTGTGTGACACCTACAGTTACACCGCTTCTTATAATCCATCCGTTATTTTCATAATCATAGTTCTCTGTCGTCGCCATAACTCCCTCAGAAGTTTTTATAGTATTTTTATCTAAGGTTATTCTGTTTGGAAGTCCAAAATACAGATAAATATTTTCACCCCCAGAAAGTATGTTTTGATCAACACTAACAAATGGAGTTCCTCCATCTACTACGTATTGCCAATTATCACACTCTTCACCTTGGCTATGCGTTATGCATTTTAAATAAAGAGATCCAAATGAACTAAAGTAAGTCAGATTTGATATTTCAAAATCAGGGCTAGCTATATCAGCATCGTTTAGGACAGACAATACACTTCTACTGTTTATCTCATGAGGATTACCATCCTCGTCATTTATATTAATGGCTCCTTCTCCAGGTAAGGGGATAGAGCCCATAAACACTATGTTGTCTCCACTTCGTATTGTTAGACTTATATCTCCTTCAGCTTTTACATAAGCAAAAGAACCCAAAAATAAACCGACTGCTAGTACCCACAATAAAGCTATATTACTTTTTTTCATTTTAATTATTTAAATCGTTTTCATACTTCCAGGATACGACATCTCCTGATTTTAATTTATAAACAGATACACTTATCTTTGCTTTTTCGCCATTTACATAATAAATCCAATTTTTTTCTCCGTTACCTTTTATTCCATTTAGTTCGTCAATAAATTTACCCATACCTGTGTATGTTTTCTCGGTGAAATTTATTTTCCCATCATTTTTTAATCTATTCATGAAGCTGTAGACACTATCATTGTTTATAATTTCACTCTCATATCTAACACCCTCTATCTCTAGATATCCTTTCTCGTATGACACTTTTTTTATCTTTGCTTCAGGTGATTCAACCTTTACCGCAGTAGATTCTTGGACTATTTCAGGATATATATCTTCTCTAACTTTATTATCAAAAGACAAACTAGCAACACCAAGTGAGATTATAAATAATACTATTATAGATATTGTTATTTTTTCTTTTTTAGACATAAACAAAAAAATTCTGCCGATGCAGAATTTTGGATCCCGTCTTTCTTTTAATAAGACAAGATGTTCCTGCTCGGGATAAACGAAAAATGATTGGCAATCGGACTTGTTCCTAAGGCTCTAGCCCAGGACTTACCGTAGCGGCACTGTGCTGGAATCACACCAGCTTCCCCAATCACTTTATTTTATTATCAAACTAACACCCTCATTCTATGCTTCTTTGTAGGTATGTCAAACATGCATAATGTGGAAAATTGCTATAATAGGTAGATGCTAAAGCAAAGAATAATGGTGTTTGGGACTTTTGATGGATTACATAAGGGTCATTTAGATTTCTTTAAACAGGCAAGGGCTAAGTCCAAGAACCCGTTTCTTGTTGTATCTATTGCTAGGGACATAAATGTAGAGAAAATCAAGGGTAAGCCTCCCCACAAGAACGAATTCGAAAGACTCGTTTTAGTAAGAAGAAACAAACTCGTGGATAAAGCTGTCCTTTCAGGTAAGAGTAATTATTTATCTCATATTATAAAAGAAAGACCAGATATTATTGCCTTAGGATATGATCAGAAACATTACACAAGAGATCTGAAGAAGGGTTTACAAGATAGAGGTTTAACTCCAAAGATAGTAAGACTTAAGCCATATAAAGAATATATCTATAAAAATAGTTTACTAAAAAATAAAGTAAATAAACTAAACTAATGTTTTTTACTTTACGTCTTTAAGCCTTAGACTCAGCATTAATCCTAAGAGGAGAATTACCGAGAGTATTGGATACAAATAAGAAAAGTGTGGCAAGAATAGTAGTAGAATTGTGGCAACAAGAGGCGCCACCACGAAAGACAAGGGATAAGTATTTTTGAAAAATGCTATAACGTCTGCGTCTGCTTCACTGACAATTCTAAAGAAATATATTTCTGACATTGCCTCTATTAGTGCTGCTCCTACTCGAGTCATAAACAATATTAGAGCAAATATCCATACAGCTTTTATTCCTATAAAAGGAATCATAAGTGTAAACAAAGAACAAATCACAAAGCCGAGTATCAACATTTTCTTTTCGCCTATTTTGTCAGAGAGTTTCCCGATAGGGAAGGTAAGAATTACAAAAGGTAAAAGCATTATGGAGAATATGGTTCCAATCTGATCCCAGCCGAAACCAATCTCTTCATGGAGATATATAGGTGTATATATAATCATCCAAGCAAAGAAGAATTTAAGTATAAAAAATATAGTATATATTTTATGGAGCTTAGAATTTCTGGCTATGTGTTTAAATGTCTTAAGTAGTGACACCCTTTTGTATTCAGGATCCTTGAACTTTTTTAATAGAAAAACAAAAACTAAAATCATCAATATGATAAATAAAGATGAAAATAGATATATACCTGCAAAAGAGCTTTTCTTTATTATTGATCCTGAAATCATCTGGGATATTACCCAAGCTAGGTTAACAAAAGTTAGATATATGCCTCTAAACCTCCCTATTGATTGATTTGTAGAGAAGTCTTCAACGAATATATCTAAAGAGGCCAATATTAAGTCAGAGCTGATAAAGAATATAACGAATGCCGGGACTATTACGTAGATATTTTCACTAAGGGCAATAAGAGCAAGAGATATAAGCGTTACAATACCAGACACTATTATGAATTTCTTGTTACCATGCCTAGTTAGTATCTTAGGCATTTTAAACAAGAACAATATTGCTAGTATTGATGCCACTGTGTATAGAATTCCTACACTGTATTCACTTATGTATTCCTTAAGATAGCTAGAGTTTATGTAAGATGTTAAAGCAAGTGGAACAGAGAATAAAAATCCTGCAAGATATATTATTTTTCTCTTTATGTTCATGTTTATACACTTAAAACTACAGGTATTACTAGAGGTCTCTTGGTTGTTTTCTGATAAAGGAATTTAGATATTGTTTCTCCTAAGTTTGCTTTTATGGAATCAAAATCTATATTGCTTGTGTTTCTAGCAGTAGCATCTTCTACTGATTTCTTTATCATTATTCTTACTTGTCTTAACAATTCTTGATTTTCTTTTAGATAGACGAATCCTCTTGAAATCAGGTCAGGGGATTTCTTTAGTTTTCCTGTCTTTTGATCTACTAGTGCAATAATAACAAACATTCCATCCTGAGCCAGCATTACTCTGTCCCTTATGACTACATTCTGGTCGTCTCCTATTCTAGAACCATCCACCATCATAGGTCCAGCAGGCGCCTTCTCTTTTCTTAGGACCATTTTTTCTCCATCAGGAGATATTTCTATAATTGATCCATTATCAGGAACTATTATATTTTCCTCACTCATACCTAGTTCCATTGCCAATTCCTTATGTCTTACTAGCATTGAATGCCATCCGTGTATTGGTATAAAGAATTTGGCATGAACCTTTCTGTGTAACCACTTTATATCTTCTTGGTTTCCGTGTCCTGTAGCGTGAACGAAATCCTCACCACCTGTACGGTAACTTATTATTCTTACTCCTTGTCGAGTTAATCCATCCTTCATTTTTTGTACCTGTAATTCGTTACCAGGGACAATAGAAGCAGACAATATTATAGTGTCTCCTTTATGAAGAGAGAATTTAGCATGGCTTTTGTTTGCAGCACGGTTTAATGCAGCGAATTCTTCACCCTGAGCTCCAGTCATAAGTACTACAACCTTGTTTGGAGGATAGTCTCCAGCTTCTTCTATAGGTATTATTGTGCCTTTCTTGGGTTTGAAATATCCAGCTTCTATTGCTACCTCAATGTTGGTTTTCATTGAACGTCCATCAAGTGCAATCTTTTTACCCATAGCTTCTGCTGTTTTAACAACATGTGCAAGACGAGTTATGTGAGAAGCGAAAGCAGCTATTATTATTCTTCCTGGAACCTTCTTCAGTAAGTTTTCTAATCCTTGATGAACTTTTATTTCTGGAAGAGAATATCCTTCGTTTTCGATGTTGGTAGAGTCTGTCATAAGCAGAAGCACTTTCTCCTTATCAAATATTGAATATTCCTTTTCTTCTTCGACACTTACTTTTCCATCTATTTGGTCAAGTTTGTAGTCTCCTGGAGTTACGATTAATCCATTCTTTGTTTCAATCATGACACCCATAGAGTCTGGGATAGTGTGAGTAACCCCAAAGAATCGCATTCTTATTTTACCTAGAGTTAGGACGTCGTCTTTCTCTACTATATTTTCCTTCATTTGTGGTAGGTGAGGGAATTCAGAATGCCTCTTCTTCATTAGAAGGATAGAAAGTTTTCTAGAATATACAGGAGGATTGCCTATTCTTGATAGAACTAATGGTACTCCACCTATGTGGTCTAAGTGTCCGTGAGTTATTACTAATGCTCTTATCTTATCTTTTCTTTCTTCTAGGTAGGTTGTGTTAGGTATTATGTAGTCGACACCAGGAGTTTCTTCTGTAGAGAAGTGCATTCCTGCATCAACAACTATTATGTCGTCTCCTATTTCGATAGCAGTCATGTTTTTACCTATTTCTTCAACTCCTCCTAGAGGTATTATTCTAACCACTCCTTCTTCTGGTGGAGGAATCTTGCCATCTGTTTTAGGCGAGAAAGAAGGCCTTCCACCTCTTTGTTGGCGGAAACCTTTTTTCGTGTACTGGTAAGTTGAACTTTTTAGGTTCTTTCTTTTGTCACCACCTCTGTGATGCTCAGTTTTGTGTTCTTTCTTGTGTTCTTCTTTAGTATCTTTCTTTTCAATACTAAGTGAACTAAATGAAATTCTGTTTTTTCTCATTGTGTTTATTGTTTTTAATTAATTATTAATGATAGAGTACTGCAAATTGCAGTTTGCTTTTATTTAGAGAATATTTTCCAAACTTTATCTGTTTTAGTATACCATAAATAAGAATTTAGGAATCTGTCTCCAGGAGAGGTGATATTCTCTATAGATAGATTGTTTAATTCAGGTGATACCGCATAAATAAAGCTCGGACTATAAACAAATACAGCAGGCATATCCTTCCTGATTTCATCTTGGAATTGTAGATACTTCTTTACTCTGTCTTCTTCTTTTACTGTCACGAATGCGTCTTCTAATATTTTATCTACTTTTGCATTTGTATACATTGCCACGTTCAACCCTGGATCCTTTCTCTGGGAAGAGTGCCAAAATGCAAATAGGTCTGATTCATGATTTATTATTTCTCCGAACAGTAGAGCGTCATACTTTCTAGGTCTTATGACAACCTGACTTAGGTTACCGGATTCGAATGTCTTAATATCTACAATCATTCCTAGGGCTCGTAGATCTTCTTGAATTAATTCAGCAGATTTTACTAGTTCAGGAGCGTTTCCTGTTGATATTGAGAATTCAATTCTAGAGGTTGTTTTCTTCTTCTTACTGTCTGTTGTTGTTTTTTCGAGTATGCCTTCAGTATTTTTCTGCCAGCCACCCTTTGTAAGTGTTTCTTCTGCTTTCTTTAAGTTTTCTTCTCGGGTAGAGATGCCACCACTTAATTTTTCAAAGCTTACGATACTGTTTGGTATTGGATCTTCTATAGGTATTCCGTAACCTTTTAGTACTTCTCTAATGATTCTATTCTTATCTATTGCTTGATCCATTGCCTTGATCACAGATTTATCAGTAAATATCTGATTTTGACTCTGGTTGAAGAATAATCCGAACACTCTAGGTAGAACAGCAGACTCTATTTTATAACCTTTTTCTTTTAGAGTTTCTGCATTCTCTGGAGTTATAGAACTTATTTGGTCTATTTCTCCATCTTTTAATCCTGTTAATAAATCGTTTTCGTTTGGATAGAATTTGAGAGTTATTCTCTTAATATAAGGTGTTCCTAGACTGAACTTCTTAAATGCTTTTAACTCATATTGATCTATTATTCCTGAAGATTCTTTATTAAAACTATCTATCATAAATGGTCCTGAACCTGTTGGATTTATGTTGGCTTCATTAAGTTCGATAGGGGAGTTTTCCCATAAATGAAGAGGAAGTATTCCTAGGGTAGTATTATCTAAAAATGATGAATATGCTCCTTTCAAACTAAATACTATTGTTCTATCATCTACTTTCTCAACATCTACCCCGTCCCAGTTGGATTTCTTAGGGCTTTTATTTAGTGGATCCTTTATTGTATTTATTGTGAATATGATATCTTCTACTGTTACTGGTTCACCATCATGAAAATATATATTTTCTTTAAGTAAGAATGTGAATGTTGCTCCGTCTTCTGATACTTCATAACCTTCTGCAAGGTCAGGTATAAGCTTGCCGTCAGCTCCTTTCCTCATTAGTCCAGAATATATTAGACTTGTTAAATCTTTATCTGTATCTGATATCGCTAGGGCAGGATTTATAAATCTTGGTGTTCCTATTATTCCTTCTCTTATAGAACCACCTTGGATAGGTACTCCAACCATAAAGGAATTGTTTAATTTTCCCAATATGCCTATTGTACTTACTATTAGTACAATAACTAACACTGAGAAAACCCTTCTTTCTCTTCTAGAAAAAGAAATTACGATATCCCTTAATTCGTTTTTTGAAGGCATGCCTAGATTACGTAGAATCTTACGAAAATTTTGCATAAATTAATTTTAGAAGCGCAAAAAAACTTTAGCTTTGTGTCTTTATGACGATAGCTAGAAGTGCTGTCAAAGCAAAGAGTACTGCGCAAACTATAGACAAAATAAAAAGAAACTTCTCAAAGCCTCGGCGAGTACTGTAAAAGGATGATCCGTCACCTCCACCAAAAGCTCCTCCCGCACCAGAACTGGTGTGTTGTAGGAGTATTGATAAAACAAGTAAAACTGAAAGTATTATCTGCGCGTAAGGCAGAATTTGTTCGACTAAACTCATGGAGGGTATTATTACACATTTGGGGGTAAAAAGCAAACAACCCATAATATATTGTATTTTTATCGAATTATCCCTATAATATTGTTATGAAACAAGAATTTTCAACATTAGATTTGTTTAAAAAATTATTCCATAACTTTAACGCTCGTCAGATGAAGGATGCAACCATAGCCTTCAAGAAGCATTTAGATGATGGGGGTAAGATGCTACTAGCTATGGGTGGAGCTATGTCCTCTGCTCAACTAGGGGTAACTCTCGCACCTATGATTAAGGAAGGCAAGATTCATGCTATATCTTGCACAGGTGCAAACTTAGAAGAATCAGTGTTTCGTCTCGTGGCCCATACTCACTATAAGGACTATCCTGACTATAGATATTTCACTAAGGAAGATGATGAGAAGATATTAGAAAGAGGAGAGAGAAGAGTTACAGATACTTCTATCCCAGAGGAAGAAGCATTTAGAGTTGTAGAGCCGATAATACTCAAGAAATGGAAAGAGGCACAAGCAAAAGGAGAAAGATATTTCCCTCATGAATATTTCTACCAGATATTACAAGATGGCTCCTTAGATCCTCATCACGAAGGAGACGCTAGTGCGTGCTGGTTGCTTGAAGCTTCTAAGAAGAATTTACCCATTGTTGTTCCAGGATGGGAGGACTCAACCTTGGGTAACATATTTGCAGGTTATGTAAAAGCAGGAGAGGTAAATGCAAGCATAATGAAATCAGGAGTAGAATACATGACTACTCTTTATGATTGGTACCAAGAATTATCAAAGGATGGTCCTGGTTTAGGATTCTTCCAGATTGGAGGTGGTATTTCAGGAGATTTCCCAATATGTGTTGTTCCTTCTATAAAATATGACCTTAAGAAAGAAGTTCGTCCGTGGGGATATTTCTGTCAGATTTCTGATTCTACAACATCATACGGGTCTTACTCAGGAGCTACTCCAAATGAGAAAATAACTTGGGATAAACTCACCAAACATACTCCAATGTTCGTGATTGAATCCGATGCTACCATCATTGCTCCACTAATGTTCGAAGCTGTGCTTGATAGATATACACTTAGAGATAAATAATTTACTTATAAATATACAATGAAAACAACACTTAAATATATTCTAGTTATAGTGGTCCTCGGGATTGTTATTTTCTTCAATGTGAGCAAGAAGGACGTAGAAGCTCCAAAGATAGAAGAAGACAACACAGATTTAAAGGAAGAAGTATTGCCTAACGTTATGAATATTTCTTATATGATAGATGGAGAAGAATTCGTCCTTGTTAACGGTAGGGCTCAAAAGACAGTTGAGGTAGAACTTGATGGATTTACGATGACCAATTCTCTAATGATTATCGAAGAACCAGTCTATACTGATGTAGACAAAGACGGAGATACTGATGGAGCAGTTTGGCTCGTGAATGATTCTGGTGGTACTGGAAGTTTCTTTTATGGAGCTTTGATAATAAATAATAATAATGAATCCGCTAGCTCTACCGATGGTATGTTTCTAGGAGACAGAATTTCTCCGAAGAGTATATCCTTTAAGGAGGGTAGAATAGTGTACAGCTTCTTAGAAAGAGGTATGGATGAGCCAATGAGTGCTGAGCCAACTCACAAGAGAGATGTTTGGGTTCATTATGATAAGGACAGTAACACCATAGGTGAATGGGTTAAAGATTTTGAAGGAGAATCTAGGTAGTTCTTTTTATGATTTTGAAATGATGTTATAATCATTTCGGAGATTCATGCTCGAAACATGAATAATTAATAATTATTTTTAAAAGAAAAATTTATGGCAGAATTAAAAGCTTTGTGTATGAAGTGTCGTGACGCTAACAACAAACCTACAATGCAGGTTATGTCTAATCCTAAGGCTACTAAGAATGAGAAGGGTAGATACTCAGCTAAGGGTGTATGCGCTCAGTGTGGAGGCAATATGTTTAAGTTTATGTCTGAGGCAGATGCTCAGGCATTCATGTAGTTTATTTATTTAATTTTTTAACATGCAAACAATCTCACTGTTTTTACTTCTTGCTGGTTTTGTAATTGGTTTAGGAGCTGTAACAGTTATAGATTTGCATGGATTTCTGGGACGTAAGTCTTCTTATTGGACCCTAGCCACTATTCGCACGCACAAAATAACCAAACCCTTAATATGGGTAGGCACATTTTTGTGCGTCGTTGGTGGAGTTATGTTTTACAAAGATGTTCCTATGGAAGGATGGTTATTATTTCATATTATTTCCTTGCCGATAATGATACTAAATGGGGTATTTCTGTCTTTCTATGTTTCTCCTTATTTACTCAATATGGAGAAGCAAGGTAAATCAGAAGAGACACTACCTCAATCTCTACAGAATAAAATAACAGCAAGTTTCATCATATCTTTTGTTTCTTGGTGGGGGAATCTATTTATTCTTGCATGTTATATTTCTAATAATTAAAAAATGCCCAAGCAAGGTAAGAAAATATCAGTAAACAGTCTAACCCAGAAGGGTTATGTTTATTTTATTACAGAACCTATGGGGAAGAATTTTCATCCTGACTTCAGACCTGATTTATCACCTAAGGAAATGCTTGAGCTGGGAGTATTTGGCGGAGTTTATTTCTCTGACAAACCAAAAGAATATCCCAAAGCTTGGTTTACAAAAGCTAAAACTTCACCCGACCATAAACAACACAAGGAATTAAATTTTTTTGGAGTGAATGCTAGCCAGCCATTGTCTGTGTGGCAGAAGAAGGGCTGGATAAATGATAATGATCCTAGAGGATGGTTCGAATGGTATTCAAGGTATTACATGGGACGTAGGCTCGAGAAAGAAGATGAGAGACAGATAAAAAGATGGAATGCTATCAGAAGGCATATAGGACAGATTAAGAAGAACTGCAGAAAGGGAGATGTATTCTGTCGTCCACGTCAGCGCCAAGCACTACTACACTGGGCATACGATAGTAGAAAAATGTAACTAACCTTTATTTACATTTTATATTTCTATGGTAAAGTAACGAATGGTTACGTTATTTTTTAATTTCAAATTTTTTTAATCATGGAAGAGCGCATCTTTATTTTCCCGGCAGATCCAGACACCAATGAAAGCATTGCAAAAGATCCATCTATGGTTCAGGTTGAACCGATTTGGAATGATAAATGCTATATTGGCAAAAATGAGGTTGAACTGCCTCTGTACCCGGTGGAAAACATTATTTTCAAAAAGTTCAAAAAAACCAAAATGGTTTTCTATGCTTTTATCCAAAAAGGTAAGGATGGGAGAAAGCAGTTTTTTCACTCTCAAGGGATTAATCCTAAATCTGTGTTGAGCCAGAGTGCTCTCTCACAGAAAATTGCTGAGCTCGTAAAAAATAGCAAAGCAGAAAAAGAAGAGGCTTAACCCCGCGTTAGTAATGTATTAAAAGTCCGGATATAAATCTGGACTTTTATTTTTTGTAAAAACTTTCTATTTTAGTAAAAATAAGGTATCTTGATATAGCTATGGCAAAAAATGAAGCTATTTTTAGATTTGATTCTGTATCTTTTGAATATGGGCACAACAAACCTATCTTGGATGAGGTAAGTTTTGTATTGCGACGTGGATCGAAAGTTACCATCATGGGGCAGAACGGCGCAGGTAAGAGTACTATATTTAATTTAATCACCAGAGACCTAGAACCTGAGTCAGGAACAGTTGTTGCAAGCAATGGATTGACCATCGCAATTTCTAAACAAGTTATTCCCAGAGAAGATTTGAAGAAGAGTGTGCGTGAATTCTTCGAACAATGTTTTCCAAAGAAAATATATGACATAGATCCACGTATAGATAGAGTGTTGGAAGTTGTAAATCTAAAAGGCCACGAGAAATTACACGACAGAATCCTCAACACCTTCTCTGGTGGGCAACAAGCTCGTATATTACTTGCTTCAGCTCTTATTCAAGACCCAGATTTACTATTATTAGATGAGCCAACAAACAACCTAGATAAGGCAGGTATAGCACACTTAACCGAATTCCTTATTAACTATCCTAAGACAGTTCTTGTTATTTCTCACGATGCAGAATTCTTAAATGCTTTCAGTGACGGAGTTCTTTACCTAGATATTCATACAAGAAAGATTGAACAATACACAGGCAACTACAAAAACGTTTTGAAAGATATTACTGCAAGAGTAGAGAAGGAGAATATGAAGAATGCTCAGCTCGCGAAAGAAATTCAAGCCAAGAAAGATCAAGCCAATGTGTTCGCTCACAAGGGTGGACAGCTTCGTCTGGTAGCTAAGCGCATGCGAGAAAAAGCAGAAGAGCTAGAGGGTGAGATGGTTGATGTTCGTAAAGAAGACAAGACAATACGACCATTCGTTATCCCAGTTCAAGATGACATCAACGGTGACATTATCACCATAGAATCTTTTACTACAATGAATTCTAAAAGTGGAAAGATAGTAAAACATAAAGCGAATATAAAATTAAGAAAGAATAAACATTTATTACTCTCAGGTCCCAACGGCATAGGCAAGAGCACCCTGCTTGAACACATAGCCAACAAGACAGCCGAAGGAGTGCAAGTCCTAGACGGTATAAGGGTAGGGTACTACAGACAAGATTTCTCAACATTAAATTTCGAAGACACTGTTCGTGAATCTCTCACGAAAGTTCTAAAAGAAGTTACAGGTAAGATAGATGAAGAATACATGCGCAGTGTAGCAGCAAGCTTCCTTATAACTAGTGATGTTATAAATACTAAAATAGGCGATCTGTCAGAAGGACAGAAGGGACTCGTAGCGTTTGCTCGGCTTGTGATAGAGCGACCAGGGTTGCTTATCTTAGATGAGCCGACAAATCATATAAATTTTCGTCATTTACCAATTATTGCCAAGGCTCTCGATGAGTACAAAGGAGCAATGATTCTAGTAAGCCACGTTCCCGAATTCATAAGTCAGATTCGGATAGATGAAACTCTAGATCTAGATAAATAATACTAATCCAGTCCGAGAGCGTGCAAGAATTTCTTCAATTCTTCTCCTTCGATGTTTCTATATTTTCCTTCTGGGATATCGTTTAGTCTTATGTTCATAATCCTAGTTCTCTTCAGGTCATCCACTTCTTGGAAGAGAGCTACACACATTCGTCTTATCTGATGTTTCTTGCCCTCGGTTAGTATTACCTTAAATAATCGTTTATTTATTATTTCAACCTTACAAGGTTTAGTTGTTTCTCTATCAATTTTTACACCTTTTTCCATTTTTTCTTTGAAGCTAGTACGGAGATCGTTTTTGGTTTTTACTACGTATTCTTTTTCGTGAGAGTAAGTAGGACCTAGGAGTCTCTCTGTAATACGTCCGTCGTCTGTAAGTATTATGAGTCCATGTGAATCCTTATCCAACCTACCGATAGGGAATACACCCTTTATGTTTATAGTATCTTTGATTTCCTTTTCACCCTTTTGAGGAGAGTGGGTGATCACTCCTTTAGGCTTATTGTAGGCTATATACACATTAGGCTTTCTAACTCCGTGGAATCTTACCTCTATCTTATCTTTCTCCATTACCTTGTCTCCTAGTTTAGCTAGTTTGCCATTAATGAAAACCTTGCTTTCTTTGATTAGCTCGTCAGCACCTTTACGTGTTGAGTATTTGTTAAGTGCTAGGTATTTGTTAATACGCATGGGGTATTTTGCTTCAGATTCTTTGTTTTGCATGATTGTTATGAGTATAGCATTAAAGATAGAAAATAGTTTTTATTTTCTGGTATAATGTTGCCATGGATATTTTAGCACACACACTTTGGGCAAATGCGGGAGCAAGAGGAGCGAACGCTATTGCTGAGCAAAAAAGTGAACCAGAAGAAACCAAGAAAAGAAAATTTCACATGCATCCCGGATGGACTGCATTCTGGGGAGTGTTCCCAGATTTTTTTGCTTTCACTATACCTTTCATAATTTTATTTTATAACGTAATTTTCGGTGGAGAAGATTTTCTATCTTTCAGGGACCATCACCAGTTTTCTGGCAACTTTGATATTGCAAGTTATCTGTATCAGTTTAGTCACTCTGTAGTAATATGGGCGATGATATTTATTCTTGTTTGGGTTATTTCTAAACGTCCTAGATATGAACTTCTTGGCTGGCTACTTCACATACTTATAGATATTCCTTCTCACTCAATATCGTTTTATCCAACACCATTTCTATTCCCAATATCAGAATATAGATTTCCTTACGGAGTATCTTGGGCTAACCAGATATACATGATAGTAAACTACTCATTTTTGGCTATAGTCTGGAGCTATATAGTTATAAAAAAAATGAGGCAAAAAGCCTTATTTAACAAGGCTAAATAAGCCCCTAGCTCGGGCTTGACTTGAGTCGAGCTCTAGTATATACTTCCTTTCACGTCTAATCCTTTAGTGGATATGGCGTTTTTATTTGAAAGAACGTTGAAAAATAAATACGTTTTGCAACATAATGCAAGTTTTCGAGCTAGTAAAAGAAAGACAAAAATCAATGCTGTTTTTTGTTTTGTTTCGTTCTAACTTTTAGTTAGAGTTTGATCCTAGCTCAGGATGAACGCTGGCGGCGTGGATAAGGCATGCAAGTCGAACGAAGGAGTCCTATGAAAGTATGAGAGACTTTGAAGTAGCAATACGGATGAGAATCAAGTAACGGATTGGGTTTGCTCCTTAGTGGCGAACGAGGTAGTAATATATAGGAACACCCCTCTTAGTCTTGAATAATTCGGAGAAATCCGGACTAATACAAGATGGTCCCGCAAGGGTAAAGAATTTCGCTAAGAGAGTGGCCTGTACGATATCAGCTAGTTGGTAGTGTAATGGACTACCAAGGCTATGACGTCTAGGGGAGCTGAGAGGCTGACCCCCACCGATGGTACTGAGACACGGACCATACACCTACGGGTGGCTGCAGTCGAGAATCTTCCACAATGGACGAAAGTCTGATGGAGCGACGCCGCGTGATTGATGAAGTCCCTTTGGGACGTAAAGATCTTTTATGAGGGAAGAAGTTTATTGACGGTACCTCATGAATAAGAGGCTCCTAATCTCGTGCCAGCAGGAGCGGTAATACGAGAGCCTCGAGCGTTATCCGGAATTATTGGGC
>JAGORC010000009.1:0-10521 GCA_018063015.1 Minisyncoccota bacterium
GTATAGTGCCACAACTTGATGTATTGTTGATACAGGAGAATACTGTGGCTGTTTTAGAAGCTCAACAGCACGTTTACCACGTTCTAGCTGACGCTTAGTAGATTCATCTAAGTCAGATCCAAATTGTGAGAATGCTTCTAACTCTCTAAATTGAGCTAAGTCTAGCTTTAGAGTTCCAGCAACTTTCTTCATAGCTTTTATTTGGGCTGATCCTCCTACTCGAGACACGGAGAATCCTACGTTCACTGCAGGACGAACACCTTTGTAGAACAAATCTGTTTCTAAGAATATTTGTCCGTCTGTAATAGAAATAACGTTTGTAGGAATATAAGCAGAGATGTCTCCAGCCTGAGTTTCAATAATAGGTAGTGCTGTTATAGAACCACCTCCGTATTCTTTATTCTTTCTACAAGCACGTTCAAGTAATCTTGAGTGTAGGTAAAAAACGTCTCCAGGGTAAGCTTCACGGCCTGGTGGACGACGTAGTAGAAGTGAAATTTCTCGATAAGCAACAGCATGCTTAGAAAGATCGTCATAAATGATTAAAACATCCTTACCAGCATCCATGAAGTGTTCTGCAATAGCAACTCCAGTATAAGGAGCGATGTATGACATCGCTGCAGGTTCTGAAGAACCAGCAGATACTATTATGGTGTAATCCATTGCACCACCTTCTTGTAGTCTAGTTTGTAGTTTTCTTAATTTTGAATCCTTTTGACCAATAGAAACATAAACACAAATCATGTTTTGTCCTTTTTGGTTTAAAATAGTGTCTATAGCAATAGCGGTTTTACCTGTTTGTCTATCTCCGATTATAAGTTCTCTCTGACCGCGACCTATTGGAATAAGAGCATCGATAGCTTTGATTCCTGTTGCCATAGGTTGATCAACAGATTGACGACTCATAACACCTGAGGCAACTTTTTCTATCGGATTTCTTGTGTCTGATTTGATTTCTCCTTTTCCATCTATTGGCTCGCCTATTGCATTTAACACTCTACCTATGTGCGCATCTGTTACAGGAACTGATAAAATCTGTCCTGTTGCCTTCACTTCTTCACCTTCTTTAATATTAAAAAAGTCTCCTAAAATAATAACCCCCACAGAGTCTTCATCTAGGTTAAGTGCAACACCTGTTGCCCCTCCTTGAAATGTAACCATTTCAGATGCTTTTAATTGAGATAATCCTGAAACTCTAGCAATACCGTCAAAAACTTCTATAACATGACCAACTTTTTCAGACTTTATCTCTGCTTTGAATCCTTCAATCTCCTTTCTTAAATTTTCTACTATATGATTTGCCATGTTATTTTATTTATTCTTTATTAAATGTTTTTCTAATTGATTGAGTTTATTTCTGTATGTCATATCCATTATGTCTTCTCCTATCTCAATCTTTACTCCTCCTAGAAGACTTTTGTCTTCAATATAAGTACTTTCGATTTTGTTGGCCTTATACTTATCTTTCATTTTGCTCTCTAATTCTGTTTTCTTAGTATTCGGAAATGTATCTGCACTGCTTACTTTCATTCTCATTACTCCTTCCCTTTTGTCGATATATTTCTCTAATTCTTCTAAGATTTCTTTAGATCTACCAATCAGCCTTCTTTTGTGAAGAAAAGTTATTATTTTTTTTATTGAGTTATTTAACTCTACGCTAGTCTTGCCTCTAGTCTCTTCATCGATCGCCTGTATTATGTTTTTTGTAGAGATTTTACTCATAAATAATTAACCTTTCTTTTCTTCTAAGATTTTCTCTGTGGCTTTAATCACTAAGCTAGCTATTTCGTTTTTAGCTTCACTTATCATTTTCACTCTTTCGCTATCAATAATCTTTTTGCTATTTTCAATAGCTTGAGAGACTTCCTTTTCTGTATTAGCCATAATCTCAGCTTTCTTAGCCTCAGCTTCTTTCTTACCTTTTTCGAAGAAATCATTAGCATCCTTTCTGGCTTTGGCCATAGTAGCTTCATATTCAGCTGTAGTAGCCTTTAAGGTTTCTGCATTTTTCTTCGCATCATCAAGACCCTTAGTTATTTCCTCTGTTCTATCCTTAATAAGTTTAGAAAGCGGTTTCGCTGCAATCAAATACAAAACAAAAAATACCAACCCAAAGTTTATTATTTGGGCAAGCATTAATTTCCAATCTATGTGAAATGTCTCGATTAATTCCTCCATTTTAAATTAAAAAATTATTTAATAGAGAATGCGATAACAAGTCCGTAAATTGCTACTGCTTCTGCGAATGCAGATATGATAAGCATCGGAACTAATATCTTTCCTGTTGCTTCTGGATTTCGGCCGATTGATTCCATAGCCTTACCTCCAATCATACCAATACCTATTGCTGCACCTATTGCTGAAAGACCTATTGCTAGAGCCTTTGCTAGTGGTGCTAAATTTACTACTCCTGTGATAATTTCTGTTTCCATACTTTTTTAGATTTTTTCCGCCAGAGGCGGATCAGCCTTTGGCTGAAACTAATTAATAATATTTTCGACTAACTTATAAACTTTTAATAATTTAAACATGCGCCAATTCCTTATTACTGTCTGTGTTCTCATGCTCTTCTTTGTGTTCTCCATGATCTTCCGCTGCTATTGTGAAATAAACTGTCGCAAGTAAAGAGAATATTAATGCCTGAATTAGGCCTATGAACACTTCTAAGAACAGAAACGGTCCTGGTAATATAAATGCAAATATCGCTGCCATTGAAGCAAGCAATACTTCTCCTGCAAATATATTTCCAAAGAGTCGGAAAGAAAGTGATGCAACCTTTGCTACCTCTCCTATAAGCTCAAGTATTCCTACAAAGAATGTTATAGGGGCAACAATTAAAATACTTGGGTCTTTTCTTACCTTAGTAAAAATAGAACCAAGCAGGCTTATATTAACATATTTATTAAAAGTTTTCCAGACTCCTACGGCTATCATTCCAAATACGTTAGACCCTATTACAATCATAAGAGATAAGGCTAGAGTCATGTTTACATCTGCTGTTCCTCCTCTGAAAAATGGAACGAAAACTTCATGTCCTTCTTCTATTACATTCATGCCGATAGACCCCACAAAAGGTAGAATACCCACCCAGTTGTTTATTAAAATAAAGACAAACAAAGTAAAAACGATTGGGAAAATCTTATTAGTCAATTTCCTATTATTAGTAACTTGATCGCATAAAGACAAAGCTCCTTCGATTAGAATTTCGAATATATGCTGAATCTTTCCAGGAATCTTTTTCATTTTTAATCTTACAGCTAGGGAAATGCCTAGTATAACAAAAAGGGCTAACCAAGAAGTTAATAGAGAATTTGTAATAGGAAAATCTTTAATATGTAAAATTGGTTCAGCAAATATTGTTGGGGTATGCCCTGCTGACTCTACTTGTGTATTGTTTTCTTCTATTTTATTTCCTGTCATTTTTTTTATCTAAGCTAATCTTATAATCTTTTATTTCTTTATAAATTCCCAAACATGTTATACCGAAAGCAACAGCCATTAGTAAAAGAAGTTTTACTCCCTGCAAATAACCTTTCACAACCATAGCGAGTATTGCCGGGAAAACTATCCAAGAAGTTGTCTTAACATAGAAGAATATTACAGGTCTCCAATCCATCTTTTTATTTGTATTATTTTCTTCCATGGGTGAGCGTGGATGGAATCGGACCATCGACCTCTGTCTTATCAGGACAGCGTTCTACCACTGAACTACACGCTCAAATAATAGTCAACAAACAAAAGCCCTCTAACCAAAGGGACACCTAAAATATAACAAAATTACCCTATATACGCAAACAGCCCCGACCTAAGTCGGGGCTGTTTGTTTTAGAGTTTAAGAATAGATTAATATTCTCGGCGTCCTCCTCTGCCTCCTCCAAATCCACCTGATCCACCAGTTCGTGGTGGTCGAGCTTCCATTGGGCGAGCCTCGTTTACAGTAAGCTTGCGGCCTTCGAATTCCTTATCGTTGAACATTGAGATAGCATTTTGTGCTTCCTCGTCTGTTGACATTTCAACGAAACCGAAACCCTTAGAACGACCAGACATCTTATCCATAATAATCACAGCGGAAGTTACATTTCCAGCTTGTGCGAAGTACTCCTTAAGAGCAGCATCGTTTGTTGCGTAAGGTAATCCCCCTACGTATAGCTTTGTAGCCATTTTTCTTGTTCTCCCGTTTTTAAAAATCGGGCAAAAATACTTATAATGTTCCGTTATCGACGGAACGTAGAAACCCTTACGCCTAGATACTTGATCGCTTAAAACTAAACTCACAAGGAAACATTAAGCTAGCCGAGAAACTACCCCCTTATAATAGCATGAATACTATAAAATTGCAATAGAAATTACTCTTCGTCTTCCCCTGTTTCACCCTTTTCTATAGAATCTATTATCCCATCAATCTCTCCTTCCATAATAGCTGGCAAATTATGCCATGATTTCTTTATTCTATGGTCTGTTACTCTATCCTGTGGGAAGTTATAAGTCCTTATTTTCTCGCTTCTATCTCCTGTGCCTATCTGATCTTTTCTTTCTCCTGAGTATTTCTTTGCTTCTTCTTCTTCTTTTAGCTGTTGTAATTTAGCAGTAAGAATCATCATTGCCTTTTCGCGGTTGGCCATCTGGCTTCTTTCGTTGGTAGAACGTACGTCTATGCCTGTTGGTTTATGAACAAGTCTTACTGCAGTTTCAACCTTGTTAACGTTCTGCCCTCCCTTACCTCCAGAACGTGAATATTCCATTTCTATTTCAGTAGGGTTTATTTCGAATTTTACTTTTTTACGGATTGGTAATATTGCAACAGAGGCAGTAGAAGTGTGGACTCGTCCATTCTTCTCTGTTGCTGGAATTCTCTGAACTCTGTGCACTCCTGTTTCATATCTTAATTTTTTATAAACATCTTTACCTTTTATTTCGAAACTTGCTTCCTTGAATCCAGCCACATCACTTTTTGATTCATAGTTTGTTTTCCAGTCCCATCTTTCTGCTTCAGAAAATTTCTCATACATATGTGCAATCTCCCAAGCAAAAAGAGATGCTTCGTCTCCTCCAGCACCTGCTCTAACTTCGAGTACTATTTCATTTGGGAATTCCTCTTCTTCCTTTTCTTTGTCTAGTATATCTTCTATTTGTTTTTCTATACCCTTTTTCTGTTCTTCAATAGACTTAAGTTCTTTGTTGGCCATCTCAAACAACTGATCATCACCTGAAAGCATTTCTCTGACTTCAAGTTCTTCACGTGAAAGCTTCTCAAGTATTGTTGCTAGATGGCTTGTTTTATAGTTCTTCTTTAATTCTTCTAGATTTAAATCCATATAAGTTAAAAGCGGAACATATTTTTATAAAGACTTGCGAGTGCGACTGGCACGAGCACGAGGAATTTTAAAGCATTAAAATATCCGCACTTTATAAAAGTATGTTCCGCTTTTCTGATTTATTTCTTAACTTTAGAAGACGCAGCTTGACGCTTTTTGAATCTATCAACTCGTCCAGCAGTGTCCATAACCTTTTCGTTTCCAGTGAAGAAAGGGTGGCAGTTACTGCATATTTCCATCTTTATTTCAGGCATTGTAGAACCAACTAAAAACACAGCTCCGCATGCGCAAGTAGCCTTAGTGTTTAAATCATATTTTGGGTGTATATCTTTTTTCATCGTAAGGAGAGATTAACACATTATTCATTATAAAGCAAATCTATGTTTGCTTGGATGGTTGTTGCTTTAGCCATAACACTATTGCCGTAAAAAGCGTTACCTGGCTTCCACCAATTACCTCCAGCGTAATACTTAAGTGCTGCTGTTCTCTCTGCTGTATAGCCACCAGCACCGGCACCTAGGTCACTTAGGTATATAGATGAAGCTGTAATAGCATGTTCTGGGTTCCAAGGGTCAGCAACCTTTGCTCCTACTGCGGCAGCTATCCTTGTCTTAAATGCATTCCATGTCGAAGGTATAAACTGAGTAGGCCCCATAGCACCTCCGTATCCTCCTGAAGCCAACGGACAAGATACTCTAGTTACTAGAGGGTCTCTTCCTACGCTCTTAACTATTTCTTGAAGAAGAGGTAAGTCTCTGGTTGGGTGTATTCCATTTGGGAAAACAGTTCCTGAGTTTACACCCTTTGTCTCACCTGTTGTTAAGTTAGTTATAATACATGACCCTACGTTAGCACCCATGTTTGATTCTTGCTGTAATATCGCTAATACGAATGCTGGTCGTACCCCTGTTTTCTTCTGTGCATTTTCAGCATATGAAAGCGCTGTGCCGAAAGGAATAGCCTGAGAGTCACGAAGTGGGAAAAGTGCTGCTCTTATTTTATCTGCCTTAGCTTTCTTCTCTGCAGCAAGTTTCTGATACTCTGATTCTTTTTGTTTACTTAACTCAAGTAGCTTCTTCTTCTCTGCTTCTGATACGGCAACTTTCTTCTGTGCATTTTCTAACTCTACCTTGGCGTCAGTTTCTTTATTGCGTTTATCTTCTAGACTCATCTTTTCTTCTTCTGTTTCTGTCTTTATTCCTCTTAGCTCATCTACTGATCTCTTTACTGCTTGTTTGATAGATGCATATGACTCTAAATCTGAATAGAAATCAGAAAGTGTCCCATCCGCTAAAACAAGATGAACTAAATTTTCATTATCGAAATCGTTTGTATTTCTTATTAATTGAGCAATAGAGTCGTATTGTTTATCTATCTTAGTTTCTAGGGTTTCAATCTTTGAATTCTTTTCTTGGATAGAAACCTTGAGCTGAGATATGGCTAGAGCCCTAGCTGTTACTTTCTTTTTTAGAGCATTTATTTGACTATTTAAATAATCTACATCTCCTTTTAGAGTTCCTGAGTGCTTTTGTTGTTCTTTCTGTTTAGCTAGAAGAACTGCGAGTTCTGCTTCTATCTGAGCAAGCTCCTTTTTGCAGTAATCCTTGTCTGCTTGTGCGGAAGACGTAGTAAGATTTGCACAATTAAAAGCACTTTCTGCCTTTATGACAGGAAGTGTAAAAATTATTAAACAAAAAACTATGATAAAACGTTTTATCATAGTTTCATTATACCAATAAATTGCAGGTATTACCAAGTATTACTCTGCTGCTGGAGCATCTACACCTTCTTCTTCTTTCTTACCTTTCTTCTCAACTTCTATCTTAGATAGGTCAACAGGTTCTGCTGGTTCATCCTTTTCTTCTTTCTGGACTGCGATAGATGCAACAACTTCAACTGAAGGAGTGATTATTGTAACTCCTTGTGGAGCCTTTATGTCAGATACAAGTATTTGACTATCAACGCCTTCTAATTTAGCTATATCAACTTGAATACTGTGTGGAAGGTCTTTAGGCAAAGCTTCTACTTCTACTTCGTAGAGAACCTTAACTAGGGTACCTAAGCCACCCTTAACCGCATTAGATACTCCAATAAATTCAAGAGGAATTCCAACTTGAATCTTCTTGTTCATATCAATAGCTAGGAAATCAATGTGTATTGGCTCATCTGTTACTGGATGTGTCTGAACTTCGTGAATAAGAGTATCTACATCTCCCTTTGGAGTAGAAATTTTAACTGTTGTAGATTCTCCTGCCTTTTGCCAAGCTTTCTTAAATTCAACCAAGGAAACTGAAATATGAGTGGTTGGGTTACCAGCACCATAAAATACAGCTGGGACCATCCCCTCTTTTCTTAATAATTCTAAGTCTTCCTTAGGTTCTCTTGTTTTTGCCTTTAAACTTAACATGAAAATTAGTATATAGTAAAAATTAAAAAATGCAAATTATTTAACCTTGGTTATGTGGGATTTTATGTATTCTTTAGAGCCAATTCCTTTTTCGACAGGAACTTTCTTACCAGGGTTAAATATATTCATTGGGTCAAAAATCTGCTTTATTTCTCTAAAAATCGAAATAATATTAGGGTTATACATCTTATCTAGGTAAGCAGTTCTTATAATACCGTCGTTGTGTTCTGCTGTTATTGAACCTTCAAGTCTTACAACTAGGTCATATACTTCTTCTGAAACTTTCATTATTATCTCATCGAGTTTTGAATCCTTAGGATCAAGCAATGTATATATATGCATATTGCCATCACCTGAATGTCCTCCAACAGCAAATGTCATTCTGTCTTTATAGTTATCTAGAATCTTATATAACGCAGGGAAAAATTCTGGTAATTGTTCTGGTTTAACTATGACATCATCTATAAAGGGTTCTGACTTCATTTTCTTCAAATGGTAGCGAATAAGATTGAAAGCTTCGTGTCTTATGGTCCAATATTTATTGGCCTCAAATTCATTCTTGGCTAAATGAATTCCTATCTTGTCTTTTATTATTTGTAAATCCTTTATTGCGTTTAAGGCACTTCTCTTGGCCTCTCCAGGAGTTTCTCCAGTAAACTCAATAAGTAATATTAACTTAGGGAATCCATTCCTAAGGGTCATCTTTATCTCTGGACCAAAGCTCCACATCAAACGAAACAAATTCTTGAAACCAAGAAGCTTTATGAAGCTCCATATATATTTAAGAACTAAGAGAAATGTTTTATCGTCGTATGATTCTAGGGTTTGTGGATTATATTTTAGAATCTTATTAACTATAGCCGGAACTAATTGCATATCTCTTAGGAAAACCACAAGTAACTCTGTATTCTTAGGAGTTTCTACTAAACGAAATGTTATTTCGGTAGCAATACCAAGTGTACCTTGTGAGCCCACAAGAAGCCTGTTTAAGTCAAACATTGATGCTGATTGCTTCCTATCATAGACATTCCATATAGTGTATCCAGCAGAGTTCTTATGAACTTTAGGCTTGGCGCTTCTTATTTCTTCGTCATTATCATCTATAAGCTTAGAAAGTTTTTTATATAGATTACCTTCAAAGTCATTCTTTTCTATTTTATTCTTAAGCTCCTCTTCGTTTAGAGACTTAACCACATATTCATTGCCGTCTTCAAATACAACTTTAGTTTCTAATATGTAATCCTCAGTTTTACCATATCTTAATGTTCTTTCTCCAGCAGAATTGTTTCCAAACATTCCTCCAACCGCATTTATGTTTTTAGAAGCCGTATAACACGGTAGAACCATATTTTTCTCTAGAGTTATTTTCTCGAAGTCGCGATAAAACATTCCGGGTTGGACTGTAATAGAATTCCCTTCAAATCTTATCAGCTTATTCATGTATCTACTGAAATCTAATATTATAGATTCATTTATGGCTCCTCCTGACATACATGTACCTGCACATCTTGCTGTGATAGATAGGTTGGTGTATTTATTTTTATTTTCTTTTACCCACTTTACTAGATTCTTTACATCTTCATTATCTTTCGGAAATAGTACCAACTCAGGCCTAACCTCAAAAATACTCGCATCGTGCGAATATTTTTTTAGGGTTTCTTCATTATCTTCTGCATCACCTTTCCAAAATTTTAATATTTCTTCTTTCATTATTTGTACTTTCCTATACTTGCAAGACTGTTTCGGCTAGCTGCATCAAGCAAGAATCTCTGTGCAGAAGCCATATCAGAAGGATTTTCTGCCCAGGCCTTAAGTGCTCCATTCTGTATAGCTCTACCATAAGAGAAAGTGAGTGGCTTAGATAATCCACCCATTTCGTGCATTTTGTTTAAGTTAAGTGTTGCTTCTTCATCTTCCTGTCCGCCAGAAAGAAATACTATCCCCCCTAGGTCACTAGGAGTGTGCTCATCTAGGCATTTTAGGGTCATCTTAGCTACCTCTTCTGTAGTAGATTTAACTTTTGCATCAGTACCGGCTATAACCATACTTGTTTTAAGTATGACTCCAGGAAGATACACGTTGTTTGATTTCAATTCTTGAAACACAATATCTAAATTGTGCGCTGTTATCTCGTAACACTTATCTATTGAATGATCTCCATCTATTAGAACTTCTGGTTCAACTATTGGAACAATGTCTTCTTCTTGGCAAAGTTGTGCGTATTTAGCAAAGGTAACTGCGTTAGCTCTTATGCACTCTTCTGTGGGAGTCTTGTCGCTTATAGTATATACTCCTCTCCACTTTGCAAAAGTTGCACCCTTTTCTCTGTATTCCTTTAATCTTGCTGATAGCCCATCTAGGCCTTCTGTTATCTTCTCCCCGATGTCATTGAAGTCTTTAGTTCCAGTATCAACCTTTATCCCTATGTCTATGCCTTTTGATTTTAGAACTTCTGTGAAATCTCTAGCGTCTTTTGTGGTTTGTCTTATTGTTTCATCAAAAAGAATATATCCAGAAATATATTTTTCTATCTCAGGGGTGGTTATTAGTAGTTCTCTGTATTCCTGTCTTTTTTCTATTGTTGTAGGTACGCCTAATTTCTCAAACCTTTTATTGCAGGTAGCCATACTTTCATCTATAGCTAGAATGCCTTTGGGCTCGGCGAGTAACCTAGTAACTGTATCTTTTAAAAATTCTTTATTCATATTATTATTTTAACAAATTTTTTAACATTTCTATAACCATTTGCGGGTTTGCACTACCTTTTGATTCTTTTATAACTTTCCCAACAAGTGACAT
>JAGORC010000009.1:10621-19586 GCA_018063015.1 Minisyncoccota bacterium
TTTAAATATACTTCCACATCTTCATCTTTTAGTCCGTAATCTTTTTTATATCTTTCTCTTTTTGCGACTGGTAATTCTGGCAACTCTTCTTTCATTTTCTTAAGATCAAACGCTTCATGGAGTTTCATCTTTGGTAAGTCAGGATCAGGGAAATATCTATAATCATGACTAGACTCCTTCTTTCTCTGAGAAAACGTCTTTTGCTTGCTTTCATCCCATCCTCTAGTCTCCTGAACTATTTCATCTATCTTGCCTTCCTCTATCAAGTTAGACATTCTTTCAAATTCGAATTTGATTGCACGCTCAACACTTCTAAATGAGTTTAGATTCTTTACTTCCACTTTTGTTCCAAATTTACTTTTATCCTTAGATACAGAAATATTTGCCTCAACTCGCATTTCACCCTTTTCCATGTTGGCCTCTGATACTCCTAGATACCACAGTACAAGCTGAAGCTCCTTAGCAAAGTTAGAAGCACCCTTTGATGCTTCTTCACCATCAGAGAATGTATGAGGCTCTGTGACAAGCTCCATGAGAGGTACTCCGGCACGATTGAAGTCCACAAGAGAGAAATCTCCTCTGTCGTGTTTGTTGTTAGCAGTATCTTCTTCTAAATGCACTCGGGTTACGTCGAAGTTTGCTAAGCGACCACCTGAGACTATTGGATACTTATACTGAGAAATCTGATATCCCTTAGGAATATCTGGATAGAAGTAATTCTTTCTATCAAATTCTGTGAAGTCAGCTATGTTGCCACCTATTGCTAGTCCTACCTTAATAACACTCTCAACAGCCCGCTTGTTTACCACAGGTAGTGCCCCAGGATGAGCCATACATACAGGACAGATGTTCTTGTTAGGTTTCTCTTCGTCAGGGTCATTCTTACAAGAACAAAACATCTTGGTGTTTGTCTTGAGTTCTGCGTGTATTTCTAATCCAATTGTGTAATAAAAACCTTTTTCCATTAGTTGCAAGTATAACAATAGAAGAATAAAAAGTCTAAATTATCTATTTAGGTTTATATTCCTTCACAATCTTACCGTCTTCTAGATATACAATCCTGTCACAATATTTAGCATATTCTTCTTCGTGAGTAACCATAACAATAGTCTGACCCTTCTGGTGTAAGTCTCTGAACAACTCTATTATCGAATTACCAGACACGCTGTCTAGGTTTGCTGTAGGTTCATCAGCAAAGAGTATTTTAGGATCATGAGCCATAGCTCGAGCGATAGATACTCTTTGTTGCTCTCCTCCTGAAAGCTGACTTGGCTTGTTGTCTGTTCTGTGTGATAGTCCTACTTTATTTAAGATATCTTCTGCAATCTTCTTCGCATCTTCTTGAGACTTATTCTGCATAAGAAGAGGAATCATCACATTCTCAGAAGCTGAAAGTTCTGGGATAAGCGCATAGTCTTGAAATACATATCCTAGAGTACTAAGTCTCATTTGAGTTCTCTCTTCTGTAGATAAACTCTCTGTACTGACATCGTTAAGAACTATTTCTCCTTTAGTTGGGTGGTCGAGCAAGCTTATCTGATACATCAATGTTGATTTACCTGCACCCGACTTCCCCATTATTCCTAGAAATTCTCCTTTAGGAACTTCTAAATTTATACCCTTGAGTACTTGGGTTTCTGTATGTTTATTTGAAAATGTTTTGTATAAATCTTTTACTTTTATCATATAAATTTATCTACCTAATATACTATCTAATGTATTTTTCTTTACTATTCGTCTCGCAGGAATGTATCCAGCTATTATTGTTACAATAAGCAATAATGCGAACTTAAACATAGTTCCACCTAGTGGTGCTACCAGTATTCCATCTGAGAAAGGAAAGTCTAGCGGGTGAGCCAGAAATAGTGGCACAAGTACTGCATAAATAAGTATTATTCCGAACAACCCTCCCAAGAACGCGTAGAAAATTGATTGAAATATATAAGATATCTCTATCGCCTTTTCTGAAATTCCTATTCCTTTCATGATTCCTATATATTTTCTTCTTGTCACTGCATTGATGAAGATAACGATAAATATCGTAATAGAAGCAACAATTATTCCTATTAGACCTATAACATTACCCAGCAATGCGAACGCAAGTTTAATCTGGTTTAGAAATTCTGGTATCGCTTCATTGGCTGTTTGAATATTTCCATACGGAGCAAATCCTGACTTAACCAAATAACTCTTTATTGTATCCCCTGTTAAGCTAGAGCTAGGAGAAATCTTAATAGCTATTTCATTACCATTTAATCCTGGTCTATCTACTAGTCTCCAGAAATCTTCCTTAGTTAAGAAAGCTCTCATTGAAACTTCACCAACCTTTGTATCAACTATACCTTTAACGATAAATGATCTAGTGTTGTCTCCTACTGTGACCTTCACTTCATCACCCGGATATACTCCTTCAAGTGAAGCGAAGAAATCTCCGAAATCAGAAGAGTATCTATGCAGAATATCTGCGCCTATTAATATATATCCGCTTTCATTTTGTTGTAAGAATTCTCCTTCAACAACGAATTTAGATAGTCCAGAAAGTCTGTCTTCTTTATCTAAAGATATACCAGTTATTTGTGTTCCTACCACGTCTTGCAGTTCACTGAAGTCTCTTCTGGTTCTGTAGTTTGCTTCTATCTGACCACTTTCTATATATCTAACACTCACATTAGATACTCCTGGCATTTTCTCTAAAGTATTCTCAAATTCATGAGTATCCTGTATGTCCTTTTTACCTGCGATGGTTTTCACTATTACATCACCTGTGTATTGCTCCTTATTGGCTTTGTTGCCTCCTTCAATAAGTCCTATAAGCACACCAGACACAACCACAAGGTTAAGGAATGTAAGCATCATTATGAAAACAATAAGTGCCGTAGTGGACTTATTTGAATTCTTTACTTGACGCTTAGCTAAAAACCATCCAACTCGGATTATATTTGCAAAGCTTGTGTTGGGGTCCTTCTTCTTTGGTTTCATTATTATTTATTCGTTAACAGGAACTATCTTCTCACCTGCATTCAATCCTGCTACTACCTCAACCATCTTGTCTGTACCAACAAGTCCTAGAGTTACTTCTCTTTCTTCTTTACTGCCATCTTCTTTTACTACTTGAACATAATTCTTATCACCTACTTTCTGCACCATATAAGAAGGTATGATGACTACATCCTTTTTAAAATCTAAAACTATTATTCCGTTGGCACTCATACCTGTCTTTATTCTAGGGTCTGGATTAAGGGTAACAAATGCTTCATACACTGGAACTCCATCTATTTCTGTTTCTCTTGAATTTATAGTTTTCAGAACTCCAGTAAATTCCTCTCCTGGTAATGCATCCACTGTAATACGAACTTCTCCATCTGGTGATATTTTAGATACATCTAATTCAGGAACTTGAAGCTCTACTTCTAGAGTATCTTCACCTAATATAGAAATAATTCTTTCACCTAGTGAAGCATTCTCTCCAACCTCTTTTTCTATGTTTGTCACCTTACCTGTAAATGGAGCATAGATGGTATTCTTTCTTATCTCTGATCTTATTTTATCAACTTCAGCCTGACCCACAGAAGAAGTTCCTCCTTCTTCGTTTAGAATCTTTTTATAATCAAATTCTGCATCCTTTATTGCGAGATCTCTTGCTCTTACTGCTTCATTGTATGAGTTTAGGTTAGATACATAAGATGAACTTGATTTATTAGGAATATCTATATACCAGATAGTTCCTACATAATCAGCTAAATCCTCCACTGGGAAGCTTATATATAACCCCTTCTTGCCTAGTGGTGTTGGTCCTTCATCTTTTATTAGAGTATTTGTCTCTTCAATCTTGAAAGTTAAAATTCTATATTTTGAAGGAGATGCTTCATCTCTGTCTATTTTTATTTTATATTGTCCTTCTGCTCCAGAATAGAATCCGCTCACAGTAGGAGCATCCACATCGTAGCTGTATGAATTAGGTATAACCTCTAGTCCATCTGAGAGAAGCGCTCTGTAAGCACTTTCTAGTTTTGCGTTTTCTTGTGCGGTAACCTTTTCTAGGTTTTGTTTAGCATCTTCTAGGTCTAGATTAGAACTCTGGTAATTTAGTTCTTTAATCTTTAAGTCAGCAAGTAAGTCTCCTATCTCAAGCTGAGCTAATATAGACCCTTCGTTTACTATTTCATTATTTTTTACGAAAATTTTAGAAACTCTTCCAGAGGAAGCGAAGCCTAAATCTGCTTGATTGGTTGTCATTACCTTTCCTGAAAGGATTATAGAATTCTCTACATCACCCCGAGTGACTTCGAAGCTTTCTACTTCTCCGTGCTTACCGCCGATAAATACAATCAGCATAAAAACAACAACAATCAAACCCAAAACAGAATATTTCTTATTTTTTAATAAAATTTCGTAAATTTTTTTCATATTATTTTGTATTATAACACAGAAAGCTTATATATAAAATTATTTTCTCAATAACTTTACTAAGCCATCTTGTAGAGATTTAACTGACTTATCATCATAAAGAGAAAGTATAAATACTTTCTTGCCTAATTTCTCGAAAGCTTTCAACTGCTTATCTACTATCTTCTTGTCTTCTACTACATCTGCTTTCGTTAGGATTATTATTTCATCTTTGTTGGCAAGCCCATCATTGCCGAGCTTTAGCTTCTTGTCGTATCCTTCTAGCTCCTTTCTAATGCTCTTATAGACCTTAGTCATCCCAGCTGTAGATAGGGACAGATTCTCAAATGATACAAGGTGTGCAAGCATCTTGGTTCGTTTTATATGACGCAAGAATTTAACACCCAAGCCCTTACCTTTATTGGCTCCTTCTATAAGTCCTGGAATGTCAGCGATTATGTATCCGTAGAAATCTCCCAAGTTAGGATCAAGCGTAGTGAAGGCATAGTCTCCTACTTTTGCTTCTGCGTTTGTTAATGCATTTAGTAATGAAGATTTACCAGCGTTTGGAAGTCCTATTAATCCCAAGTCTGCGAATAGTTCAAGTTCCACCAAGAAATTCCCTTTCTCTCCTTCTTGACCGGGCTTCCACTCTTTAGGTGTTGTGTTAACAGAACTCTTGAAGTGTTCATTGCCGAAGCCTCCATAGCCTCCCTTAAGAAGCATTATTTCATCTCCTTCTTTTTCTAGTTGCCATTTGTCTTCTGTATCTAGGTTGGTAACAATAGAACCTATTGGTAATTCTAAGTAAAAATCGTCTCCATTCTTTCCGTGCAAGCTCTTATTGCCTCCGTCTTCTCCTCTACCTGCGTAGAATTCTTTCTTTGCTTTGTATTTAGAAAGTATATGTACATCACGTACTGCTCTGATGTAGAAGTTCCCTCCACGACCTCCGTCGCCTCCAGCCGGTCCACCCTTAGGTATGAACTTTTCTTGTCGCCATCTTACAACTCCGTTTCCTCCACGACCTGCTTCTCCGTATATTTTTATTTCATCAATGAATGCCATATATTTTTATGAATTAAGTGCTAACTCTGCTAATTTGATTGCTCCGGCTTTTGACTTAGCCACAGCTAGGAACATTGCTCTATGACAGAACACTGCATCTTCTACTCCCGTCACTTTTGCTAATTCTTCATTCTGTAGTCCTGCCCAGCTCTTAGGGAAATCCTTTCGATTGATAAATGATTTAGCTTCAGCTCTTACACCCTTTACGCTCCAGTGTCCTGTGTCATCCATTCTTGGGAAGACAGCGTAGAGTGGCTCCTTAAATCTACCTAAGATTTCTTCGTACGGATATTTCTTGTCTAAAATTATTATTCTTTTATCTTCTGTATTGTTATAAATCTCTACTACTTTATCCTCTGCTTCTATTATTGCATTTACTTGAATTATTTCTCGTTTTAATATTTCTTTAGCGAAAGAAACACTCTTTAAGAAGTACTCGTCTGATTTATCTTTTTCTTCTATCCAAGTAGGACACATAGACAAGAACGCATGCTGAATGAAGTAAGGAACTATTTCCCCTTTTTTATCTACGAGTGACACACCGTTATCAAATGCATCAACCGGCTGAACTAGATTCTTGTCTATCATCATTTGTGCCTTGGGAGAGCCAGCTATCTTCTCTCCATAATGCTTCCATATGAGACCGAAGGATGAGTAAGGTATAGTGTTTTCTCTAGCTCCTGCTCCACCCATCTGATGATGATCAAATCTGTTTATTGATGCATCGTATACACTCCCTACATCAAACACGTAATCTCCAGTATTAATAATGCCTTCATCTCTAGTCCTTATTACTTCAAACTCCCTACCTTCACTTTCAAGCATTATAGAAAGAGTCGCACAAGCAAATATATCATCTGCATGAAATGATCCGTTATGTGTTACCAATTTGATTTTGTTATTATTTTTGTTCTCCATTTTTTTTGTTGTGTTGAAAGTGTTCATATAGTCCGTATAGAAGTTCGATAATTTTTTCAATTAATATAAACACGAGTAAGAAGAACATTATCGCCAGCAAGAACTTACTTATCTCCTTGCTGACACTTAGCGCAGCGTAACTGAAGAAATATCCTAGAGATAGAAGTAGTGGTGCCCAGATTATTGTCGCTATTATTTCTGCCTTTAGATATTTCTTGAAGTTTATCTTCTCATACCCTGAGAAAATAATAACGAAATAATTCATTCCCATTATGAATTTAGAAAGAAATATTGACCAGAATGGTCTCTCTCTAAATCTAGGAATCACTGATAGGACCTTCCTCTCGAGGAAGTTGAATAATCTAGCATGGTTGAATTTTTTATGCAAAAACTCACCTATTCTATACCCTATTAGGGTCTTCACCATTCCACCAGCAAATATAAATATAAGTGCTGTGACGAAATCAAACGCCCCCAAGTGTGCCAGCACTCCAGCTGAAATCAAGATTATCTCTCCTTCGAATATTAATCCGAGAAATAAAATACAGTAAGCTAGCGCTTGGTTACTCTCGACTAAATTATTAAGTACTTGAATAGTGTGCATTTTAGAACAAGGCGTCTACTACTTCTTTTACTACCATACCGTCAGCCTTACCTTTTAAATCCTTCATTAGGGCAGACATAAGCATTCCCTTTTTTGTAGCGTCAGTTATATCTAGTTCATCTTTCTTTGCCTTTGCTATCTTCTCTACCTCAACTTTGTCCATCATCTTAGGTAGATAGACTTCTAATATATTGAGTTCGTCTTCTTCTTCTTTCACTAGGTCCTCTCTTCCACCTTTCTTGAACTGATCTATAGAATCCTTTCTCTGTTTAGCTAGCTTAGCGATTACGGCTAGTGTGTCAGCATCTTCTAGATATTCATCTGGCTTCTTACCCTTAGAGACTAGCTCGTTTGTGAGAGCTGTGACCATATTTCTAAGTGCCTTTAGCTTGACGGCATCCTTTGCAAGCATTGCATCCTTTATACCTTTTTTAATTTGTTCATGTAGCATGATATTTTTATTATTTACGTATTGTTGTTTAAAATGACTTGCGAGCGCGACCGGCGCGAGCACGAGGAATTTTTCAGTAGAAAAATATCCGTGCTTTTTAAATAACAATACGTATATACTATATCAAAAATATGTTAAAATAACCACATGAGTATGAATTACAAAATTATATTTTTCGATACTGAAACAACAGGCAACACAGAGAACGATTTCATATGCCAGTTAGCTTATAAGACAGGAGAAGAAACATTTGAATGTTTATACAAACCCGAAATCAAGGTTCCCCCAGAAGCTTCTGCTGTGCATCACATAACCAACAAGATGCTAGAGGGTAAGCCATCTTTTAAGGAAAGTCCTGATTACCAGAAGATAAAGGATCTATTTGAAGACGCAAATACTGTAGTGGTTGCTCACAATGCACCCTTTGACCTCGCAATGCTAAAGAAAGAAGGCATCGAACCCAAGAACTTCATCTGCACCCTACGAGTAGTAAGACATCTAGACAGCGAAGAGAAGATTGCTAAATACAACCTTCAGTACTTACGATACTTACTCGAACTAGATGTAGAGGCCACAGCTCACGACGCTCTAGGAGATGTGCTCGTGCTTGAGAAACTTTTCGAAAGATTAATAAAAAAGGTAAAAGATACAAACAGCTTAGAAGAAGCTGGTGCAGTAGAAGAAATGATAAATATTTCTTCTCATCCTTCCCTTCTACGTACATTTAAATTTGGTAAATACAACGGCAAGCGCATCGAAGATGTAATCCGAGTTGATAGAGGCTACCTAGAATGGCTCCTAGAACAGAAGCTAAACGGCGAAGGCATAGACGAAGACTGGATTTATACACTTAAACATCATTTAAATAAATAATAGTAATGTCAGAAATTATATTTTTAATAATTATAGGAATTCTTGCGGGAGTTATATTCGCTTTTATTTTCGGCAACAGAGGTAGTAAGGAAGAAAAGAAAGAAGATGTAGGACTCCAGATGATACTCACTCAGCTAAACGAGCTTTCTAGGACAGTAGATACCAAGATGGGCGAAACCAAGAAAGAAATGAGTGACAGCATCAAGTTCCACTCCACCGAATCCAATAAGATTATAAGAGATGTCACCGAGCGCCTCACAATGCTAGATGAGACCAACAAGCAGGTGGTCTCCTTCGCTGATCAGCTCCAGAACCTCCAAGACATATTGAAGAATCCTAAACAACGCGGAATCCTAGGAGAATATTATTTAGAGACAGTTCTCAAGAACGTGCTTCCTCCTGGTAGCTACCAGATGCAGTACGCATTCCCTGATGGAACCATCGTTGACGCAGTAGTCTTCGTAAAAGATAAGATAATTCCTATTGATTCCAAGTTCTCACTCGAGAATTATAACAAGATGACCGAAGAGCGTGAACCTGGAGAGAAGAAGCGACTCGAGGGAGTGTTTGTGAACGACTTGAAGAATAGAATAGTAGAAACCAGTAAATACATTCAACCTAGCAAGAACACAACCGACTTCGCCTTTATGTTCATTCCTCATGAA
>JAGORC010000010.1:0-16217 GCA_018063015.1 Minisyncoccota bacterium
TATCTAAGGTCTTGAAGTGGTTGGCTAAATCCCTAGAAGTCTCTTCCCCTACATGTAGAATTCCCAGCGCCCAGATAAATCGAGCCAGTGAGATTTTCTTTTTTAATTCTATTTCTTTAATAATATTATCTGCTGACTTTTCTCCAAATCTTTCCATACTTGCAATATCTTCTTTCTCTAGGGTGAATACGTCGGCACTATCGGTAATTAATCCTTCGTCTTTGAATCTTCTTATAATCTTTGGACCCATTTCATAAATTTCAAATACAGATATGAAGTGTTCGAAATATCTCTCGTCCTTTGCCTTGCATTTAGTATTGGTGCAATAAAATGCAACAGACGAATCTCCTGATTTATTATTTCCAACTTCTTTCTTTTTTATGATACCTTTACAAACTGGACAAAGAGAAGGCATCTTAAATTTTTTCTCTTTACCGGTGCGCATTTTTATTAGCGCTTCTACAACCTTGGGTATAACATCCCCCGCTTTCTCTATTACTACTGTATCTCCTATTCTTATATCTAATCTCTCTATTTGATCCATGTTATGAAGTGTTGCTTTAGAGACAATAGAGCCGGCAACAAGTGTCGGAGAGAAAATAGCAAGTGGAGTAAGCACTCCTGTTCTCCCAACATTTACTTTTATATCTTTTATTATCGTAGTTGCTCTCTCTGCAGGATATTTAAAGGCAGCCATATACCTTGGAGCCTTACCGACAACTCCTAAAATACCTTGTAAATTAAGGTCATTTACGGAGATAACAATACCATCTGTTCCGAACGGGAAACTATCTCTTACTTTTTCAAATTTATTTATAAAATCAAATATTTCTTCTAGAGAGCTACACACCTTGTCGTACTCACCCACATTGAAGTTTAAATCATAGAGAAGATTGTGTTTATCTTTGTGGGTCTTGATTGGTATGTTACTATCTTTAATTTTTATTTCAGCAATATCATAAGCATAGAAATCTAGATTTCTCTCTTTAGCTAGGAGCGGATCAAGCTGACGAAGGCTACCAGCAGCAGCATTACGAGTATTAGCAAATAATGTTTGTCCTTCTTTTTTATTTATTTTGTTTAAGTTCTCTAATGTCTTCTTAGACATTAATGCTTCTCCTCTTACTTCTATATACTCTGGGATAACACCCTTGGAATTTAAAACAAGTGGAATAGAATTAATGGTCTTTAAGTTTTCTGTTATGTCTTCACCTACAAATCCATCTCCCCTTGTTGCTCCTTGAGCAAGCTTGCCGTTTTTATATATAAGAGATACAGCTAACCCATCAAATTTTATTTCACAGAAATATTCTATATGTTTATTATTAGGAAGTAACTTCTTTATTCTTTTATCCCAATCCAATACCTCTTCCTTACTGAATACATCGTTTAAAGAAAGCATTCTGTTTTTGTGTTTAACTTTTTCGAATTTATCTAATGGCTTGCCTGCTACTCTGTTTTCATAAGAGTTGGGGTCAATAAATTCTGGATATTTCTTGAGTAATTCCTTGAGTTCTCGGGTTAGTGACTCATACACATCATCTGTAACAGATGGTGCGTTTTGTATGTGATACAAGTCTCTTAACCTTTTTATCTCTAGTCTTAGCTTGTTTATTCTCTTTTCAGCTTCTTGTTTTTCCATATATAAAATCAGTAGTTTTATATTACCACTTTTACACAAATTTGGTATAAGACTTTTAGTATGTAATTTCTAGCTCTCTTTCTACTCTGTTTGGGTTAGTTGAATTACATGAAGCATCGCCTATGTTGTAACCTTTAGCAGATATGGTCGTTATCATTGGATCTACTCCGGCATTCTTAGAAATTGTTACCTTAGCACAACTTTGGGCTTGGCCACCTAAGCCAGTCATGGTGAAATTATATAAAGCAGTGGAGCCATTCCCTGACCCAGATTCGTTACTTGCACAATTAACTGCTCCTACTGTACCAGAAATAGGAAAAGCATTAATATCTGTCCTATCATGATAAAGTGCACATTCAGCAGCAGTGTCAGCAGAGAAAAATGCATCATTTGTTCCCTTAGCAGAAGTGCTGAAGCTTACTTCTTTTAGGGCGATACTCGATATACCGATAGAAATCGCCAAAATAACACTAGAAACCATAAGAGCAAATAGTATTACGAAACCTCTTTTCTGTTTTGATTTAAGTAAATTCATAATTATTGAACCCATTTATACATTCTTTCTGAGAAAACCAAGCTATCAGAGGTTGTTTTGTAAGTCCAAGATACCGTGACTGAAACTACGGTCTCATTAGCATTCGGCTGAGTTATTGTCACCTTACGTCTGAAATTAGTAGTAGAGCCACCTGAAACATAATTGTAACGTCCAGAACTAAATAGAAGCTGAGGGCAAGAAGCGCCACAAGCATTTAATGTCATGGCTATTATTGCCTGAGAAGCATCAGAGTAGCTCACAGCCTGATCGTCGAAATAACATCCATTCGCCCCAGTACATGAAGCTGTTGTAAGTCTACTGTTGAAAGCTGTCCAACCTGAATCTGCTCCTCCTGCATCATAAAGCACGTAAGTATCTCTTAGATTCCTCATATATTCTATCCCCTCCTGTGCTAAATAAGCTCCGACTATTCTGTTACTAACCATGTTTGTATCTGATATACCTTTAGATATATTGGAAAACAAAGCAAGTATAGAAAGAGTAAAAATAGTAGTGGCAACCAATGTTTCAGCTAAGGTAAAACCTTTATTCTGTTTTTTCTTGAATATATTCATTTTAAATATCAATTATTCTCTGTGACACGGATGTCTGTAATGAAAATGGAGTTGTAGTATTTCTGTAAGTAATTGTACCTGTTATTTTAATTATTACTAATGGCTGTTGTGTATCGGCCGGAGGAGCAGAAGGTCCTAAAATAGAGAAGCCAGAAACACTAGACAGCTTTACTTCACTCATGTTTAATTGAACCCAAGTAGAACCATTGTTTGTGGATTTTGAAATATTATAGGTCAAACCTCCATCTGTTGATTCAACCTTGTAACTCCAATTATCACTCGGATCGAGGGAATCCCCAAACGCATTCTCAAATGTTATCGTGCCACAGAACTGATTTGTTCCAGTAGTACACGTAAAATTGTATCCAGTCCTAAGGTTCCTAGACAACTCTTCCATTACAAATGTGAGACTATCCATAACTGATCTGATGTCTTGAGACTTCTGATGAGCATTTGTGGCATTTAGAAGTGAGCTCATACCGGCAGTCATGATGACTAGAAATATAGACACCGCAATCAATGTCTCTATTATTGTGTAGCCGTTATTATTATTTCTTTTAAAAATTTTCATTAATTTATTTGAATTCTGCCTGATGGATAAATCCTTATACTTGAAGTTGTATTGTCTCGAGATACTACGTTTATAGATAAATAAGATATAGAACATCCGACAAGCGAGGTAGATGAGCTGAGTGCTGGTGAAGAATTTGGTCTTTTGTAAACAGCGGTAAGGTTACTTAGGGTTGCGGGACAACTAGTTCCATTAACAGAAATACTTGAAATTGTATTGCCTTTCGTGATTGTGATAACATCACTTACCTCACCTCCTGAAGATATATCTACACTGAAGTTTGAGCATCCAGAGCTACTGCAAGCATCGTTGTTGTCTAAGTCTGCGAAATAGGCAATCTTACCATTGTTTGATGTGCTGAAGTATAGTCCGTAAGCTGGTTTCCATGTGCTACTTGCGTAGGTGCTCCACTTACCCGAGGAAGATTCCTTTTGGGCTTGAACAAGCTTTAAAGCTATGTCGTTCGCTAGATTCTTTATATCTATTCTTGACTGGAAGCCTTTGTAGTTAAACATCATGGTTCCGCTTAAGACAGCAAATATACTTAGAACCACAGCAAGCTCTATGAAGGTCATTCCTCTATTTAGTTTATATTTCCTAAAATTAAATCTATTTTTCATCATAAATTAAAAACCGAAAACAGGGAAAAATTGAATCTCAAATATAAATGCAAGGAATGTTCCAAGCATCAAGAATGGAGCAAACGGTATTTCGCTCTTTATACCGTACTTCTTAGAAAACAACATTAATATTATTCCTATAATAGCTCCTGACCAGAAGGTAAGAACAACTGCACTTAACACCTTAGACATCCCTAGTATAAGTCCCAACCCTATAGCCAACTTAGCATCACCTAGGCCCATCCAAGCACCCTTGGATATCAACCATATAAAGGCAAATGGAGCCGACATACAGAGTCCTGCTAGTATGTCACTTAGGAATGGTAGATGTGGGTAAAATCCGTAAATATCAAATAGAAATACCCCTATAAATGCCATCACACCAAAGAATAACGCCAACATATCAGGGATTATCTTGTGCTTTATGTCATAAACAGCGATTACAAGTAGTAATGAAAATACAGCAACATAATACGCATAGGTTATAGAGAATTCCAGTGTAGAAGTATAGAACAAGTAGCTAAATTTTGCGAAGAGTAAGGCAAATATTATACCGCTTAATATCTCAACTATTGGATACTGAACTGATATCTTAGTCTTGCAGTGTCTGCATCTTCCCTTAAGTGCACAGTAACTAACTACAGGAATAAGGTCATAAGACTTTATTTCCTTACGGCATGACATACAAGCACTTCTGCCTCCTAAGGATTTATGAGTGTTGTATCTAAGGATAACAACATTCAAAAAACTTCCTATAATAGATCCGAAAACAAAGAATATTATTGTAAGTACTGATGTCATTATTTCTATTTTAAGCTAGTTACATCTATAACCATTAGCTGCTGTAGCGTTTGGAAATGCGGCAGTAAAGTTTGCAAGGGTTGTTGGTGGTGTACCTGTAAATTCATTTTTCTCATTTCTATAATCTCTACAAAAAGCACCAGTGGATAGCGTAGCTGCAAAAAACCACCTACCTGTGGTAGTAGGACTTACTCCATCCCAACCATAATATATACGAACACTTGAAGGCAACCTACTAGCTAGAGGATAGAGACTATTAAGGGTTGAAGTTGTAGCATTAAACAAGGTTCCACTCGCTGCTGTTCCAGAAGCTGCAGCGCCTGTGATACCTGCACTAACCTGATATGGAGTGGGAACTACATATGCTGTACCTGTTGCACCACCAAATAGTAATGCTTGGTTACTCATCTGTCCTAACTGAGACTTAACCTTGGCATCTGTACCTTTGTTCTTGGACTGACCCAATACTCCAAGCACTAGTGTCGCGAGTATACCTATAATTGCCACAACAACAAGAAGTTCAATTAATGTAAAACCTTTAGAATTAGTGAACAGAAACTTTTTAGAATTTTTCATAATTTTAGACTTATATTTATATAATAAAACCTATTGTTATTATATAACATTACAAAACAAAAACCACCCGAGATGGGTGGTTTTTGTTTAAAAGTCTTTGACTATTATGCGTTATTACATACAACGTCAGCACTTGAGTATCCGTTAGCGATCTCAGTTCCTGGAACTGCTGTTGATGCACCAGCGTAACCAGTACTGTCAACACAGAAATGTGTTCCTGTAGGAAGTGTTATAGCAGCTCCCCATGATGCAGGACGAGTGTTGTCAGCTGTGTTCTGTCCACAAGATAATGCTGTTCCACCGTTACTTGTAGCAGCAGTAGTTAATGTACCGATACCACCTGTAGCTGTTGATGTACAAAGATCGTCTATATATGTACCTGTTGAGTCAACTCCAAGCTCTGCTGATGCACGAGCTGAAGACATAGAAGACTGAACTGACGCATCCTTACCTTTGTTTCTTGCTGTGTTTAATGATGTTAGAACAACAGAAGCAAGTATTCCGATGATTGCAACAACCACCAAGAGTTCTATAAGTGTGAAACCTTTTTTTGAATTGATTTTATTCATAATAAAATAATTAATAATAATTTATAATTTATTTCACCCCCTAAAAAGGGAGCAAACTATTCGACTTGTTTTATTTGATAATTATAACATAACTAAAAGTAAGTTATCCACAATAGGCGGATTAGCTTACACTACTTGCTATATTGTATATCGGCATCAACACAGACACAAGTAGTACTCCAACGCCCAGACCAAGCATAACTATCATTATCGGTTCGATAAGGCCCACTAAAGTATCGACAGCGTCATCCACCTCCCTCTTGTAGAAGTCTCCTAATGTTTTCAATATTGGACCAAGTGATCCTGTTTCTTCTCCTACTTTCACCATCTGAATCAATATGTTAGGCATCTGGTCTGGATACTTTTCAAAGGCAGCGGACAGCACCATACCAGACTTCACGTTTTCAGCTGCATCTTTAAGAATACCACCGTAGATACGACTACCTACAACTTTTGCTGTTATATCGATAGACCTAACAATAGGAATACCTGAAGTAAGCATTGTGTCTAGGTTGTCTGATATTCTTGAAAGAAACAATTTTCTATACAGATTACCTATTACTGGAATATTTAATCTTGTCTTGTCTATATAATCCTTACCCTTCTCTGTGGAAGATAGCCACCATAACCAAACTCCAAACAAGACAAGGAAGATTATGATTATAAATCCATAACTAACAAAGAACTCTGACATACCTATAATTATCTTTGTAAATACTGGGACCTCTTGCGCAGAGTCTTTAATAATTGCAGAAAGTTTAGGAATAACTACGACGAACATAAGCGTCATAACAACGAAGAAAGTAACAATAACTAGAACCGGATAAATAAGCGCATTACGAGCCTTAGAAGTAAGAGTGTACTGACGATCCAAGTATCTAGCTAAGTTTGAAAATGTTTTATCCAAATTTCCAACCTCTTCACCTGCCTTAACCATGTTCACATAGAAATCTGAGAATACATCTGGGTGTTTCGCCATTGCGTTCGATATAGACATACCACCCTGAAGGTCTTGGGCTACTTGGCTTAATTTCCTACCCAGAAGCTTGTTCTCGGAATTAGCTGCAAGCATTGTGAACGCCTTAAGGGCAGAAATCTGAGCTTCGAATAGTGTTGATATCTGACGAGAGAAAATAACAATGTCTCTCATAGTAACCCTTTCGAACATGTCCTTACCTAAAATAGACCTAGATGATTCTACGTTCTCAAGATAAATCACAACAAGCCCTCTGTGTTGAAGACCACTGATAGCCAAGTCTCTATTGGAGGCGTCTATTTCTCCTTCCTTGTTTATTCCTTTGTCATCTACTGCCTTGTATCTAAATAACATAAAATTAATTAAAGCATTCTTTCTAATCCTTTAGGATTCAAAGAATATTGATAAGCATTTTCTATTGAAATTTCACCTGAACGAACAAGCTCTACTAGAGAATGGTTCATATCCACCATACCGTGTTCCATTCCTGTCTCAATAACTATATCAATCTCATGTGTTCTCTTTTCTCTTATGAGGTTGGCTACCGCATTGTTGTTTAAAAGTAATTCATAAGCAGGAATAAGTCCACCTGCTATTCTTGGTACTAGTCTCTGAGAGAATATTGCTAAAAGAGAAGATGCTAACTGAGCCCGGATTTGATCTTGTTGTTCACCAGGGAATGAATCTATTATACGATCTATTGTCTGTGAAGCGTTGTTAGTGTGGAGTGTAGAGAATACCAAATGCCCAGTTTCTGCTGCTGTTACTGCGGTAGCTATGGTTTCAGGGCCACGCATTTCTCCTATCATGATTACATTCACATCTTCACGAAAAACAGATTTAAGTGCTGATTGAAAGCTGTCAGTATCAATACCAACTTCTCTTTGATTGATTATGGATTTGTTTGGGGTAAATACATATTCTATTGGGTCTTCTATTGTGACAATGTGTTTAGTCTGTTCGTTGTTTATTAGATTAACCATAGAAGCTAGGGTTGTGGACTTACCTTGCCCTACTGGACCAACAACAAGGAAGAACCCCTGTTTCTTACGAGCAAGATCGGCAACAATAGGAGGTAAGTGTAAGTCAGCAAGAGTCTTAACCTGAGGGACTAACCTGAGCGCGATGCTAATCATCCCCTTCTGAAAAAATGCATTACCTCTTAGTCTTGCCTCGCCTTTAAAATCATAAGAAAAATCTATTTCTTGAGCATCCATAAACTTCTTAACCTTAATCTCGTCTAGAAGCTCATTTAAAATACCTAAAATATCTTCTTTAGTAAAAACAGGATGCTTTAGTAGATATACTAATTCACCAGAAACACGAATAGCTGGAACTCTACCCGCACCAATGTGCAAGTCTGATCCTCCTTCTCTGATAACTAATAAAATTAGATCTTCTAATTCTTTTTTATAATTCATCCTTTGTTTTTTAAACTAACTATTAATTTGTTTCTCCATTGCTATCTTCTTAGCCAAAATATCCATAACTTGAGTTATAACTTCAGCTGGAGTTGAGTTTGCCTTTACTATATATCCAGATACTCCGAGACTATTCCCTCTGTCTATGTCTGCTTGCTCACTTTTGTTAGAAAGGACAATTTTTATAGACTTAGGAGATAGATTTTCTTGGTTTATCTTCTCTAACATCTCAAACCCATCCATCTCAGGCATAATAACGTCTGTAAGTATTATGTCAGGAGTTAATCCCCCTTTAAGCTTTTCAATACCTTGGACACCATTCATAGCAGTATAAACCTCAAAATTACCTTGGCTAAACTTAAAGGCATACATATCTAGAAGAAAATTATCATCGTCTATTATTAGAATTTTTTTCTTTTCTCCGTCCATATATTTTTATTATTTAACTTAATTATAATATTATTATTGATAATATACTACTCTTTCTCATCAGTGTAGTTATAAACTTCTCTGAATGGTATTACGCCCTCTATAGCCTTAAGCATAGCATCTTCTTTCATAGAAAGCATGCCTTTCTTTCTTGCTACTTTGTAAATCTCAGAATAAATAGGGTTGGTAAGAATTATTTTCTGAATTTCGTTATCAATCTTAAACATTTCGAATATAGCTATACGGCCCTTGGTTCCAGAAGGACATTCTGGAACTGGTACTGTGTCATACATCTTGTCTCCTAGTTTGATTTCACCCCTGAACTCTTCTGGTAGATCTTTGAATTGGTTTTCTACTTGCAATCTAATACTTGGGTCCATAGGAACTTCCTTTCTACAAGGAGGGAAAGTCATTTTAGAAAGACGTTGAGCGATAGATAGCACTAAAGTAGGCGCAATTAAGTAAGGATCAACTCCCATATCCACAAGTCTAGGAATAGCTCCGATAGAATTGTTGGTGTGAAGAGTCGAAAGCACCAAGTGACCAGTAAGCGCTGCTTGAATAGCCAGCTGAGCTGTTTCTTTGTCTCTTATTTCTCCAACCATGATTACATCTGGGTCTTGTCTAAGTATTGAACGTAGACCAGAAGCGAACGTGTATCCTATCTCTGGCATCATTTGAGACTGGTTGATATCTGGCATGTGGTATTCTACTGGATCTTCTAGGGTAACAACGTTACTCTTCTCCTTATCTAATTCGTTCAACATAGAATAAAGTGTAGTTGATTTACCAGAACCAGTAGGACCAGTTATGAGTATTAACCCATATGGTCTCTCTATTGCCTCCTTTATCATTTTCATATTTCTCTCTGATAAACCTAGTTGACTTATCGGCTTAACTCCCTTGTCAGAATCCAAGATACGGATAACAACCTTCTCTCCATAATAACTAGGCATTGTAGAAACACGAAAGTCTATCTTTGTTCCATCATCCAGAACCGCACTGAATGATCCGTCTTGAGGCTTTCTCTTCTCGTCTAGTCTTAACTTAGACATTATCTTAACCCTTGCTACTACTCCACTGTGAACCTTTGCTGGTAGTTGTATAGTAGAGTGAAGAGTTCCATCTACTCGGTAACGAACCTTAACCTTCTCTCCTGTGTGTTCTATGTGTATGTCAGAAGCACCTCCTTCAATAGCGTTTTTTATTATGACTCCTACTATTTTTGTTATTGGGGCGTCTTCTACTATTCTTGCTTGGTCTCCTGGCTTAACGCTAGCTATTTCCTTGCTTAAATCAATAGCATCAGTCATGCCCTTGGCTTCAATGTCGTCTTGGGTCTCTGAATCTATATGACTTAACGCTTCTGCAACTTGAGTAGTTATCCCTCTGTAGTTATCTAATATCCCTTGATAATTTTTCTTAGAAATAAGATAAATCTTGAAAGCGATACCTGTCTTTGCAGATATGAATTGAAGGGCGTCCATTGCCTTGATATTCTCTGGATCTGTTATACCTACTTCTAGTACTCCATCAGACAATCCAAAAGGAGCGAACCTATAGTTTACCGCTGCATCCTCTGGTATATATTTAAGAGCACCTATAGCAACCTTGCTAGGGTCAACTCTCTTTACTGGCATAGAATAAAACTCACCCTTAGCATCAAGTATGTCTCCTTCTCCTATACCCATTTCAATTAAAGCACTGTCTATGTCACCTTCATGCTTATCTTTAGCAAGGTTTTTTACCTCATTTATTTGGTTATCCTTTATTAGACCCTTTTTTACAAGTGCTTCAAGGAAAGTCATACTAATTATTTAATTCAGAACTAGTTGTTGAAGCAGGTGGAATAAAGCCATCTTCAAATCCAATAGGTGCGAAAGGATTAGGTCTGCCTTCTGTCCCATCTTGAATTAATAAAATACTAGAATCTCTAAGAGTAGAAAAAGATGGTTCACTAAATACTCCGTCATTTAGTTCTATGTTTTTTATATTTAAAAGTTTAGTCAGAAATTCTCCAGTAGTTGCATCACTTCCACCTATTGCCATATTAGCAGTAAGTGGGTCAGAAGAAGACACAAGACTACCTTCAGGATCCTTGGGTTGAGTAGCTAAAACAATAACTAGAACTATTGCTCCTATTGCTACTACAACTATTAATACTTTTTTAAATGCTGGTGACATAATTAATTTTTTAACCAATAAGTTTTAATTGAAAAATCATATCTATAAGACTCAGTAAAGTTAGGATTAACTCCACCTGTATCGCCCGCTGCAAATTTAACAGCAGACACGTCAACTATTCTCAAATTGCTTTCTAAGTCTTTAACAAAGTTTAGGAAATTATTATAAGTACTCTGAGTAGAAAAGCTTAAGTTCCATATACCATATTCCTTACGAGCAGAGTCGGTCTCGGTTCCGCCAGAAACAACCCCCTTACCTGTACCCATATTCATGGCAATCCCCCCTCCTGCGGTGCTTGTAGAAGAGCTAGTTTTACTACTTGATTCATCAGCTGCATACTGAACATTCTTTATTGTCATTCCGTAAGGAAGTGCTATTTTTTCTATTTCTAATATTAAGCGTATGTTGTCCACATTGTCTGGTAGTAACTTCTCTAGTTTTTCTATATTAGTAGGGTCTATCGCATTATACTTTGCTGTTAATCTGTCGCGCTCATTCTCTAGTGCCTTGGCATTATCAAGCGCAGAATTATAAGAAGCTATTTTCTCTTTTATAACACTTACTTCTTCATAGGTAGGACTTATGAACATGAAAAAACCTGCTACAGATATTCCTATTAAGATTAAAGAAGTAAATATTCTAAACATGGTTAATTCATTGTCTCCCCAGCTGAAACAGCTGATTCTTCTTCAGTTGCTTCTACAGAAAGAGACTTATTATAATTTACAAAACTCGGATCAACATTGAAAGTTAAGTCAAACATGACATTTCCCTTTTCATCGAGAGATAAGTTAGAAAATACAGGATCTATGAAAAATTTCTTATTGGCAAAAAGTTCTGATTGTAGTGCAATTGATTTATAGTTTGTTGTCTGTCCTGCCATAGTTACCTTTATTTCAGGAGTATCTCCGGTTATAGAGTAATCGAATCTAGTATAACGAACTGTTTTCATTGTTACTTCTTGTAGAGCTTGAAATATTGGAGATACTGTAACGTGATTGTTTAGAACACTACTTGAAGCTCGTAGTCTCTTGTCTAGTAACTCTAGTTGGCTTATCTTGTCGTCTTCGAATCTATTTCTAGCTAGATTTAAATCATTCTCCATCTTGGTTAGACTCTGAGCTAGAGAATTTTTATAGAAATAAATCCCAGCACCAGCTATAATCATGCCGAAAAATATTATTAGAGGAATTATCGTCAAAAGACCAATCGGTTGAGATGTGGTCGCACGCTGACTTACTAAAGGTTTCTTTGGTATGAAAGATGTTTGAAAATTTTGTTCCATTCCTCTATTATATTATCGCATTTATTGTAATTTTCTCAATGCCAACCCTATGGCAACAGCAAATTCAGGACCCATTTTGTCTAAAACTTTATGTAGAAATTCTGGAGAACTTACTTTTGCGAAAGGTTTTCCTAGTTCAACGTCTGCGCGGAAATTATTCTGTGCAACTTCTTGCAAACCTTTTAGAAGTGCACCGCCTCCAGTAAGTATTACCTTGCTGATAGTTTGATTGTATTTCTTCTCGTAAGCTAATAATACACTATTTGTTTCTGAAAAGATATAGTCTAAATGCACTTTTATTATCTCGGCGAGGCTTTGTTCCTTAGGATTTTCATAGAGACCGTATTCTTTCTTCATATCCTCTGCTTCAGCGAAAGATATACTAAGAGATCTAGAAATTGATTCTGTTATATCTGAACCTCCTCTGTTTATACTGTGATAACTCTTAACCATTCCAAATTCTACTAAAGATAGTTTGGTTCTAGAAGCACCGAAATCAATAAGAAGCACTAAGGATAATTCGTGTTCGAAGTTAGAACGTATTGAAGAGAATATTTCAACCTCAAAAAATGAAGCAGACAACCCTGCCCCAGAAACTATTGATCTGTATTTCTCTATTGCATCATTTTGTATTGCTACTGCTAGTACTTCATTCTTCTCCCCTGGAAGATGAGCTACATCGGGATTGTTCTCTTCTTCAAACGAAGATGCTTTCTTAGGTAGCATGAAATAATCCAAGGATACTTCTGTAAGAGGTACAGGAATAAACTTCCTGGATTCTGTTTGAACAACAGCAGGTACGTCTGTTTCCTTTACCTGGGATGGTATCTCTATGGTAAAAACCAAACTTGATTGAATAGGAATAGCCAGTGCAGATGAACTAGTAGAGACAGCGGATTGTTTCAAAACCTCCTTTAATGCTTCAACTATTTTCTCAGGGGGTAAATTAGTAAGCCTACCTATTTCTTGTTCTGCATAAGGTCCAAGAGCAACGGAGCCATATGTCTCAAGCACTGCTCTACCTTCTTTCTTCTTTATTTCTACAACTTTTATAGCAGAAGACCCCACGTCTATCCCTAGAGCGCTAGAAGGGTTACTGCTACCTCCAAAACTGAGGCTTTGAAATATCTTTTTTAAGGGATTATCCATTCTGTTTTATGCTAAAATGCTTAGTAATTATAACATATATGCTTATTTTAGACACCATATTAGAATTTATTTTTCCTGTGAATTGTGTCTCCTGTAAAACTAAGGGAGCTTATATCTGTTCTAAGTGCTTATCCTTATCTCCAGAAGCAGAGCGAGAGACCGAAAAATGGATATTCCCAATATATGACTACCGTCATCCACCCATAAAGAAATCCATATGGTTTCTAAAATACAAAGGCAAAACATCTCTAGCTAAGGTTTTCGCTGATGCACTATACTCTAGAATTCTAGAAGAAGTTGCAGAGAAAATGCTTATGGAGAATTTCAATAACCCAATATTAATCCCAATTCCCCTTTCTAGTAGAAGGTTACGGGAGCGCGGATTCAATCAAGCAGAAATAATCTGTGATGAAATAATGAAAATAGACAGGAATCAAAACTTAACACTTATAAAAAATGTTTTAAAAAGAAAAGAAGACAAATTTCACCAAGCAAAAATAAAAGATAGGAAGCAAAGATTAGAAAACATAATAGATTGCTTTAAAATAGATAACCCGGAATCCATAAAAGGAAGGGATATAGTAATAATTGATGATGTTACAACGACTGGTGCAACCTTAAAAGAAGCACGGAAGGTTCTAAGGGAGGCTGGTACTAAGAAAATAATAGCTTTTACGATAGCGCACTAAATCTGCTATAATTATTCCCATGAAACATTGCAAAGATTGCGAACCAGCACAGGAATTACATTGGATAGCGTATACAAGCGTGGTTGTGGGGTGGCTTAGTCAACCTTTTTATAATTTTATGGACCTACTTTTTAGAAACGTAGCGGAAGCAGTATCAAACAGAGTTACACTACCTTTCTTGAAGATATGCATACTCTTAGGACTCGGACACTGGAACTATAAACCAGAAGAGAAGAATAGCTTAAGAGCTAAATGCTTCTGGGAGGAAGCCATTCGAAGAGGAATAAACATGAAGGAATTCAGAATGGGTCCAATAGGTGAAATATTCTTAGCTGAATACAGAGGCATAACTATAACCTTCGATGGTCTACCTAGGCCAGAAGGTGGAGAGTCAGATGCTATGAACTGGATGGACAACAAAGGAATAATGAAAGAAAAATTCATGAAAGAAGGTATCCCTGTCGCCCAGGGAGGAGTAGCATATAGAACCAAAACTGCTTTAAAAATATTCGACAGAATCAGAAAGCCTGTAATAACCAAGCCAAACCTAGGCTCAAGATCAAGACACACGATGATTCACTTAAACACTAAAGAAGATTTACTTATGGGCTTCAGGAAGGCAAAGAAGTTATCCCCTTTTGTAATAGTGGAGGAAGAGTTAAATGGATACCTTTTTAGAGGAACGCTCATTGGGGGTAAGCTTGCTGGAGTGGTCAGACGTGATCAGCCAGAGGTTGTAGGTGATGGAGTGACAACACTTAGAGATTTATGGAAGAAAGAAAACGAACGCCCACTACGTAAAGGACCAATTTTCCATGAAATAGTTATAGATGAAGAAGCAGAGAAGGAATTACATCGCCAAGGTATAACCATGGATGATATACCAGTGAAAGGTAAAACTGTGTACTTCTCTCAGAAAACAAGTAGAGGATGTGGAGGTACAACCACAGAAGTAACTCCTATTGTGCATCCTGATAACGTAGAGATGCTTGAACACGTAGCGAGATATTTAGGTGATCCATTGGTTGGAGTTGATTTCATATTAGAAGACATCTCTAAGTCTTGGAAAGAAGAACAGCACTCAGGAATAATAGAATGCAATTCTCTACCATTTATCGACTTACACCACTATGTAATGTTTGGAGAGCCGAACAATGTAGCGGGTAAGCTATGGGACCTAGTAATGCCAGATTCCAAGCCTAAGATTTAGAATTTATATATATTCAATCTCCTATTTAGCTGGTAGTGCTTTGCCTTCAATTCTAATACTTGAATTGGCTCTTTCTTGGAGAATCTGAAATCACAAGAGTAAACTAAAGATTCCTTCTTTAATTCTTTTTCGAACTTTGGTAGAAGTTCGTCTAATACTCTAGGGAAAAGATAAACGAATATATGGGTTGCTTGAGTTAAATCAATTTTATAAAAATTGCCATATTTTAATTTTAAATTTTTTCTTGGCATAAATATTCTCAATATCTGTGATATTAGATATGGGAAAGGAGCTCTCTCTACACCTATGAAGCTTGCCTTGGGGTATTTCTTCGCACAAGCAAATAACACTCTGCCGTCCCCTGCTCCTAAGTCATAGACAACACTTCCGTCTTTGATGTCCATCTTTGAAACAATCTCATCTACCACCGCATCTCTAACAGGAACGAATGGTACCTTTGAGAAAAAAGGTGTAAGAAAAGCGAGGCAAAGAAAAATTACCACTAGTGTCACAAACGCTATAAAAACAAAACCGAAAAAAGTAATCATTATTTAATACTAGAATATATAGTTACCTCGGAGTCTGGGTTCCAGGCATCTGGATCCATTGTTAAATGCATGTTTTCTGGCTTCTTGTCACTTACGAAATCTCCTAAAAATTTCAAGAAATCTTCCTGCTTGTCTATCTCTCCTTTCTCAGTGAAGTGGTCAATGGGGTGAGCTTCAGGAGTGTATTCGAAGTGTCCTCTTATCTCACCATCAGAAAAAACACGAAGATGATATTGATCCTTGAAATCAGCTAGTTTTCTCCAAGATAGAACTTGCCCATCATCAGCCCAAGCTACGAAGTGGTTACCGAATCCCCATTTCTCATGAAGATGTCTCTTCAGGTCTTCTAGGGTCTTACCTTCTTTTAACCAAGCAATATGGTACTTCTGTCTTCCCTTCTCATGCCAAATTATTCCAGTCTTAAGCAACCATTTCTG
>JAGORC010000010.1:16317-19544 GCA_018063015.1 Minisyncoccota bacterium
TTAGTCCATTGCCTCATCTCCGCAGTCTGTTCTCTGTAGATTGGGCTCGTATGATAAATCGTCTGTATTGGCATAAACATACACTCCATCTCCTCTGTCTTTCATTTCTCCGAATCCAACCTTAGCAATATTTTCTTCTAGGATAATTTTTATTTCTTCGTTTGCTGTCATTCCTTCTGCTTTAGTTTCCCATATACCATTTATAGTGCGAGACGCTTCACCTGATTGAGATAAATTACCTTTAAATATTCCTGTCTTAGAATCCTTTTCAAATGGTAACCAGTAGAATTCTCCTATAGCTTTATCATCTCTTATATCAACTGAAAGCATTGCCTTATCTCCTGCTTCAGTGTTCCAGATATAACAAAGTTGCTCCGACTTAATCTCAGGAGACAAATCAATCTCTAAATCTTTGCTTAGAAAGTCGGCATCTTTCTTCGTTTTAGTCGCGCCAAGCACCGCTACAGATAGAGATAGGACGACTATTAGTATTAAAACTGATTTAAATGTTTTCATAAATTTATTGGCGGAGACGGACGGATTCGAACCGTCGAGGGTTTTAAGGCCCTGCCTCGTTAGCAGTGAGGTGCTTTCGACCACTCAGCCACGTCTCCAAAATATTCTATTTTGGAGACGTGGCTTCGCCTAAGGCTCCTTTGAACTTTGCCAAGGCATAAGTTCATTAGCTAAAGCTAAACAGATAAATCATAAAGCAGTTTATGATTTATAGCCGTGTCTCCATTAACAACATAGAACCTAACTACTTTAACATATTTTAGCGATTTTGCACTAAGCTAGATTAAGCTCTATATAGAAGGTTGAACCCTGCCCTGCCCCCTTAGATTCAGCCCATACTCTACCTTTGTGAGCAGTTATTATAGTCTTAGCTAGGTATAATCCTAGTCCTGATCCACTGGTATTCATCCTTGCCCCGTCACCTCTTGAGAATTTCTGAAATAGAGTATTTATGATTTCCTTAGGTATTCCCATTCCTGTATCTGTTATCGCAAGAAGTATTTTCTTGCTAGTTTCATCCTTGGTAAGCTTCACATTTATTCCCCCTTTATTAGTATATTTTATAGAATTGTCTAATAGGTTTATTATGACTTGTCTGATTTTCTCCATGTCTCCTTTTACATTATAAGGTGACTTCTTGTCTGTTTCGAAATCCACCTTGAGACCTTTGTTAGAAGCAGTTATAGATAAATCTATCGCTATGTCTTGTGCTGCCTTTTCAAGGTCGAAAGATGCCATAACGTACTGCATTCCACCTTGTTCTATTTTAGACACATTTAGCAAGTCATTCACAACTTTTGTTAAATGTTTACTAGACTCATACACACGACTTATTGTGTCCTTCTGTTTATCATTCACTTCCCCGAAATCTCCCGCAAGAAGCATAGACACATAACCGTTAATAGCAGTAAGTGGGCTACGTAGCTGGTGCGATGCAAGTGAAAGGAATTCTGTCTTTAATTTATCAAGACCTTTTAATTTATCATTAGCTTCAAACAATTCTTCAGATAGCTTCTCGATGTGTATTCTCTGTTCTGATTCCTTGTGTAGGTTCTTGAACAAGAAAATCATAAGTACCACAGATAGCACGAGTGTAAGCGCTGTTAAGAACCTGTCTGTAGAGTCAGTCACGAATAGAAGCTGGGAGCCAGTAAGTATTAGGAATCCGAACACTAGGAAGTATGTACTTACTATCTTGAGGTTAAACACATCAAGATTAAATATCGCGTACGTAATAGCAATCAAGAATATAGGAATTACGAAAAGAGAGTATAAATGCATCTCGTAGTTGCCGGTTAATGCTGCTAAATATTCAGTAACACCAAATACCGAAAGAAAAAGGAATATTGACCCAAGTATTATTACACTTGATTTTTTATCATAAGATATTCTTTTTTTGAAAAATGGTAGAAATACATAAAACAACATGATCAAGAGAATTAATACTTCTATGTATAACTTGTACTTATCCAAACTTATATTGTTGAAAGCTTCGCAAACAGGATAATTGAATCCTAAAACAGAGCTATTTGTTATGGTTAAATAGAAAGGTACTAGTGTTGCTACAAAAAGCAACACTTTCGTAATAAATGTGATGTCAGTTCTACGTACAAAAACGAAAACAAAATATAGACCTAAAACATAAAACAAAATTTCTAAGTATACTAATGTAGACCAAGCGGCATATATAAGATGGTAATTATTAGATACCCAGGTTATCAAATCTCCTATCAGCCAAAGAGAGAAGACAACAGAAAAAGCTAGAAATGCTCTAGAGAAGATACTCTTCTTTGCTTTAAAGAAAACAAGTAAGGATAAACCTAAGGAGAAGAAAACTGGAATAAGGTGGGAGTAAAAAATCAAACTATTATTAATACCATCAATAATGGAAGATGTGTAACACGTATTGATTCCTATATTCATAATTTAATCTTAATTTTTAAGGTTAATTAATAATTTAACTTTTTCATCATATGAATACCATATGTTATCATCTTCTATGTCCATAGGGGGTATCGGTGTTATAAGTGGTTTACATCCTAAAAGTGCTTCAACTTCTTCTATTGCTGGTAAAAGAACATTTTTGCTAAATCCACCATCTTCACCATCTAATAAAAAGTTCTCAAAAAGAATCCCATGACATACAAGCAACAACATATCTCTCTTGTAATAATCCTCAGCTTTCGCACCATTTCTCTTTAACCAGTTAGATACATCATAAAATATAAAATCTCCAGTTTTATATTGATAAATATCAAACAATCTTCTATGAAAATCTACTAAGTTCTCTCCCCATAAAGTTTTTACTTGGTTAATTGGAACTCCATTACTTTTATTAAAATCTATTACAGTTACCTTTTCTTGTATTGATTCTCCTTTAGTATTTAATTTCTTATTTATTATAATCTGCCCAAGAGAATGCTTAAATGGGTTATTTGATGTGAATTTATCTTCTAGGTATTCTGAGAAATAAGGTTTTAAATTGAATTGCTCTGTTAATTTTATAAACCATTTTGTATCAAAATTAGGAGTAGCAACTTGTTTATTGTTTATAGCATACTTATCAAACTTCTTTAAGGGCTCAGGTATATCACCTTTTAATAATTCCTCTACTTTTTCTCTAAGTTTACTATCCTTCTGTCTTTCTTCTAAAATTTTTATTGCTTCAGTCAGCGGTGTGTAGACCGTTTCGTTAAAAAGCTTACGATCAG
>JAGORC010000032.1 GCA_018063015.1 Minisyncoccota bacterium
CCGTAGAGAGGCTAGAATGCATGAAGCCCACCTCAATAGACAGATACCTTATATTATAAGCGGACGTGCTCCAGACTGCCATTAACCTGTAGACCATTTCGTGCACGTCCACGAAATGGTTTTTTGCTATAATAAAACCCATAACCCACTCCTGCCAACCTATGGGGTACGTTACTGGCATTAAATAATTTATAAATTATTTAACAATATAGGTTTCTTTATTCTTCCGGTTCTCATGCAGTATAATTGCGATTCTCTAGTATCAAGATCAAAAACAATAGCATAAATCTCCTCTTCGATCTCCACAAAATTCATCCCTATTTTGATATCCCTAATATCCCCAAATGCTTTTCTCGGACATTTTGTATTTTCATTAACAAGTTCTGTCACAATTTGGTCAAGATCGTGGCTACCAACCCGATTTATAGCTCTATAGAATACTCTATATTTATTCATTATCCCTCCAATTCTTTACACGAGTGCCCACCCCTTCGAATCTAAACCCTTGTTCAGCTAGCTTTTTCTGTAAATTCGCTGGTTTGGCACCGCTTATCAGATTAACTAGATAAGCCCACCTTGCAGTATGTATATATTTTCTCATAACCTGATTTATTTATCTCGCTCGGATATTAAACTCCTTTTATTTTCGATTTCCCTTGTTAACTCATCTCCCATATCGATATGTAAAGTATCTCTTATTAATTGTTTAAGCCCTTCCCCCAGTTTAATAGTGAGGGCTTCCATTTCTTCAGGCTCCAAGTCTTGGGCCTGCATTCTTGTCCATAATTTGTCCATAATTACCGACATGAAAATTTTGGTAGCGTGGTTTAACGCAAATTCACCATATTCATATGGCTCATTGTCCTCTCTTGCATCAATCTCCCATAAAGCATCTGACAATTCTTCAAATATAGGCGAGATGTTTTTTCCGTATTCTTTACTCATTTTCTTCTCCTTCAAATATTTCACTAGGATAATCCGAACATCCTTTGTTCAAAATAATGTTATGGATACCATTGCCTATTTTTAACCCTATCCTATTACTATAAAAACCATATTGTGAACTTCTAGCTTGTACCCATTTAGGCGTCCCAGATTTATCATTGATTGAGAAGCCATCGTCTTTAAGGCTTATAGCATCAATTAATTCCCCCAGTGTAAGATCATCAAGCTCTGTTCCTATTGGCAGCTGTTCGAAATCTAGATAATTATATTCGCAACAGTCTTGTTCGTGAGAACCTTTTATATATAAGCCGTTATCAAATTTTAAACTATTCTCAATTGATTCTATTATCTTCATAATTAACTCCTTTTGATTATCTTCTTAATTCTTATTATATATAAAAATTACTTTAAAATCAAATTCTAACTAGCCCAGTCCACTACATCGAATCTATCAACGGCTTTCCAAGAAGGGTCGGGGTTATTAGTTTTAACTTTCTTTTTCTTGGTACAGGTATAAGGCTTGATGTCACCCCGGCTTGTAGCCTCTATAGAGCCGTCATCATATTCTACCCTATAGTTTTCATCTTCATGTTTCCCATTATCCTCATAGATTGGTTGTATCTTCACAGCTTTCTTTTTTTCTACGCAATAAGTAGTGCCTTTTCCTTCAAATAGGTTGCCTAATTTACCCGGTTGTTTAAAGCCCCAGGCAACACCGAATATTATCAATGTAGTGGCAACTATCGAGATTAGAAGATTATATATTATGTCTCTGTTCTTTTGTTGCATATTATTTTATTTCTCTAACCTCTATATTATCAATGCATGTCCAAGGTTTCGCCCACCAAAAACCCTTTTTAGTCGTGACCTGGACTTTGATATTCTTATCACTAGCAGCTTTGTTTACAAGCTCTTTATATTGTGAATTTGGAGGTAAACAATAAGAACTTTCATTATTTTCGTTGATATATGTATCAACACTTGCCCTAATCTTAAAATTAGTATTCCCTGAAATAAAGCCATTATTTGTAGTGTTATAAACTACCCCTGAGACATTTTGCTCTGAAAAGAAAGGCTTACCAAATATTAATAACGCTACAAACGCTGATATCAATATCCCTGCCACTCCAATTAAAAATACTCGTAAAAGACCTTTAAATGCCACCTCATTATAATTATTCATATTGCTCCTTTTTTTACTTTTTACTCTTTTTATTATAAGCCTATTTATAATAAAAACCAAGCTTTAATTTATAAAATCACTATTTAATGTCTTTTAAAGTTGTCCACCTCCGAGTTCATTAAATATCTTTTCGACTTCTACCCAATATCTCATATCATATATTTCTTCTATAAACTGTTTAAGTTCGTCAAAATCCATGCTAAATAAAACCTTGCCTCCTTTTGTATAACTAAGAGTATCAGTGGTATTGTTAGCTTGAAGGTTTATCTGATGTGACGGACACCCAGAAGTGATACAATCGTCCCTACATTTAACCCAATAGTCTGATTGGTGGCTACTCATCCGGTTGTCCTTTATTTATTGCTATTATAAGCCTTTCTAACGCTAAGTCCTCTATCCTCTGCCTATAGACTGTCTTGAACACTCTTTCTGGGCAACCTTTATAATCGACCGTTCTTACTTTTTTTCTTACTATAACCTCGTAAATATTTTCGTTATCCATAATACGTTTTATCTATTTAATTCTGAATTTAGTTTTTTATATTCAGTTTTAATTCCAATACCACTCGATATGACTATCTATATAGCTTATTACACAGCCATCGGGGCTGTTATATTTCGAGATCGTTTCCTTTAATATCTCTTGCTTCTGAGAGTTAAGCCCTATTGAATCCGATTTTAACTCTTCCTCGCAAAATTTAATCAATGCCTTCAATTCTCTTTTGGTGCGTATAGCACTCAACCCTACTCCTGTTTGTATTCTATAAGGTTCACTAAATCTATATTTTATTCTATGAATTAATGTCATTTTGAATTGTGTTTAAATAGTTCTGGGTTTTAATATATATTACCGATAACCTCAATCCTCTTGCTTTCTTTAATTTAGTTATCTGGTCGTATAGGTGTATAAATTGTTCTTTATTTAAGCCTTGTATGTAGAACACAAGCCCTAAGAATAGCAGTCCTGTAGCTATTATGCTTAGTGGTAAGTAAAAGTATTGTAGTGTGTTCATTTTATTTCCTCCTTTAGTAAGTCTCTAATCTCGTATATGCTACCGATTACCTCATAGAACCCGTTGAAGTCTATTTGTCTCAAGTCCTGGCTTGTGACCAAATCTGCAGCGTAGAAGGGGCTTGATGCCCTTATCTCTCTTAGAACATAGCCTTTTTTATCTCCGTTCCACTCCACAACACAGGCATCATACGTTGGGGTCTTGAGAATATCCCCTTCGTATATCTCTTTATCGTGTCGGTCTGTCACCCCCGTGTATTGCATAACCTTCGTGTTTGAGTCATAAGCCACCCACTTCCAGAACCCCATATATGGGGACCCGTCAGAGTGCTCCGCCTTCTCGTTGCTCCACCCTCTAAATTTTATTACTCTCATTTTATTCCTCCTTTAATTTACGGAACCTTTCATATAGGTGTTTATAAACTTCTCGGTAACCCTCATCCCACATAGAAATGTCTATATTCTCTAAAGCGTAAAGGATAACTTCTATTTGTGCCCAGTTGTATTCTGGTGGTATTTCTAGGTTACTCATTTTATTCCTCCAATTCTTTAATCATTTTATGTAGTTCTTCGCTCATATCTCTGGGTGGCGTACCCTCTGGCACTATGTCGTGCTGGGTTGCATTCCAAAGTTTTTTAAGTTGGTCTGCTCTAGCTTGTTTTACAACTCTCTCCTGCTCTTGCTGGGAGTGTTGGAATATAGCTTTTATATAGGTTTTGTCTATCCTCTCTTGGGCTTTCTTATACTCTTGAAGTTTATAAGACCCGATGTTTAGCTCAGAGTAAGCCACATTTGACCTTAGCCTATATTCCTCTAAGACCTTACCTAAGAACTCTTCATTTACTGACATATCTATTCTCCCCTCATCTTCTTTCCGATAGCAATAGTTCTCTCCACCTTTCTATGAAGCAGTTTGTACCAAAGCCATCTGCGCACACCAAACCAATCTCCCCAAGCCCACTGTTTTAAGTACCAACGTACAACCTTATGGAAGTTCTTGCGGTCTATAAACAGCTTCCACTCGTCAGGATAACCAAAGCCTAAAGCCGAACTGTCTTCCTCGAACACCACTACATATTCGCACCCGTCTTCACCATAGGTCATCTTTCGGTAGGTTAGTGGGGGACTATCATTACCGCACCAGTCAGTACTCAGTAGTTCATACAGCTTGTTCTCTGCATCCCTAAGCTTTGGTAGCCTCCGCTTGTCTGTACCTACTCCTGCTTGTCTTTCTTTGTTACTCATTTGATTAGTCCTTTCTTTCTTAGGTTGGCTTGAATCTCATCTAGGGCGGCGTTGTATCCCATTCTTAACCAGCCCATTTGGTCGTTGTATTCTCCTAAGCTAGTCATTTTTATAGCTGGTGGTAAACATTCATTAATGAGTTGTTGAATAGATTGCTCTGCTTCATCTAGGTCAAGAGTGCCATTACAACCACAAACTGTATTATGTTCTAGCTCTTGCACAGATGTAGGTTTCTTATCACAATTAGGGCAAGGGTTCTGGTAGCCATCGTGCGGACAGTGTAGCCCCCACCAAACCTGACCACAGTTAGTACAAACCCTTTCGTAATGAGTGCTTGCATCTAGTAAAACATCTTCTAGTGTCTTAGGTTCTTGCATAGTTAATCCTTTCCTCCCTTAAGCTCTTCTTTGAGTTGTTTGATTCTATCCCTGACCACATTGCATAAGCTCCAGTTATGGTCGCATACCGAAAGACCCGCAGATTCACATATACAGGTTGCTCCCTCAGCACTGCCATCTAATAAGTTTTCCAACCCTCTTATTTCGGCTTCTTTCT
>JAGORC010000001.1 GCA_018063015.1 Minisyncoccota bacterium
TTTTTTATTTTAGAGTGATTAATTTTGGCTTAGTGTTGCCAAACCATTTTCTAGCCAGAAGAGACACGTTCTGTGTTATATCTGTTACTAATATTTTCGTGGTTTTATTTTTAGAAAGTTTATTTTCTATCTCTGTGTGATTTCTTAAATACTCTTTTAATTTCTTAGGAATTATTTCATCTTGAGAAATTATTCTCACACTTTTTGGTAATGATTTTCGTATCTCTTTCTTGAGTATTGGATAGTGAGTACATCCTAGGATAAGCGCGTCCACATTTTTAAATGGTTCTAAATATTTTTCTAAAAACAACTTAGCTAATTTGTATTCCCCTTCTTCTATGATAGGCACAAGCATTGGTGCAGAATTCTGAACAACTTTTGTATTTTTACTTATTTTTCTAATCTCTTTAGGGAATGTTTCAGAAGCTACTGTGCCTCTGGTCGCAATAACTCCAACTTTCTTATACATGCTTCCCTCTTCTGCAGAAGGTATCAGAACGCCTAGGACTTTTTTATTGGGAAAATATTTAGGAAGATATTCTTTTTGAATTCTTCTGAGTGCACGAGCTGAAGCAGTATTGCACGCAAGTATTACCAGGCTACATTTCTCTTTAGTAAAAAGATATTCTATCCCCTGCTTTGTGAATTCATATACTGTCTCATGAGATCTGTTTCCATAAGGCACTCTCTTAGTGTCTCCCAGATAAACATAGTCATATGCTGGCATATGTTTTCTTATGGCCTTTGCGATTATGAGTCCCCCAAGTCCTGAATCAAAAATTCCAATTTTCATTACTTTATCTTAACATCATTTTCTAATTCTTTATCTAGCCTCTTTGCTTCTGACCAAGATAATTCATAAATCTTCTTCATTGCATCAGCTATCTCACTAGATTCTATTATAATCCCTAGTTTTTCTCGCCAAGATGCAATCATGACTTTATTATCATATATATTTATCTCTGGAATAAAATCGAACATCTTACGAGGTACCAGTGCTGATTCTCTCATCTCCTTGTTGTCGAAATTCTTTCTTTCTCTCCCTGTAGGAGAATCAGGTATTATTGCTCGTATTGCGATACCTTTACCAGCGCGACGCTTATAGTATTCAGGGAAGTATCCAGGAAGTCCCTCATGCATGTTCTCTACGCTAGCATATGCTCTTATTGGTTCAGAAGATGTAAGCGTATCTTCGTAAACCCTCTCTATGCCATCTCTCCCCTCATAAAATGAAACCTTTGGTCTATCAGAAATATTGTGAATTGATTTTAATTCAGGAATAATTTTTCTGGCTTCTCTTATAAATATTTGATCGTTCTCTATTTTCTTTAGTAGCATTTTCTCTATCTGATCTGGAGACAAAGCGACATATTCCTGTTTTGGTTCTTTACCAGAAACCTTAACTAATTCCTTAGATTCAAGTGATGCTAAGACGTGATAACCTGTTGGACGATTTATTCCTGCTTTCTTTGATATTTGTGTAACAGTCCCCTTGCCTAAAGAAAGTAAAGCTAGGTACACAGAAACTTCTTTATCTGAAAAACCAACAAATTCTAAGGTCTTTTTTATATTCAAATTCTCATTTTCCATAAATCCATTATATTTTAACCCCTAAACTTTGTCAATGACTGTCAACAAAATAGACATATAAGTTTTAAAGCTTCTAGAATAAGGATTCTATTGATATTATTTGACCAAATAATTTGACATTTTGTATAAATAGATATATCATTTGTGTATGAAAAAACAATGCAAATCTTGCCAGAAAGACTTTGAAATACGAAAAGAAGATTTAAATTTTTACAGTCAAGTTAATACTCCTCCTCCCTTAGATTGTCCAGACTGTAGAGTTATGCGAAGGCTGGCTTGGAGAAATGAAAGGACATTTTATAAAAGAGACTGTGATCTATGCAAGAAAAGCATGGTGTCGTTGTATTCTCCCACTAGTCCATTTACAGTGTACTGTCATGAATGCTGGTGGAGTGACAAGTGGGATCCAAGAGATTATGGAATAGACTACAACCCTAATAAGGGATTTCTGGAACAATACAGTGAGTTGCAAAAGAGGGTTCCACGACTTGCTCTAATGATGCTAAATTCAGTGAGAAGTGAATATACAAACGGCGCATCCGACAATAAAGACTGCTACCTTATTTTCGCTGCAGAATACAATGAGGATTGTATGTATAGTAGATTAATTCAGCGTTGCAAGAACTGCTTAGACTGCTCAATGATTCATGATTCTGAATTGTGCTATGAATGCGTAGATGTAAGGAAATGCTTCAAATGTTTCTTCTCACAAGAATGCCAGGACTCAAGTGATTTAATATTCTGCTACAACATGAGAAACTCCAACAACTGCCTATTCTGTGTTAATGGAAGAAATATCTCTAATTCAATTTTAAACCAGAAATACTCAAAGGAGGAATTCGAAAACAAAAAAGGCGAGATATTCTCTAGCTATGAGAGTATAGAACAGGCAAAGAAGGAATTCGAAGAACTAAAGAAGAAATCGATAGTTAAGTATGCATCTCAGACTAAGTGCAATAATGTAACAGGAGATTACCTACACAACTGCTATGATGGAGTGCTTCTTTTCGACACATCAGACACCAAAAACTGTTCTTATATGGCAGACGTAGAAGACTCCATAGATAGTATGGACTGCAACAATTTTTATTATAAAAATGAACTATGTTACAACATGATGGGCATATTACAAAGTAGTAAATGCTCAAACTGCGCATATGTATTCTATTGTAACGAGGTAGAGTACTCTGAAAACTGTCACAACCTAACAAGCGCCATTGGATGCAACGCTGTTCGTAAAGGTGAATACATGATATTAAACAAAAATTACTCAAAAGAAGAATTCCAGAAGATAAAACAACAAATTAAAGACAGTATGGTGAGTGAAGGAATCTATGGCCAATTTTTTCCACCTTCCCTGTCTCCTTTCGGATTTAATGAGACATTAGGTTATGACCATTACCGAATATCAAAGAACGAAGCAGTAGAAAAAGGCTTTAATTGGCAAAACGAAATGTCAGGTACATATAAAAAAGAAACAATCCCTGAAGATAAAATACCTAGAATCATATCAACAGTTAATGAAGATATTCTAAATGAGATTTTCGCATGTAAGGATTGTGGTAAAAATTTTAGACTAACTAAAGGAGAATTGAGTTTCTATAAAAGAATGAATCTACCTATCCCGCACAAGGACTTCGAATGTAGGCACAAAGATAGAACAGCAAAGAGAAACCCCCGTAAACTATGGCATAGATCATGTATGTGTGAAGTAAAAAGCCACACCCATGGAGAAACAAATTGTACTAACGAATTTGAAACCGCCTACTCCCCAGAGCGCGCTGAAAAAGTTTTCTGTGAGACTTGCTACCAACAAGAAGTGTATTAAAAAACTATTTTTTGTTAATATAAGATAAAATCAAAAACATGGTAAGCACCTACAACATAGTCATGGGCTTATTGTGTATAGCCCTTGCAATAATTTTATTTGTATACACATACAATAAATATCTAAGGGAGAAGTGATTAGTCCTACTAATCACTTCTTTTTTTGAACACCGTGCTTAGAATGTAACTTTTCTATTTCCCCTTCTTCTAGTTCTTCCTTCTTTTCTTTACCCTTCTCTCCTAGATTTTTTAGATCAGTATCATTTAGTTTATCTAATTCTAGAATTCTGCTTTCAAGATATTCAATGGTGTTCTTATTTGGGTCATCTAATACTTCTTCTAGAAGCGCATGCAACATCCATCCCATTCTAGGACTTGGTTTAATATTTAATTCCTTTATCATAAACTCTCCGTCTATCTTTAGTGCTCCAACAGATATTGGATCTCTTAAAGCCTCCTCAATCATGGCAAAGTATTTTCTAAGTCTATATGGAGCTTCTTTCTTTTTCATCCCTACCCGATCACATTCTCTAATATTCATTAAGGTCCATATATTTTCTTTCCCAACCTTTACTATAATTCTCCTAACTGCAGATAAGGTTATCTTCTCAGTATCAGAGAAGAACATGTGATTTCTGACAAGGCTCTCGACGAGTTCGATTTCTTTTTTAGTAAATTTCAATCTCTCCATTATCTTCTTGGCCATTCTTGCCCCCACAACTTCATGCCCATAGAAAGTATATTTACCCTTCCCTCCTGCCTTAGTTCCATCCCACCTGCGAGTCCTTGGCTTACCTATATCATGCATCAAAGCAGCTAATCTAATCTCTAAAGACCAGTTCTTGTCTGCTGCATGTTGTAATGCATGCAATAAGTGCTCCCATACATCATATATATGTTCCCCTAGCTGTTCACACTTAACCCCTTCTTCGAGTTCTGGAATTATGTATTCAAGAAGACCCAGCTTGTGAAGAAGCATTATGCCCATACTAGGATTATTAGACATAACTATCTTTGTGAATTCATCTCTGATTCTTTCCGAAGATATGTTTTTCAACAACTCCCTATTCTTAACTATACTTTCGGTTGTTTCGTGTGAAACAGAGAAGTCTAATTGAACACTAAATCTTATAGCCCTAAGTATCCTAAGAGCATCTTCTGTAAATCTCTCATCGGAGTTACCGACCGTTCTTATGGTCTTTTTTTCTATGTCCTTTAAGCCATCAAAAAGGTCTATTAGGTGTCCTTTTGAATTTAAAGCCAGTGAATTGACTGTGAAATCACGTCTTTTTAGATCGTCCTCGATTTTATCACTAAACTTTACCTCATCAGGATGTCTAAAATCACTATATTTTGCTTCTGTCCTATAAGGGGTCACTTCTATTTGCCTTAGTGTTTCTTGTGAAACATCTTCTTGAATAACAAACACCGTTCCAAAGTTATTTTCATATACAGTCTTTTCAAATAGTTTAATTATTTCTTCAGGATTCGCATTTGTTGTAACATCCCAGTCTTTAGGGTCTCTACCCATTATAATATCCCTTACACATCCACCAACAAGAAAAGCTTCGAATCCTCCCTGTTCTAACTTAGATGTTACACGCGAAACCTCTTCTGGTATTTTGTGTATTAAATTTTGTATATTAAGAGACACTTTTCTGTTGGTGCGGCCAGGGAGAATCGAACTCCCGTCTCATCCTTGGCAAGGACGTGTTCTACCACTAAACCATGACCGCTCTTGTTACTTTTAAGACTATAATTATATATTTTTATTGGGTATATTGCAATTTTATCTCATAATATCCTTTAAAGTAAGGATATTATGATAATTTTTATATATAAGGTATAATTTTAATCACACTGCACCCGTGGTGAAATGGATATCACAACGGTCTTCGGAACCGTTATTGGGGGTTCGAATCCCTCCGGGTGCACAAAAGTTTTCTGTCCTTTACATATAGCTTGTTTTTAAAGGATTTTGTGGAAAAGTGTGGATAACTATGTTGGTAATGTTTATAAAGGACACATTTTTGATTGTCTTTTAGGGACTCATTTTTGGCAAAATAGCTTGTAAAATAAGGTTACTATTGAAAAAGACATTAAAATTTATAGTTTTGTTTCATGTGAAACATGTTTTACATGAAACAAAGTAATTTATGCCTAAAATATTCACTTCTGACAAACAAAAGATTGGTAAATTAGGTGAAAACATAGCCGAAAGGTTTCTCATGAAACATGGCTTTAGTATTCTTGAAACAAACTATACTAAGAAGTGGGGTGAAATAGATATTGTCGCAGAAAAAGAAGGTAAGTTGTATTTCTGTGAGGTAAAAAGTAAATCAGTAATTTCGATACAAGATGTTACTCATGAAACGAACAATTACAGACCGGAAGACAACATGCACCCATGGAAGGCGAAAAGATTCTCTAGGACAATACAAACATATTTATTGGACAGGAACATACCAGAATCCATGGAGTGGGAAGTCGATCTTATTGTTGTCTTTTTAGATATAAATTTGAAAAAGGCAAAAGTAAAAGTCGTCAAAGATATTATTCTATGATATAATCTCGATTACTTTTCGGGCCGTAGTATACCGGTAGTACAAGCGGTTTGGGACCGTTTAGACCGCGTTCGATTCGCGGCGGCCCGACAGTTAGGTGTTGATTTTTATGGGTTTTTTGATATAAATAGAGTATTGCGGGATTAGTTTACTGGTAAAACATCAGTTTTCCAAACTGAGGTAAGGAGTTCGATTCTCCTATCCCGCACAAATAAAAAGAACCCCCTAAGGGGATTCTTTTGTGGATAAACTATTTTAAATTTAGAAAGGATTTCTTGCTCCTATTGTCTCTAGGTGTAAATGAGGGCCAGTAGAACGTCCAGTTGAGCCAACATAACCTATTGTTTCCCCTTGAGCTACTCTTGCCCCTGGAGTAGTGCCTAATCTAGACATGTGGCCATATAGAGTCTTTACCCCATTAGGGTGTTGTATAACGACATAATTACCAAATCCTCCATTCCATCCATTTCTTGCTATAAGTACTGTTCCTTCAGCTGCTGCGTGTATTGGAGTACCTATTGGAGCTGCTATATCTACTCCTTTGTGTCCCGGTTTAACCCCACGAGTCTTAATTCCTCCAGGAACAGGGTTCTTGAAGTATCCAGCTACAGAAGGCATATTTGAATAACCTCCCTTGCTACCACCAGAAGATCCTTTCGGTTTAGTCTCAGAAGATAGGTTGCCTCCAGGTATCATTAATCTTTCACCTATAGCCAATTTTGCTCCTTCGTCTATGTCGTTGGCGCTTAATATATCATCAATATCTGCCTTATATTTTACAGCTATTCCTTGTAATGTCTCGCCCTTTGCTACTGTATGTTCTACACCAGAGAAGGGTAATATTAGCAGTACATCACCTTCTTTTAGCTTGTCTCCTTTCTTTAGTTCATTTGCTGAATAAATAGTATCTGGCGACACATCGAACAGCTTAGCCACTGTGTCGACAGTATCTCCCTTGTGAACAACGTAAATACTTGTATCTTCTTCTATAGATTCGAAATCACTTCCTCCAATCCCAAGTGCTTCTGTTGGACTAGTAGTAGGGAACAGGGCGTTACTTGATACTATAAGGCTAGAATTAGTATCTATACCTTCTTCCTCTTTAGAGGATTTGTCCTCTTTAATAGACAAAAAGGAGACCTTAGCCTCCAATATGTCCATATTCTGTGAATTTTTAAGGGTTTCTGGGGAAATTTGGTAGTCTGCGCTAGCCTTTTCTCCTAGAAGAGAACTTATAATACCTGCAGTTGCTTGTACGGGGTAAAAGCCTCCACCCACTACGAGTGAAGAAACTAAGAACAGACTGGATATTTTTAATTTAGGTTTAATAAACTATGTGTTTATCGAGAGAATTTCCTTCGAGCCCTTGTAAAATAAGGCTAAATTTGAGAGGACGACCAAATATTGTTCTTCAAACAAAGGTTCTCACGATGTTACAATCTTCTCCGAATTCATCAATTTACAATCCAACTTCCTTTCCGTATGTATCCACTAGAGTATCGTAAAAGTGGGGAAAAGTCAATCCGTGTGTGGAAAAAAACTTTGACAAATCTTTATAAATATTATATAATAATACCAATTTTCAACAAAAAATTAGGTTAAAAAGGTAATAAACCTTATAATAATAAAGCTATATGTCAGACGACGAAAAATCTAAAAAGATAAACAACGATAAGATTGAAGAGCTCTCTTTTGAGATGGTTAGAGGACAGGAGTCTCCTTCTGTCAAGAAGGAGGAGCTAGCCAATACCTCGAAAAGGGGAGCTAACGCATGGAGTCACGAAAACCAATCTAAGTTAGAAGATCTCGAGAAAAATATAGAAACCAGAAAGTCTAAAATTGGAGAATTAGACAGGAACATCCAAGAATTGTCTTCCAAGAAGATAGACAGGATGGGTGCTGTTTCATATTCTGAAAGTCAAATTAAGGAAAGTATAGGCAGTCTTCTAAGAAATTTAGAAGGGATAAAAAAAATTAATTCACTAGAAGTCCGCGGGAAAGGTGACTTTATGGAAGTTATCGGGGATATAGAAGCTGAAGGTAAAATTTTATTTAAAACAATAAAGGCAAAAGGAGTTGTCTCTGTTACATTTGGCAACGAGGGTGGGCGTATAAAGGTAAAAACTCATAAAGTAACAGGTGACGAGTTTCTCATAAACAAAAAACTAAAACCCATGCTACCTAAGGTTCCTGATCTTTTGAAAGATTATATAGAAAACAAAGAGGGTAACTATACGAAAAGAATATTTATAGAAAACGGGGAACTAAAGGCTGAATTCAATACCCCAGAAACCGAAACCGGGGTTTCTGAAAGATTAGAAAAGCTAGAACTAGAAAAAACCACTGAGGAATCATTACTCAGAGAACTAGAAGCAAGTAGAGCAAGACTACAAGAAGAAAAGGAAAGTATATTAGCCAGTGAAGATCCACAAGACGGAGAAGATGCTGAGCTCTATAAACCATTCGATTTAAAGAAATCAATGGAAGCACCATTGGCATCTAAAATAGAAAAGAAAATCTGGGAATGCACAACAGATGATGAATTAGAGAATCTTGTAAACGATATAAAAAATAATAAAGATAAGATCAAGGAAGATTTGAAGGCTACTTGGCCAGATGTCGAAGCAGTTTTAAAATCTTCCAAGAAGGAACTACTAGATATAGTTGATCTATGGGAAGAATGGACTAAGAACGAAGACAAACCAGAACTTCAAGAGTGGTCTAAGAAATGTCTTGCGACATTAGGCGAAGCTATGGGGATAGAATCAGAAACTGAAGAGGAACAAGGACCGAAAGAAGCAGAAGAAGAACCTGTTGTAGCAAACACAAATGAAAACAAAGAAGAAGCACCTCAGGAATCACCTGAAGCAGAAGAAGACGCAAGTACCAAAGAAGAACCCGAGAAGGAATCTACGAAGCAAGAAGCGGGCATAGAATATATACCGATAGTAAATGAAGGCGAGAAATTTAGAAAAATAATTTTAGAAACAGGTTATCTAAAGAATCAAATAGAAGAAGGTATGAAATCACTTTTAGAATCTAAATCAATGGTAGCTGACGGAGATGAACTTGTAGAAATAAATTCTGCTGAGGGTTCTTTGGTATTAACAATGAATATTAGGAAAGAAGAACATCCAAATGGCGAGAAGCAGTGGCACCTTGAAGCAACACTCGAAAAAGAAGAAGAAACTAACGAAGTTAAGTTCACTAAATTTGAATACAAAAAAGACGATAGCCACTACTATAGGCTTGATTTCAAAAATAAATTAACAGAAATCTTAGAGGGAATTTATGAAGATATGGCTAGAAAACACGGCGAGGATACAAATCTAAAAAACACCAAGACAGAGGTAATAGATAACGGATTAGAAATAATTTTTGAAAAAAATGATAAGAATTAATTTTAACAATCCATTCACTAAAGGTAAGGCAACTCCTGAAGAGAAGGCTCGTATTTTAGAGTTAAACAATAAAGTCAGAGAAGTAGAAGAAGAGAAGAACCAGAAGGAGCAAGAAATGTCTCAAGGTTTAACGTCATTATCTGGAGAGGAGAAGTTGGAAAGAATGCGAGAGATAATCGCACTACAAAATGAAAAGAGAGAACACAATAGAGCGAAAATAGACCTAGAAAGAGAAATACGGGAAGGACGATCTTCAAAGAAAGAAGAGAAGAAGGTGATAAAGCAAACTCCAGAAGAAAAAATAGCTGAATTCTTAAACGAATACAATCTAAAAGATAAAATGGGGGATGATTTTGAAGATCTTTCTATTGGACAGAAGATGTTTGTTGTAGAAAACACCAAGAAAAGAATAGTAGATATCGTAAAAGACGACGCGGAAACTCAATATTCTGTGTACTACAAAAACAAAATGCGTGCAGTTAATACAGAAGCAAAGGGTGTGTATCAGAAAATAGCTAAGACGATAAAAATTAGCAAAACTAGTATAAAGGAATCTCTAATAAAGGCAATGGAACTAAAGAACTTAGAGAGTGAAGCATTTAATTCTCTAATACACGGCAAGAAAGGTGAGGAACTATTAAAAGATAACTTAGGGATATTAGTGAGTAGCGCAAAAGAACAAGAAATTACTTATGATAACCAAACAGATAAAACCAGAATAAGTTATGAATCTTATCACAGAGATGACGGCCAAGAATACACAGTAGAGGAAAGACAGGTCATTGTTGACTTCAATCGCACAGCTAATGAATTCAGGAATCTTCCTTACGAATGGGGACAAGAAAACAAGGTTGGTTTAGGAAAAAACAAGAACAAGAAAATATATGAAGAAACAAAAGCTTCATACGAGCAATCAAAAATAGAATTACTAAAACTTAAATCAAGCAAAGAAGATCCTAATAAAAAGGGAAGTGCTATGTTGGAAGTTTCTCAGATTGATAGCAGGATCCAGATGGAACAACTATTAAACACCCATCCAGAATTTGAGAAAGAAATTCAAACCCTCGAAAGAGAGTCTGGCTGGAGAGAAGATGTTAAGGATTTAAAGAATTTAGCAAACAATCTGACAGGCAAAAACATGGCCAACAGATTATTTATGGCTATAGGTTATACAGCTAGAGGTCTATCTAAGGGTGCATTTGCTGCATCAAACCTAGGTGGCTTAACTTTTGCATCTTCTATGGCTATTGGTGGAACCTTGGGATATTTCAAGGGAAAACTAAAGGGTAAAGAAACATTGGAAGAAAGAAGACGGGGTGCACGACATGGCAAGAAAGATGAGAGTGATGAAAAAAACAACGTGGTTGATGCAACCAACCTAAGTAAACGCTTAGATAGTTTGCTTGTGTCTTTAGAAAGCGCGACTACAGAGGAAGAAAGGACTGAAGCGTTAGATAGATTAAAGAGAAGATTAAGTTACTCAAAAGAAAAAATAGAAAATGGCTTAGTAAACTTCGGCAATTCTCAAGATTCACTAGAAAATAAATTCAATTTTATAAGTAAGCTAAGTAATGCCGCTGTCTTATCTTCAAGTCTAGAGAAATCAGCGAGAAGAGATATTGATCAGAGATTACGAGAGTATCTAAACAAAAGAAAAGATAGTATTAACTCAAAACAAAAAGAATTCATTAGAGAACAAGCTAAGAGAGGGATCCTTGTTGGTGCTGGGTTCGCAACTATGGGTTATGGAATCAGATGGCTAGGAGAACACACTGGCTGGTGGGGTCCAGATGGAGGAAAACATTTAACTGAAGATAGTCCAACAGGACCTATCCCAGAGACTAAACCTACAGTCGAACAAGTAGTGCCTCCTGTTCAAACAACACCTCCAGAAGTAGAGGTTGTGGTTGAGCCAGCAGTCGAGGAGTCACCAGAAGAAGTAGTTAAGGATGGCCACAGTAAGGGAATACACAGATTCGAAAAACCTAAAGTAAAAACAGAGAAGGAGTATGTTCCTGTTGAAACAGAAAAAGGTTCTGAAGAAAACTTAACTCCTCCAAAAGAAGCAGAGAAGGAAGTAAAAATAGAAGACAAAAATGTAGACCCTACATCTAGGGTGCAAGGTTCTAAGATAGAGTGGAAAGAGGGAGAAAGCGGAAGCCAAGAAAACATAAAAGACCCTACATCTAAAGTTCAGGGTTCTCAGATAGTCTGGGACCAGAAAGAGAGTGGAAGTGTAGAAAATATAAAAGATAGAACACAGGTGGTTCAAGGTTCTAATATAAGAAGAGGCTATATGGAGTCTGGGGAAGATGCGCCAGTAGCAAAACCTGAGGAGACTCCTGCAGTAGAAGAAAAACCTCATATAGAAGAGGGAGTGAAAGAAGACCCGTCAACTTCTACAACTGAAGAAGATTATAGAGAACCAACAACAGAGAACGGAAATAAAATGGGCCCTCCAACTGAAGACGAATATATGGAACCAACAACAGAGCAAGGTTCTCCTGTAGAAGAAAAAATAACAGAAAAGACAGAGGGCGCACCTAAAGTCTCAGTAGAAGAATCTCAATCAGAAGAATACAGAGAGCCAACTAGTGAAATAGACTACAAAGAAGGTAATATCCCAGAAGAAGAGTACAATGAACCCATCGCAGAAAAGACACCTGAGAATATGCCTGACAACCCTGAGAAAGAAATCAGAAAACCAAACATCGAGAGTGAGTACGAAGAGCCTGGAGAAAACACTCCTCCAACTTCCGAAAACCCTTACGGATTAAATAATGTGGAGCTACAAGAAGTAAAAACTATTAGTAACGAAAATCTATCTAAGGTTTTCGGAGAAAAAATGAATATCTGGGAAAATATAAAGAACAACCCAGCATCAAATGAAATAACTTCTGAGGGAATCACTGACGAGAAGAAAGCATTTATAAAATACCTAAAGAAACTCAAAGATGTTACAGGGCTAGAGCCTAAAGCAGAAACATTTGTATCTAGAGCAGAAACAAATTCAGAATATATAAAGCGTGCCTTAGAATACGCAATAAAACAAAACAAACTAAGTCAGCTAAAGCTCTAAAAATTATGCTATATTCTATGGATGGATCATTTGAAAGATCTTAATCCAAAACAGAGAGAAGCGGCACTTCACAAAGAAGGCCCTCTTTTGATTGTAGCGGGAGCAGGAGCAGGAAAAACTAAAACTATAACCCACAGAATACTAAATTTAATAAAAGAAGGAGTCTCCCCAAATAATATTTTGGCTGTTACATTTACCAACAAAGCTGCTAAGGAGATGAGAGACCGTATAGTGAAAAGCATAGAGAATATTACCAAAGGCCAAGACTCTACTCCATTTATTAGCACGTTCCATTCTTTAGGGGTTTATATAATAAAAGAAAATGCTAGAGCCCTGGGATTGAATAAATATTTCAGTATTTTAGATGAAGGTGATTCAATAAGTATAATAAAGGAAATTTTAAAACAGAAAAGCATAGACCCTAAACAATACGAACCTAAAAAAATAAAAAATGTTATAAGCCGGGAAAAAGGTAAATTTACAAATGAAGAAGAATACAAAGCTACCCAGAATAATTTCTTTGGGCAACTAGTAGGGGAAGTTTGGAAAGAATATGAATCAAGAAAAAACAAAGAAAACTCTCTGGATTTCGATGATCTATTGTTAAAATCAGTAAAACTTCTAAAAGAGAATGAAGAAGTAAGGAAGTCTTATCAAGATAGATGGAAATATATACATATAGACGAGTATCAGGACACAAACGAAGTGCAATACCTGATGTGTAAGTTATTGACTGGAGATACTAGAAACATCTGTGTTGTAGGTGATGCAGATCAAAATATTTATTCATGGAGAGGTGCTAATCTAAAAAATATATTGAACTTCGAAAAAGATTACCCAAATACAAAAATAGTTCTACTTGAAGAAAACTATAGATCTACAAAAAATATTATAGAGGTAGCAAACCATATAATAAAAAAGAACAAATACAGACCAGAAAAAAATCTATTCACCAAAAACAAAGATGGGGAGAAGATTGGTCTATATGAAGCGCTCGACGAAGGTGACGAAGCAGATTTTGTAGCAAGCAAAATAATAGAGTTGAAAGATAGTGGGGAAGAAGAAATAGCAGTTTTGTATAGAGCTAACTTTCAATCACGAGCTCTAGAAGAAGCAATGCTAAGATACAACATCCCTTATCAAGTTTTAGGAACAAAGTTCTTTGAAAGAAAAGAAGTAAAGGATACCTTAGCTTACCTGAGAGCATCTATGAATAGAGAGAATTTAGCAGACATAAAAAGAATAATAAATTTCCCAGCACGTGGCATAGGTAAGGTAACTCTATTGAAAATTTTTAGTAACGATACAGAAGAACTACCAATAAAAATGAAATTGAAGATTAATAAATTTTATGAAACTCTTGATGAGATTAGAGAGAAGATAAAAACAACAAAGCCTAGTGAAGTAATAAAATTTATTATAAAAAAATCTGGTATAGAGCAGGAACTCTTAAACGGCACTGACGAAGATAGGGAAAGATTAGAAAACGTAAAAGAACTTGCTACTCTAGCAATAAAATATGACAATCTAGAAAATGGCCTTGGGATAGAGAAGCTAATAGAAGATGCTTCGCTGGCCTCAGACCAAGATAGTCTTATGGTAACAGGAGAGGTAAGAGAAAAATCGTTAGGGGTTAAGCTAATGACAATCCATGCTTCAAAAGGTCTTGAATTTAATTATGTATTTATAACGGGACTTGAAGATGGATTATTCCCTCACGAAAGAGGAGGTGACACCTTACCAGAAGATCAGGAAGAAGAAAGAAGGCTCTTCTATGTAGCTCTGACTCGTGCAAAAGAAAAACTATTCTTGAGTTTTGCAAATTTCCGTACAATATTCGGGTCTAGACAGATAAATACTCCTTCAGAATTCATAACTGATCTTCCTAGAGATTTACTAGACGAAGAAGGAGTAAATAAAATAAAAACAATTTATATATAAATATGCAATACCACAAAGCAAAAAAATCCCTGGGCCAAAATTTCCTTAAATCAGATAAGATTCTAGGAGATATAGTAGACGCTGGTGAAATAAATAAAAAAGATACGGTACTTGAAATAGGTCCAGGGAAGGGAGCTCTTACGGAGAAAATTCTAGAGAAAGCTGGATTAGTGATTGCCATTGAAAAGGATAGAAATTTATATGAAATACTAAAAGATAAGTTCAAAGAACAAATACAAAATAAAAAACTGGTACTAATAGAAGCCGACATCTTGGATTTAAATCCGAAATTAGTAGGGCTTAAGTCCAATAAATATAAAATAATTGCAAACATTCCCTACAACATAACCGGAGCAATCTTGAGAAAATTCTTAACAGAAGAAACTCACCCCAATACTATGGTCCTAATGCTTCAACATGAAGTAGTGAAGAGGATATTAGCCAGAGATGCCAAAGAGAGCATATTGTCGATCTCAGTAAAGGCATATGGACTACCTAAGATGGTTATGAAAGTAGGTGCTAGATATTTTTCACCTGCACCCAAGGTTGATTCAGCTGTAATAAGCATAAAAGATATATCTAAAAAAATATTCAAGGACAGCAAGGTGGGAGAAAACGATTTTTGGGACTTGATACATAAAGGATTTTCACACAAAAGAAAGAAACTAAGTAATAATTTAAAAAATTATAATAATATTGATAAAACTGTATTTCTTAGATTTAAAGACAAGAGAGCTGAAGACTTAAGCTTAGATGATTGGCTAAGTCTTCTTAAATAATTTCCTATTATCAACAGCATGTCTTGTTGACTTTGATTAAAGTGTTATAATTTAAACGTGCAATTGAATTTAACATCTAATAACAAGCGGATTCTATTCACTATCGCATTTGTAGTGATAGTGGTTTTACTTTTCTCACTCAATACTAAATCAACAATCAAGAACCAAGCTGGTCAAAGTACGGGATTGGTCTATGGAGATAAGACTCTAAGTGATGTTGTAAACACAGATTCTGATCTAGACGGAGTGCTTGATTGGGAAGAAGGACTATGGGGTACCGATGCACTAAAAACAGATTCTGATGGTGACGGCGTACCAGATGGAACAGAGATAAGTAAGCTAAAGGGAGTAGAAGCAATAGATGACGGTAGTATACTTGAAGAAGAAGAGAATTTAACAGAGACTGACAAATTCTCAAGAGAAGTATTCACTACAGTAGCCACACTAAGCCAGTCAGGAACATTAACCCAAGAAACACTGGATGGTTTAGGATCTTCTTTGGCACAACAGATAGAGAACCCTACAGTAAGTAAGGTGTTTTTATTTAGTGACATAAAGACGACAGGCAACAATACCGCTGAGTCCGCAAGAATATATTTAAATTCCCTAGACAGCATATTCAAACAACAACCTCTATTATATAAGAATGGTTATGATGGAATGGTATATACAATAAATGTAACTTTTTCTGATGTTCTACAGAAATACCTATTAGATCCAGAGAGCGACAAGGCTTTCTCTGGTCTTGCTCAAATAACAAAAGAAATAGAAAGTACCATTAAATCAATGAAGGGGCTCACAGTTCCTAGTGGCTTATCTGTTATACATCTAGATATACTAAATAGTTTCCAGAGAATCTTAGAAAATATGACAAACACTAAGCTAGCAATAAAAGATCCTATTGTTGCTATGGGTGGAGCAAGTAAGTATGAAGAAAATGGTATGGCACTAGAGAGTGCATTAAATAGATTAAAGGTAGCAGTAGGTCAAACTAATTAATATTAACTATATCCAAAATGATTTTTAAAAACTTATTGAGTCAAAAAATAATATCCTTCTTTCTAATAATTGCAGTTCTCTCTCCTGCTTTCATAATATTCTCTATGCCTAAAGAATCTTCTGCTATATTCGGAGTTGCTGATGTTGTGTTTGACCCAGCACTATTTCTTAAGGAAGTATGGAAAGTCATAAAAGAAACAATAAGACAGTTCTTAATGGCTATAGCTAGAAAGCTTCTAGATAAGATAACTCAGTCGACCATCAACTGGATAAATAGCGGCTTTAGGGGGAAACCACTCTTCGTAGAAAACCCCGGGTCGTTCTTTAAAGATGTAGCGAAGGAACAATTAAAGGGTATCGTTAATCAGCTTGGATACGACCCAGTTAGATTCCCGTTTGGGAAACAATATGCTCTGGGTATAATACAACAAGCCAAGGGGCAATTTGAACAAAATGCTCAGTATAGTTTAAGTAAATATTATCAGAGTTCAGCAGAATTAGAATACAGAAGAGAAAACTTTAATGTAGGTGGATGGAGTGATTTTGCACTTAATACACAATTTCCACAAAATAACTTTATAGGATTCGGTATCATAGCTGATGAAGAACTTGCTACAAGGGTATCTGGGGAAAATTCTCCAATTCAAAACTTAAAAAATAGTGTACAACAAGGAATGGGATTTTTGTCTCCACAGGCATGTAAGAGTAATCCAAGCTGGGATCCTGAAAAAATAGCACAAGGTATCCCTGAAAGCGAACTTCCACCTTACAACCCTCCAGCTGGAAATGGTATGGATGTAAAAGTCTACAATGACGTATGGAATGCGCAAGTGCGAGTAGCGAAGAATACGTTCCAAGCAAGGTATGGATGTAAGGAAGGTCCAGTTGCTACGACTCCAGGTTCAATCGTTTCAAGCCAGATAATGACAGCCCTAGGGTCAAAGCAGAGACAAGGCGAACTCGGTGCAGCACTTGGAAACAGCCTAGCAGCATTGTTTGATGCTTTGTTAAATCACTTCTTCAATAAAGGCCTTACAGCTCTAACAAGTGCAGTGAGCTCAACTCCAGATCCAAACATTAACGATTTCAGTTACTTCGGCGACACTGGAGGTGGTTATGCAGGTAATCCTCCTACAAATCCAGAACCGAAAATAACAGTAAATGTTACTCTCATAAATGATAATGGTGGTACAGCTACACAAAACGATGTACAGGCATTCGTGGATGGTGCCCCAGTACAAGACGGAATAGCCTTAGTTTATGACACAGGAGGACACAATGTTTCTGTTACTACCCCAACAGACTATGTAGTAAGTGTCAGTGGGGATTGTTCTTCTAGTGGGTTCGTTACATTAAGCATTGGTGATAATAAAACTTGTTACATAACAGTTGATGATGTCATATCTGGAGGTACTGGAAGACTGACTGTAAGAAAAATAGTAATAAACGACAATGGTGGAACACTTTTAGCAGATGATGTACAGCTGTTTGTTAATGGAAGTCAGAAACTAAACAATGTTGAGTATGTTTACGCTACAGGAACATATACTGTAACTGAAACAAATCCAACAGGATACTCAGCTTCTTTCGGAGGAGACTGTGCCTCAGATGGAAGTATAACAATCTCTGACAATGATGTGTTGGAATGCACATTAACTAACAACGATCTATAGTTTATTTCATAATTAGTTGCTATAATTTATAGTAATAATCCTTCTTAGGATTGATTAATGAAAAGTAGATTTTCTTATATTTTAATATCCGTATTAATGCTAGGATTTCTCCTTGCACCTTTTTCTCCTTTAATAATAGTTGATGGTGAGAAGATTGCTATAAAAATAGAGTCTAGAAAAGCTTTTGCTGAAACAAGATGGTACTACGAGTTCCAGCCACCTCTCGGTGGTAGCAACGTTATGTCTGTCGGATATGAAACAGAGACAGAATGTAACGCAGCCTCTCAGGTTACAAGCCAATCAGGTGGAACAATAATTAAAAATTGTTTTTCTTCAGACACAACACCAACAGCAACCGGTTCAGAATCTGAGAGCAATGGAACTGAGACAGGTCTCAAGGCAATGCTTAGAACATGTGGAATATCTAGAGGCTCATTCATCATAGGGTGTTTTATACAAATAATGTATTTCCTTTTTGTATCAATACCATCTTGGCTAATGCTTATGACTGCTCAGGTATTTGATACTGCTGCTGCTCTGACATTAAGTGATCAAGTTTACAGATCTGGGTTTATAAGCACAATTTGGACGATAGTAAGAGACTTCTCTAATGTATTTTTTATATTAATTCTACTTTATGCAGCGTTCCAAGTAATACTAGGACTCGGGCATGGTGGGGGAAAGAAGATTGTGGCTTCGGTGATACTTATCGCCTTAATGGTAAACTTCAGTTTATTTATTTCAAGGGTGGTAGTAGACGCTGGTAATGTATTAGGTCTTATTTTCTATAATAAAATATCAACAGACCACGTAAAATATCAACCAGTGAGTGATCCAACGCTAACAGGTGTAAAAGAGAAGGATTTAGCTGGAGCTCTGGTATCTAGTTTTGCAGTAAATAACTTTTTTAGCGCAGACTTCTTTAATGGATTAAAGAGTGACCCGGACAACTGGGAAACTGCCGGATGTACAGGCGGTTGTGTAGGAAGAACAATAAATAATTGGCTTGCTGCGTCACTTATTGTCACATACGGTTTAATCGCATACTCATTAGCTTGGATATTCTTAATTGTGGGAATAAGTTTTATTGGAAGACTGGCTACACTAATAATGCTTATGGTGATATCGCCCATAGCATTTGTCACAGCGACTGTTCCGACATTTAAAGGCATAGACACTATTGGTTTTGATAGTTGGCTGAAGAAACTTTTCCAGACATCATTCGTTGTTGCTGTGTTTATGGCGATACTTTACTTAGTTTCAGAAATATTAAAGGCGGATATATTTGATTCTTACAGTGTTGGACAAGAAGAACTGGGAATAGTGGCTAGGTTGATGCTCATATTCGTTCCTGCACTTTTGATACTTATCTTTTTGAAGAAAGGAAAGGAATATTCTGTAAAAGCTTCAGGTGAAATAACTGGTGCCCTTATTAGTGGCGCAAAGATGCTAGGAGGACTTGCACTTGGTGGAGCAGCCCTTGGTGCTGCAGGTGCTGCCGTCATAGGAAGAAACACTGTTGGCAGTACTATGAACATGATGAAAACAAGCCAAACCACAAGAGATGCCCATCTGAAAAATCTTAACTGGAACCCGAAAACTTGGGGTAAGGCACTTCAAGCTGGAATAGTAAACCAAACAGTAAAAGGTAGAGGAAAGGGTGTAAAAGACGTTCCTACTGGTACTTATGACATTAAAACTAGAAAAGAAATTATGGCAAGCAGAGAAGGTTCTAACTGGTTACGAGATCAAATGTTGGGAGGAAATGCAAAGGATAAACAAAACAAAAAAGACAAATCTCACGCTACTCATGCATTAGATGAAGCAGCTGATAAAGTAGAGAAGGGTAAGAAATACTCAGATCTTGATACGAGTGGACAAAATTCAGCAAAAGAAAAAGCAACAAAATCAGAAATGGCTAAATTCTTATTTAATGGTAAAGATTTATCAAAGTTAAGTGCTGGAGAAAATGCAATGATAAATAAAGCCGCAAACAATGATGGAACAATTAATAATGCTATATTTGATAGATACGCACAAAATCTAGGAAAAGACCCTAATAAATTCCACGATGGAGTACATATGGAAAAGGCCTACTTTAGTAAAGATACTCAGAGTACTGTCGGGCAAGCTGCAGGATGGGCTGGAAGAGGAGCAGCTTCTGGTACATATGATGTAAGGAACCTAAAGGGTGGAGCACTAACTGCAGCTGGTCTCGCTGCAGCTATGTTTGGACTAGCTCCTATTATGGGAGCAGTGTTTGCAGCACATGCTTCAGGAGGATTGCGTTCAGGACTACAGAAGTTAACTGGTGTTGATCACGGAGACAGCAAGAAAGATTTCTTGAAGGACTTAAAGGCGACACTGGACTCAACATTGAAGAATCTAAAATTCGATATCAAGGTTACAGGGGACGGACATGGTGGAGGTGATGATCATAGCGCTGGACATGGTGGAGGAGGAGGACATCATTAAAATTAATTTAAAATTATGGATCAAGAAGAATTACAAAAAAATATTGGGCTTTACTACTCCAAGCTACCTGAAGACATACAAAGAAAATTCTCTAGTATGGAATGGTTAAAAACATTAGAGGGTATTAGTAGCAAATATTCTCTAACTGACAAGCAGGTACAAATTTTAGGAACAGAAACAACCCTAGCATTATTAGGAGTACTTCACTTAGGAGAATATGGGCAAATACTAGCAAAGGAACTAGAACTAAAGGATGATGTGCTACAAAATGTATTAGCAGAAATTAATACTGAAATATTTAGAGAAATAACTCCAAAATTAAACGAGGCCTTTAATAAAAATAACCAACCAGATAAAAAAGAAGGGGAGAATGTAATGACCCCAGGGCTAGAGAAGAAGCTAGAAGAACTACCAGGCTATGTAAAGGAAGCAGTAAATAAATCAAACTATGGGGAAGAACTATTCAAGATAGCTAAGGCTAAGGGACTTTCTATAACAGAGATAGGGGAATTAGAGAAAATAACAACAGATCTAATTGATGGCAAGTTGTCTCCTGAAAAACTTGAATCTACAGTAGAGAGCATATTAAGGTTCGATAAGGATAAATCTACCGCCCTAGTATCAGAAATAAACGAAAAAATACTGAAAAACATAAGGAAAAACATGATGTCTGCAAGCGAGCTAGTGAGTACTCCTGTCCCAAAGTACACCAACCCAGAAAGTAGTGAAGCAATATTTAAAAAGGCGGGGATGGAAATACTCCAGAGTACTCCTGAGCTGAAAAGCGGAACCATATCGGAATCCAAGCTTGCTGAACCATTTAAAATACCATCTACAAAAACTGAATATTCAATAGCCAACATGTCTAAAAATACACAAGCTGACAGTAGTACGCCGACAAAAGTAGAACCTCCTAAGGTAGAAACCCCAAAGGCTCCAGTATCTTACGGCAAGCAAGATCCTTATAGGATGCCTGTAGAATAAATCACTAGGAACTAAAGAATTTTTGAATTATAATAAGAGTGACTCTTATTAAGAGCTTAGTATGCAATTTAGAGTACCACAATTTTTAGACATTGAAGATACTATCTTCGGACCGTTTACATTTAAACAGTTCGTTTATCTAGTTGGTGGTGGAGCAATTTGTTTCGTAATTTATAAACTTATTGGGCTACTTGCTGGCATAATACCAATACTTATAGTTGCAGGATTTGCTTGTGCCCTAGCTTTCTATAGACCAAACAACAAACCGCTGGTTAATATGCTTGAGAATGGTTTTAACTACTATACTCAGAGCAAGCTTTATATATGGAAGAGAAGAAAAGCAAAACCTGGACAACAAAAAAAGCTAGAAGAAGAGATAGTGATAGCCCCAACACCTAAATTAGATAAAGGAAAGCTTAGAGACTTGGCGTGGAGCTTAGATGTACTTGATTTAAAAAAAGAAGAAAACCAAGAAAATTAATATGGCATTAAGAGCAAGAGCAACTCAAGAGTTTGTACCTATAAAAGAAATACGCGACGGCGTAGTTGTTCTTAAGGACGGGGGGCTACGTGCTGTTGTGCTAGCAAATTCTGTTAACCTAACACTTAAATCAGCGGATGAACAAAAGGCAACGATAATACAGTTTCAGAGCTTCCTTAACACTCTGGACTTCTATGTGCAGATATCTATTGAATCCAGAAGACTAGACATCAGGCCATATCTTCTTCAGTTAGAAAGTAGAATGAAAGTGCAGACAGAACCACTTCTTAAACTGCAAACGAAAGAGTATCTGGATTTCATTAGAAATTTTACAGAATCAGTAAGCATAATGACTAAGAACTTTTTTATTGTAGTACCTTATACAGAAACTTCTCTCAAACCAACTTCTGATGGAATCTTTGGAAGCTTCTTCTCTAAGAAGACTTCCAAGGAATTAAAGGCGGCGGAGCAGTTAGACTTCGAAGAAAAGAGAACCCAGCTAGAAGAGCGTGTATCTGTTATTCAACAAGGACTTGCAAGATGTGGAATCAAATCTGCTCAACTTGGAACAGAAGAAGTCGTGGAAGTATTTTATAAAGTTTTCAATCCTGGAGAATCAGAAGGTAAAATAAAAATAGAACAATAATAAAATGGGATTTTTAGATAATTTATTAGGTAAAAAAAGTGAAACAAAAGAGGGAGCTACCCAGGCTTCTGTGTTGGCTGTTATGCCTGAAGAGATATATGAATCAGCAACGCTGGAACTCCAAGATATAATAGCCCCTTCCGCGCTAAAAATAGAATCTAAATCTATAAACCTAGGAGACAAGATAGCTAGAACATTTTTCATAATGTCTTATCCTAGATTTCTTACCGACAACTGGTTCTCACCAATAATAAACCTAGACAAGGTGTTTGATATCGCAATATTTATTCACCCGATAGATACCTCTCTGGCATTAAGACAATTCCAGAAAAAAGTAGCGGAAGTGCAAAGCCAGATAAGCGTAAGAGAGGGGAAGGGTATGGTTAGAGACCCTAAACTAGATACAGCATATCAAGACCTAGAAGCATTGAGAGACAATCTAATGCAAGCACAGGAGAAGATGTTTGACGTGGGTGTCTATATAACAATATATGCTGACAACGAATTAGAATTATTTAAAATAGAAAGTGAAATAAAGTCAGTCTTAGAATCAAAACTTATCTACATCAAACCTGCCTTATTCCAACAAGATGAAGGATTCAAGAGTGTTATACCAATAGGTAATGATCTCTTATCAGTACATCAAAAACTAAATTCAGAACCATTGTCTAGTATCTTCCCATTCGTATCTTTTGACCTTACTTCTGATAAGGGAATACTTTATGGAGTAAACAGACACAACTCAAGTCTAATAATATTTGATAGGTTTTCTCTCGAGAACTATAACTCAGTTACATTTGCAAAATCTGGCTCAGGAAAATCGTATGCGACAAAACTAGAAATATTGAGATCGCTTATGTTTGATGTAGATGTAATAGTTATAGATCCTGAGAGGGAATACGAATACCTAGCTGATACTGTGGGTGGAAGATATTTCAATATTTCACTATCTTCTGACCACCACATTAATCCCTTCGATCTACCAATACCAAGAGAAGATGAAACAGCAGAAGATGTTCTTCGTTCGAACATAATCAACCTAGTAGGATTGTTCCGTCTAATGTTAGGAGGTCTAACTCCAGAGGAAGATGCCCTTGTCGACAGAGCTATATCAGAAACATATGCAATTAAAGACATAACTCCAGAATCAGATTTTGGAAATATAGAACCTCCACTACTTTCTGACTTCGAAATGGTTCTATCAGGTATGGAAGGAAGTGAATCTGTAGTTCAGCGATTAACAAAATATACAAAAGGTTCTTGGTCTACCTTCATAAACAGGCCATCTAACGTAGACATAAACAAGAAGTTCGTAGTCTTTTCTGTAAGAGATATGGAGGACGAACTTAAGCCTGTAGCTATGTATATAGTTACCCACTACATATGGAACGTCATAAGAAAAAATCTAAAGAAGAGAATCCTTGTAGTGGACGAAGCTTGGTGGATGATGAAATCAGAAGATACTGCTTCTTTCTTGTACTCAATAGCAAAAAGAGGAAGAAAATACTACCTAGGACTCGCAACAATAACTCAGGATGCAGCTGACTTTATGAAATCCCCATATGGAGTTCCTATTGTTACAAACTCGTCTATCCAGCTACTTCTAAAGCAGTCTCCAAGTACAATAGATGTATTACAGAAAACATTTAACCTAACAGATGAAGAAAAGTATCTATTACTAGAGTCAGGGGTAGGAGAGGGTATATTCTTTGCCGGTACTAAGCACGTAGCCATAAAGGTTATTTCTTCTTATACAGAAGATCAAATAATAACTTCAGATCCTTCTCAGATACTCTCAATAAAGAAATCTAAACAAGAACTAGAGGAAGCAGAAGAAGTTGGCAAAGCCTAGCTTTATTTAGAGAACGATTTATCTTATAATTAGAGAATGCGACTAAAGGCTTTAATACTTGGTTTTATATCTCTATCTTTTTTCTTAACTGGAGGGATTGTTTTTGCACAACAAGAATCAACAAGTATTATAGTTAATACTATACCTATAAATCCTGCACCAGGAGAAGATGTTAGTGTTTACATATCAAGCTACTCAGAGAATCTTGATATTGCCACTATGACTTGGTTTGTTGATGGTAAAAGTGTTTTATCTGGTGTAGGAGAAAAGTCTCTTATATTAAAAGCTCCTAATTTTGGACAGGAAACCAAGGTTGTTATAAAGGTTAAATCTCAAACTGAAGAATCTCAAGTAAGCACGGTTTTAAAGCCTTCTTATATGGTACTCCTATGGGAAGCAACGGATTCTTATGTACCCCCTTTCTACAAAGGCAAGGCTTTACCTTCCCCAGACAGTTTTGTTAAGGTTGTGGCTCTGCCAGAGATTACCTCTGGTGGGGTAAAATTAGATCCTAAAAATATATCTTATACTTGGCAAAAAGATTTTAACAATATGCCAACTGATTCTGGTTATGGAAAGAACTATTTTATATACAAGAATGATTATTTAGAAAATTCTAATAATATCGGTGTGACTGCTTATTTAACAGACCAACAATATTCATCGACAGGAAGAATCGACATAAGTATGTACCAGCCATTTATAGACCTATATCGGAAAGATTTGAAATTAGGTATAGATTGGAACAATGTATTAAACAATAGTCACTTCATAAAAGGTAGTGACATTATAGTTGCATCGCCGTATTTTATATCACCCAAAGACATAAGAAGGCCAGATTTAATTTTTAATTGGGCTATAAACAACACAACTGTTGACAATACGGGCGTAAATAAAAATATGCTTCCATTACAAACAGAAGAAGGAGTATCTGGTTCTGCTAACGTAAAACTAGAAGTAAATAACTTAAATAAAATATTCCAAACAGCAGAGAAGGAAATTAATATATCATTTTAATAAATATGAAAAATATATATAAAAAATTAGTATTTCTAGGATTAGCGCTTATATGTTTTCTATCCATTCATGGTAGTGCTAGCGCTCAGCTACTGAACCTTAGTTCAGATAATAGTAATCTACAAGTAGGACAATCTGCTGTAATAACTGCAACATCTGGATCTGGATCTGGTAGTGTATTTTTTAAACAAACTCCAGCCACAGGTGGCCGTTTTGACCCGACTATATGTACTACAACAGGTGGAATAATGTCTACCTCATGTAGTGTTAGATTCTACCCCACATCAGCAGGAACCTACACTATATCTGGTACTCTAACCATTAATGGGACAACAACTCAAAGCCTATCATCAACCAATCCTAGAATCAAAGTTACAGCAAACACAAGCACTGCTCCTACTCTAATAGGGGATATTGTGGACTCGACACCACCTACTATTTTTCAAGGAGATCAAGTCGAGCTAAAAATAACAGCAAGCCCAATACCTTCAGGTGGGCCTACTGTGTTTATCAGTAGCCCAACTCTAGGCAATATAGGAACTTGTGTAATAAACACAACAGCTGGAGGAATATGTACTTCTGGTTTTGGTCCTATCCGACTTAATACTGGAATAGAGGGCGCACATGATATAAACTTCTCAACTACATCTTGGCCTAACTACACAGGAACTGTTTCAGGAACAATAAAAATGACAGTTCAAAAGACGATAACTAACCCTCCTGTGCTAGATGTATGTTTTCCCCCAAAAATAAAAACCTCTACTGGTGCATGTGTTGATCCTAGTACGATAGATACTGGGTATACATATTTGGCTCCATTATCTGAAGACAAGTCATTTGACCCAGCTCAAGAAAATGCGTTAAGTAAATATATAAACATTATTGTAAAGATAGCTATAGGCATAGCTGCCGTTCTAGCTGTAATAATGATTGTAATGGGAGGAATACAGTATATGACAAGCGAACTCATTTCTAGTAAAGAAGAAGGTAAGAAAAGAATAACAAATGCTATCTTGGGATTGTTAATAGCATTAGGTGCTTATCTAATATTGTTTACAATAAATCCCAACTTGTTGAAATTGGATGTAGCTGTACCATCAACGGAATTATCATTTACACCAGGTGAGGATGGATTAGGAACAACACCCGAATCCACTTCAACAACATCTAGTGGAAACGTAAGAAGAAAGGTTAATTTAAAATTAAAGACTGGTGGAACTACAGAGGTAATTGCATGTGAAGCCACAGACAAAGTTCAAGTAAGTGCTTTTGGTACTAGTTTTAGTATACACAAAAATTTAGTTCCAAGTCTTAGAAGAATTGATGCTAGGTGGAAACAGTTAAATCCATCATATAAAATTCCACTAACAGTTGCTGACAAAGGAGCAATGGGGGGTTATGTCTGCAGGAATGCAAGAGGTATGGGTAAGCTTTCTTGGCATGCTTATGGCTTAGCGGTAGACATAAACCCTAGTACGAATCCAGCTGGTAATAAATTAATAACGGATATGCCAGCAGCCTTTGTAAAACTTTGGAAAGATGAAGGATGGGGTTGGGGAGGTGGCTGGAGTAGTCAAAAAGATGCAATGCATTTTAGTAAAGGTAAAAATGAAGGTGGTGATATGACAGGTGAATAAATATTATGTCGAAAAGAAATTTTATATTGTTAATAATAGTGTTGGTTATAATAATATTAGCTGTTTTGGCTTTTATGTTTTTCTCTGGAAATAAAGGCGAGACAATATCTGACGAAGGTGGTACCAATTTCTTCGCTAAATTTAATCCATTTGGTAAAAACAATAATCAAGAAGAGGATACAAATAGTGATGAAGAGGGGACAACAGATACGACACCAACATTGCCGACAGAAGGATTAAGATTAAGAAAGGTATCTACGATGCCAGTTGCTGGATATGGAATATTCTCAAAAGAAAGATTCAAGGAATTGCCTATGCCAGAGGACACGACAGGAACTGAATTTGATGAAGAAGAGGATTCAACACCAATTTTAGACGATAGTAAGACTGTTTTACCTACTAAATCAATAACTCCTCCTTCAACTGAGTTTGCAACAGCACTAAGGTACGTTGCTAAGGAAACTGGATATGTATATCAAACTTTTGCAGACAAAATAGAGGAAAGACGTTTTTCTTCAACTTATATACCTAAGGTGCATGAAGCATTCTTTGGCAACAAAGGGGAGAGTGTTGTCATGCGATATTTGAAATCCGACGACAGAACCATTGATACTTTTTTAGGGACACTGCCTAAGGAAGTTCTAGGAGGGGACACTAGTGACACTAATGAATTAAAAGGTTCTTTCTTGCCGGAAAATGTGACAAACATATCTTTGTCTCCTGATTTATTTAATATATTTTATACTCTCAATACAGGTAACTCATTTATAGGTACGACAGCAGGCATAGTAGGCGACAAGAAGAATCAGATATTTAGTTCTGCTTTTACAGAATGGCTAACTGAGTGGCCTAATCAGAAGATTATAACCTTAACAACAAAACCATCTTCTGGAATCCCAGGATATATGTATTTTCTAGACAGCACAAAAAAGGTAACTTCAAGAGTGCTCAGTGATATAAAGGGACTTACAACTCTAACTAGTCCTACTGGTAAATTCGTACTTTATGGAAACGATGTCCTAGAAATGTCTATCGTAAACGTAACTTCTAAAAATATAACGAATGTTCCAATAAAGGGGTTGCCTGAAAAATGTGTTTGGGGTAAGAATGATTTAGCAATATACTGCCTTGCTCCTGGCTATGTATCTAATGGAAAATATCCAGACATATGGTATCGAGGTGAGATTTCTTTTTCTGATCAAATATGGAAGTTTGATTCAATCTCAGGAGCAACAGAAATTATTTTAGACCCGCTAACAGTAGAAGGGGGAGAGGACATAGATGGAATAAGATTAATGCTAGATACAAACGAAAACTACTTATTTTTCATGAATAAGAAAGATTCATATCTCTGGGAGTTTAAATTAAACTAAATAGAACCTAAATATTTTATAACTACTCTTCTATTAGGACCAGTTCCTTCTGATTCTGTTTTCAGGTCTTGTTCGTTTGATAGAAATTCATGTACTATACGTCTTTCAAATGCAGGCATAGGATCAATTTCAACACTTGATTTGAAGTATCTGGCACGCTCTGCCATCATATGTGCAATAGCGTGTAGATTCTCTATTCTTTTCTTCTGAAATCCATTTATATCTATAATAAACTCTGGGAGATTTTCTCTGTCTTCTTCTTTTGTTTTGTTTTCTACTATTTTCTTTACTAAATGGTTAAAGGCAAACAAAGCTTCTCCTCCACGGCCCAAGAAGGCATATGAACTAGGTGACTCTACAGCAAACCATAGTGCATTGTCTTTACCCAAAGAAGTTTCTTCTTGTATTGCAACATTTGAGTCTTCAAGGCCTAGCTTAGACAAGATTTCTCTTATTAAATTTAATATTTCATTACTATTCATTACTCTTTACTGTGGTTAAGCTTATGTTTTTCTTGTTGGTGTATATTTGCTGACCAATACTGAAGATATTACTTGTAATCCAATAAAGTGCAACTGCTCCAGAAACACTGTATGCAATAAATGCTACAAGGAAAGGGAAAACATATCTCATTTGAATTTGCATACTCCTAGCAAAGTTCTCCTGGAAAGAATTACCGTCTCCTTTGTTTTTAGGTGGCTTAGGCATGAAGTAAGCTTGGAAATACTGAGAAATACCAGCTAAAACAGCCAATATTAAACTTTTCTGACCGATATCAAGCAACCCTAGAAACTGAGTGTTAACATTTTCTGGTGCGCTAATAAATGAATACAGTAGCCCCTCATCAAAATTTATACCTTTATAGAACACATAGTATAGGGCGAATATTATCGGTATTTGGATTAAAACAAGTAAGCATCCAGAGAAAGGATTAGTTTTATGTTTCTTATATAGTTCAAAAGTGAGTTTGGCTTGCTCTTCTTTACTCTTACCACTTTTCTTTATGGCATCCATTTCTGGAGCCAGTAAATTCATTTTAGCCTGATTTTCTATAGACTTCTTGGAAAGTGGAGATAGAAGAATCTTAACAAATAAGGTTAATATAACCACCGCAAGACCTAGGTCACCCCCAGGCATTACAGAAACTAAAAAAGCCAGAATGTTTAATAATGGCTTATATAAAAGAATATTCCATATATTGTGAAGCATTTCATCATTCTATATGAAAACTACTTAAATTACAATTACTTCACCGGATCAATATGATTTTTCTGCCAAGGATGACACCTAAGTATTCTAAGAAACCCCATAAAAGAGCCCTTAAAAACACCATATTTAACAATAGCTTGTTTGGTATATTCTGAACAGGTAGGGAAGAATACACAGCTTGGTTTTTTGTAGATACTTATTCTTTTTTGGTAAAACTCGATAGATTTTATAAAAATATTTTTCATATCTTGGCTAAAGTGTCCTTTATTTCTTTATCTAATTGGGGATATATATCAGCTTTTTGGGTGTTTGGCTCTTTTAAAATAGACTTTTTATTAAAAACAAACACCCCGGAAAAACCTTGGGGCAGTAGGGATATTTTATCTTTTAAAGCATCATATCCTGCTCTGCGTAGCATATTTCTCTTGTGTGCCTTATTAGATACGCTTTTAGGGGCAGAGAACGCCACCTTGGGTAGTTTAGAGCCTTTGTTTATAAGGTATTTTAGAAAAAAGTTGCTAGAGTAAATAACTCTACCAACCTTAAATATTTCACCAACCTCCTTACGTGAAATTCTATTTTTCTTTGGGAGCATTTTATGCTGAGATTTTAGCTCGACCCTTTCTTCTTCTTCTTAAAAGGACGTTTTTCCCGTTTGTAGTCTTAGATCTAGATAGAAAACCGTGGGCCTTTGCTCTTTTTCTCTTGTTGGGACTGTATGTTTGTGACATGTTGCTAGTATACCCATACATAATAAAAAAGTCAAAAATGAAAAATGTGTGTTGAAATACTTTATCAACAGATTATCAACAGAGTTAGTAAGATTTTACTTATTCACTAAGGAGGGGAGAATAGTATAATATTCCACTATGGACACAAAACAACTTTGGAAGGACTGCTTGGTTGAGATAGAGAATGAAATTTCAAAAGCAAACTTCAGTACTTGGTTTAAAAACACCAACATAATCAAGGAAGAATCTGGAATTATATATGTTGGGGTGCCTAATGAGTTCGTTAGAGATTGGTTAAAGAATAAATACCATAAACTAATCACAAAAACGATAGCTGACGCCTATGAAAACATGCGCGCCGTAGAGTACATGATAAGTAAAATAGAAAGCCCAAGGGAAGAAATTTCTAAAAACACCCAGGTTGTTGACAAAGAACTCCCTCTTAAAGACTTATATGTGAACCCAGACGACAATCTAAACTCTAGATATAGATTTGATTCATTTATAGTTGGATCTTTCAATGAGCTGGCTTATGCAGCCTCTCAAGCGATATTAGAGAACCCAGGAACAAAATATAATCCTTTCTTTGTTTATGGTGGGACAGGATTAGGGAAGACCCACTTACTACAAGCAGTAGGAAACTCACTGAAAGAAAAGTATCCTAGTAAGAAAGTTCACTATTTAACCTTAGAGAAATTTGCTACAGACTTTATTAATTCACTACAGAACAATAAAGCTAATTCTTTTAAAGAAAAATATAGAAAATATGATCTATTAATAATAGACGATATACAATTCATAGGTAAAATGGAGAAAATACAGGAAGAATTATTCCATACCTTTAATACTTTCTATGAAAACAATAAGCAAATAATATTTTCATCTGACAAGCACCCAAATTATATACCTGAATTAGCTGATAGGCTTAAATCTAGATTTGCTGCAGGTATGATTGTAGATGTGACAGAACCAGAATATGAATCTAGATTAGCTATATTAAAGGTAAAATTAAAAGAATTGAATGTTAACTTAAACGATGAAGTGGTTGAGTATATAGCAAGTTCAATTCAGGGTAATATAAGGGAGTTAGAGGGTAGTCTAAACACTATAATATGCCAATATAAGCTTAAAAACAAAGCTCCTAATTTAATTGAAGTTAAAAATCTATTAAAAAATAACATAAAACCTAAGAAAAATGTTGCAATAAAAGATGTAGTTAAAATAGTTAGTGATTATTACAACTTAGAAGAGTCCTCTGTTTATGAAAAAACAAGAAGGAAGGAGATTGTTAAAGCAAGACAGGTGGTAATGTATATCCTAAGAGAAGATTTTAATGTATCCTACCCTTTAATAGGCCAAAAATTAGGTGGTAAGGATCACACAACAGTAATACATTCATATTTAAAAATAAAAGATGATTTAAAGAATGATCCGCAATTACTTCAGGAATTAGAACAGATAAGAATTATGTTTAAATAGCTGTTGAAAAGTTAGGGAAAAGTAGAATTAAAGTTAGTAGAAAGTTGTTAATAATTATTATTGTTTTAGAAGTTTTAAAAGATGGTTGTGTATAAGTAAGTTTTTATTAATAAAATATAAAATAAAAAATTATTAATTAAGTATTATAAATAAATAATAAATTTGATTTATCCACTTATTAACAGGACTAATAACAGTAATAAATTATATATAGATAAATATAAACATATATGAAATTAGAATGTGATATAGAAAAAATTAAAAATAGTGTTTCTAAAGTTGAAAGAATAACTGGTAAAAATCTTACCTTACCAGTTTTAAGTTCTATTCTTTTAGTTGCTTCAGGAAAATCATTAAAATTAAGATCTACAAATTTAAGTTTAGGTGTTGAAATAGAAATACCAGTAAAAATAGAAAAAGAAGGTGTTTTAGCTGTATCAGGAAATATATTATCTAATGTTTTATCTAATATATCCGAAAAAGAAAAGATATCTTTAGAAGATAAAGATGGTAATTTATTACTTAAAACAAAAAAGAATCAATTAAGAATAAAAGGGAATACTTATGAAGATTTTCCAACTATTCCGCAAGTTTCTGGAAATAGCTTTGAAATAGAAGGTAAAAAATTAATAGAAGGAATAAAATCAGTTTATTACAGTGCTGCTATAGGTGATATAAAACCAGAAATTTCTAGTGTTTTCATGTATGGAGATGGGGAATATTTAGTTTTTGTAGCTACAGATTCTTTTAGATTAGCAGAAAAGAAAATAAAAATAAAAGGAATTGAAGAATTTAGTGGGATATTAATACCCTTTAAAAATATACCAGAAATCATAAGAGTTCTAGGAGAAACAACAGAAATTGTAAAAGTAAGTTTTAATAAAAACCAAGTATCGTTTGCTTTTGATGGAGTTTATCTAACTTCAAGAGTTATAGATGGACTCTTCCCAGATTATAGGCAAATAATTCCTAAGGAATATAAAACTGAAGTTGTAACATTAAAACAAGATCTTTTAAATGCTTTAAAAATATCAAATATATTTTCTGATAAATTTAATCAAATAAATATAAAAGTTTTACCTAAGGATAAGGTTTTTGAAATTTCTTCAGAAAATAATGATATAGGAGATAATAAAACATACTTAGATGGTGCCCTTCAGGGCGAGGATGTTGAGTTGAGTTTTAATTATAGATACTTTTTGGATTGTTTCCAATCTTTAAACAAAGATAGTGTTTCTATAAAATTTAATCAATCATCTAAACCTATGGTTGTTAAAAGTAATCCAGATGAATTGTTTACTTATTTAATAATGCCAATGAATAAATGATAGAAATCAAAGATTTACTTCTTAGATTTAATTCACTACTCCTTTCTGAGGAAATAAAAGTTTCTTCTTTAATAGAAGCTATAAAAGAGTTAACTAATATAACTATCACAAAAGATGAAGTAAAAATAAAAGGAGGTACTGTATATTTATCAATAAAGCCTATATATAAAAACGAGATTTTTCTTAAAAAAGAAAAAATAATAGCTAAGATTACAGAGTCATTAGGTAAGAAAGCACCTAAAGAAATTTTATAATCTATTTACTTACCTTAAAGTAAGAAGTAAATTCACCTCTATTAAAAGCAGAATCATAAGCTATTATTGTAAGCTTATTTTCTTCTCTTAGATTTTCAAGATCGTTCGGGAAGAAAGAAAATTTAAAAGGACTTCCTGTTGCTCCCAAATAAATATCGTTTACAAAGATTTCTATTTTCTGGATAGAATATTTACCTTTGTTTGATATCTCTATTTGTATTTTAGTATCAGGAGAATATGTAGTTGTTTCGTTTGGTTCCTTGATTAATATTTCAGGTTTTGAATCTTCTTTATGAATGTCATCATAAGAAGAAGGCATTTCGTTCCAGGTTGTTATTTTATAGTTATTTTTGTTTTGGGCCCACCAATTCTGTATAGGTGTTTCCCAGTTTCGGAATTGAGCATTATCAGAAGGATCTTTAGGTGAATCACCTAATATATCATCTCTATCAATCCAATAAAGTATTGAGTGCACATTAGTTACGACTTTCTCAACACGTGTCTCTATTGGGGTGTGTTCTGTAGCCAGTTTGCCTGAGATTTTATCTATAAAGAAGTTTTCATTTCCCTGCCAGTAACCTCTTAGTACTGGTTTTACTTGTGTTGGGTCTACATATAAATCAGGTTTTTCAAATTTTTCGTTAGGTATATTCTTAAAGGATTCATTTAAAAATTTATTCCAAATCGGTCCTGCTACAGAGACACCACCTTTTTTCATTGGTTTATTGTCGTTGTTTCCAGCCCAAACACCTACTACGATAGATGGCGTATATCCAACAGTCCAAGCATCTTTATTATTGTTTGTTGTTCCTGTTTTTACAGCGACATCTCTGCCAGGTATGTTTAATGAAGAGTTAGCTCCGAAGGTTGGTGTTCTAGCCACATTATCAGATAGAATATCAGAAATAGTCAAAGCAGTATTTCTAGGTAAAACTTCTCTTCCGTTAGGGTTTATTTCTTCTAATACATTACCATTTATATCTTCAACCTTTAAAACGCCCGTATAAGGCACCCTAACTCCCTCATTAGCAAATACTCCATAAGCAGAAGTAATGTCTAGTAATGAGACCTCTCCGCCTCCTATAACAAGTGTTAATCCATATCTACTTATATCTTTAAGAGTATTTATGCCCATATTCTCTGCTGTATCTAATGAATCCTTTAATCCTGAAAGATAAAATAGTTTTACTGCAGGTATGTTTATTGACTGACCTAATGCATCACGAAGTTTCATGGGCCCCCTCCATTTGCCATCATAGTTTTGAGGCATGTAACAATCTGATTGGTTGTGTCCGGGTAGAGCTGTCCCATAAGCGTTACAGGTGCTTTGAAATTCTGTAGGCAAGTCGAACAACACAGTATCAGGAGTAAATCCTTTATTAAATGCAGTCGCGTATATAAAAGGCTTAAACGACGACCCAGGCTGTCTTAATGCTGTGGCTACGTTGTAATTTCCATCTATTTCTTTATCGAAATAATCCCTTGATCCAATCATAGATAAAATTTCTCCTGTTTTAGGATTGATTGCCACTAGGGCAGCGTTACTTCCATCCCAATTTTTTTGATTTTCAAGAGCACCTTCTTTTACTATTTTTTCTCCCTGTTCTTGGAGAGTGTAGTCTAGAGTTGTAGTTACCTTTAGTCCTCCATTTTCAACTAGTTCTGCCCCATATTTGTTTTCTAGATAATCTTTAATAAAAAATACAAAGTGCGGAGCTTTTATATTAGATGTTTGCTTTGGAACAAATTCAACCAATTCATCTTTAGCCTTTGTATAATCTTCTTCTGTGATAAATCCAAGTTCCTTCATTCGGAATAATACAAAATTCTTTCTTTCTTCTAGCTTATCTTTGTTTTTTCCATACGGAGATAGATATGTAGGGGATTGAGGTATTGAGGCCATATAGGCTGCTTCGGCTATTGTCATGTCATAGGCTTTCTTGTTGAAATAAGTTTTTGCAGCCTCCTCTATTCCATAAACAGTTCCTCCATAAGGAGCTTCGTTTAAATATAATTCTAATATCTTTTCTTTAGGGAGGGCGTTGTCTATCTTCACCGCTAGAACCCACTCTCTTATTTTTCTACCTATTGTTTTTTTAGAGTTTAGTAGAGTGTTCTTTACAAGTTGCTGAGTTATAGTTGACCCACCTCCACCAATACCAACGTTAAATACATTAGAAAGTACTGCTCTTATTGTTGAAGATATTCTTACTCCACTATGGTTATAAAACTCCGCATCCTCTACTGCCACGGTGGCATTTTTTATATGACTACCCATATCCTCAAAGGCTATGTTTGTCCTTCTGATGTCTTGATGTATGTCGTACAACAACACCTCTCCAGTTCTGTCATAGATTTTAGTAGAATTTACTATTTTTCTGTCTCCAAAAGAGCTAAAATCTGGAATCTTAAATGAGGCTATAAAAATAGTACTTATTCCCATAACAACTATAATCAATCCAGCTGTGAAAATAAGCAGATTATTAAATAACCTTTTTTTCTTTTTTGACCTAAGCATTATTGTTTAATCATAACAAAAAAAATGCTATAATTCGAGCGATGAAAGTTATAACTGATAAAGATAAAATTAAGAATTTATTAGAAAGAGGAGTTGAAAATATTCTTGTAAAAGAAGAATTAGAGAAGAAGCTCCTCTCAGGGAAGAGGCTTAGAGTTTATCTCGGCATAGACCCTACTGGTCCTACGCTACATATGGGCCACGCTATTCCACTTAAAAAGCTTAGAGAATTTCAAGATTTAGGACATGAAGTAATTTTGCTTATGGGAGACTTTACTGCTCAGATAGGAGACCCAACAGATAAATTAGCTTTAAGAAAAAAGCTAACTCACAAAGAAGTTTTAAATAACTTAAAAAAATATAAAAAACAATCCGAAATATTTCTTAAGTGGTCAGGAAGCAATAAGGCACAAATAAAATTTAATTCAAAATGGTTGGCGAAGATGAAATTAGAAAACATATTAGAATTAGCATCATTAATGACAGTAGATCAAATGATGAAGAGAGACATGTTTGATCGAAGAAGCAAAGAAGGCAAGCCAATTTTTATACATGAGTTTATGTATCCTTTAATGCAGGGGTATGACAGCGTAGCAATGAAGGTTGACGTTGAGATTGGTGGGAATGATCAAACATTCAATATGCTCACAGGACGTCACCTCATGTCTCAAATGATAAACACAAATAAATCAGTTGTAGCTACTAAGCTTCTAGAAGACAATACAGGTAAGAAAATGGGCAAGACAGAAGGCAATATGGTTAGTTTTGAAGATGGTCCAGTGGACATGTTTGGTAAGGTTATGAGCTGGAATGATTCCCTTATTCTTCCTGGGTTTGAATTGTGTACAGATGTTTCTCTTTCGGATATTGAATCAACAAAGAATGAATTAGAAAAAGGTAAAAATCCTAAAGAAATTAAACTTAAGCTAGCATTTGAAATTACTAAAGTTTATCACGGAGAAAAAAAGTCTCTTTTAGCTCAAGAAGATTGGATTTCTAAGTTTGAAAAGAAAGAAGCACCTAAAGAAGTAGAAGAAGTAGAAGGGGAGGGCCAACTTGCTAAGGTCTTGGTTATTAAAGGCATTGTAACTTCTAATTCAGAAGCTAGAAGACTCTTTGATGGAGGTGCTGTAACAAATATAACCGAAAACAAAAAAGTTAGTTCCAAAGAAGAAGTTAAGCAAGGTCATATCTATAAAATCGGTAAACATAAGTTTATAAAGATAACAATCAAAATAAGAAAACCCTCCGCCTAAGGCGGAGGGTTTTCTTTTAGTGGTCTTTATCTGGATCTTCCTCTTCGTAGTCTTCAAAGTCTGTCATATCATCCATTGATTCTAAATCGTCAATATCGGCATCCATCTTAAAGTCTTCTTCGTTTGTTTCTTCTTCGTACATACTTTAGTTTTTATTTTTTTAAAACGACCTATTAAAAATATATAATAATTTTATTTCCTCCTTTGTATCAAAATATGAAAACATTGGCAATATAAAATGTGGATAACCCAAACACTTATTTATACTTAACATAAGCCAGCCCAGTTAGGGCGATGGCTATAGCGTCTAACTCATCATCGGATTTCTTGTTTTTATCTATATTTACAAGCAGTTTTACCATTTTATTTATATCATCCTTGCTTGCACGGCCATAGCTTGTTATAGCCATTTTTATTTGAGGAGGCGAGGCTTCAAATATATTGAGTCCTGTTTGTTTAGATTCATATATTATTACACCCCTAGCTTCAGCTACATGCATAACAGTTTTCTGGTTATTTGTTAAGAAGAGTGTCTCTATGGCAAGTACCTCTGGATTATAGGTATTTATTATAGTTTTTATTTTTTGACCTATTAGTTGTAGTCGTTCTTCAAATTTTATTTTTGCACTAGTTTTAAAACACTCTGAATATATAACATTCTCCTTTTTGCCATGTTCTTTATCTAGTATGGCTATACCGACTCTTTCAAAACCAGGATCTATTCCTAAAATTCTCATAACTTTATTCTGCATTAGTAAATACGTCTTGCACGTCATCACTTTCTTCTAGTGCTTCGACGAGTTTATCTAATAATTCTAAATCAGTGTCAGACAGTTCTACTTTCATCGTAGGTACCCAAACCAATCCCTCGGTAGAGATTTCTCTTTTGAATGCCCATGTTGTTGAACCAATACTACCCAGAGAAGTTCCGTTTACAGATAAAATATGTTTAATCTCTTGAGCTGTCCTGTTTTTACTATCAGTAAGAGTTTCTATAACTAAAGCTACTCCTCCAGGTCCATGAGCTTCATAAGTTATTGATTCCATACTTGTTCCGGGCTCACTCGCTTTCTTTATAGCTCGTTCTATGTTGTCAGAGGGCATGTTCACTTTTTTTGCTTTCTCTATTGCACTACGTAGCCCCGGGGATTCCTTACCACCAGAGAGCTTCGCCTCTACTGCAATAAATCTAACTAACTTAGAAAATATCTTGCTCTTTTTTGCATCAGTAATAGCTTTCTTGTGTTTTATTTGTGCCCACTTATTATGTCCCGCCATATTATAAAAGTTCTTCTTGTTTATTCTTAGGGATTTTTATTTCTAGGTGTTCGTACGCTTTCTTGGTTGCTACTCGTCCACGAGGAGTTCGCTCCAACAGTCCTAGTTGGATTAGATATGGTTCGATAACTTCTTCTATTGTTGCTTCTTCTTCTGATAATGCTGCTGCCATTGTTTTAAGCCCAACAGGTCCACCTTCAAATTTAGAAATTAAAATCTCTAAGAACTTTCTATCAGATGAGTTTAATCCTATTTCATCTATTGAAAGCATTTCTAGTGCATCTTCTACTGTTTTTTTGTCTAAACTTTTTTTATTTACTTGAGCGAAGTCACGAGCCCTTTTTAGAAAATAGTTTGCAGTTCTAGGAGTAAATCTACTTCTCTTTGCTATTTCTTCTAATGCTCCTGAATCTAACTCCATAGACAAGACCTTACTTGATCTTTTGACTATTTCTTCTATTTCTTTATTTGAATAGAATTCAAGTCTAAACACTCCTCCAGAGAAGCGTGAGCGCAGTGGGGAAGATACCATGGCTACTCTTGTTGTAGCAGCTATTAGAGTAAAAGGTGGTAGATCTAACTGAATTGTCCTAGCAGATGGACCCTTGCCTATTATTATATCCAAGACTCCAGACTCCATGGCAGGGTAGAGTATTTCTTCTACCATTTTATTAAGTCTGTGGATTTCGTCTATAAATAGAATATCCCCATGAGACAGGTTGGTTAGAATAGAAGCTAAGTCACCCACCTTCTCTATGGCAGGACCTGAAGTTATTTTCATTTGTCGTCCAGTTTCCTTAGCTATTAGATGGGCTAGGGTTGTCTTACCTAGGCCAGGTGGTCCGTGGAATAGTATATGTTCTGGGATATGGCCTCGCTCTTCTGCAGCCTTTAAAAGTATTAAAACGTTGTCTTTTATATGTTTTTGGCCTATATAGTCATCCCAAGAGCTAGGTCTAAGGGCTTGGTCTAGAAAAGAGTCCCCTAAATTTTGACTCTTATTTTCACTTGATTTTATTGGATTTTTAGTAATATTACTTGACATTTATTTTCAATTATGCTATACTACTCAAAGGGTTAGATTATCAACATAGTATCCCCAAGGGTATTAACATTATACCATTTACCTTAAACACCATGATAGTATAATTTACTCACGTTTAGGTTTGTATTGTCAATTTAAGAAGGCGCTAATCTCTAAGCAATCAGCCACAGGTTATACAAGTTTGCTTAGGACACTCTGGTTCTATTATTAGACTACTGGGGTTATCCTATAAGGATTTGTTACTTTCGAGGTTTAATCTTGAAAGGATTGTTTAGAGATTAGTGCTTTTTTTATTTCAGTTTATATTTTTTATAATTTAAACAGAAATTCTTTCCTCCCTTTTTAAAATGCCCATATGTTTCATTGATTATTTTCATTGCTTCCTTTGTTGTCTTAACACAGAAAACCATTTCATAATCCTCTTTATCTAAATACTTTTTTGCTAAAGGTTCATTTCTGATCCACTTTAGTAAACCCTTCCATTCTTCACCAAGTAGGATTATTGGTATATCGCAGATATGATGAACTTGCACAAGTTGCCAAGTATAGAAAAGTTCAAGCAGTGTTCCGAGTCCACCGGGTGCAACCACTACAACATTACTTAACAACATAAATTCATCTAACCTATTAGAAAACCTATTGAATTCTTTTTCATATTCAACATCTTTATTAAATTTTTGTTCCCAGGGGAGTTTGATTCCAATACCTATTGAATGACTTTTTTTATTCGAAGCTTTTTCACCCTTGGAGTGACCTTCGTTCCCAGCCTGCATTAGTCCAGGGCCACCTCCAGTTACCACATCAAAACCACTCTTACCCAAGAGCTCGGCTAACGATTTTACCTTTTTATATATCGCATCATCTTTTTTTATTCTAGAACTTCCAAATATTGTCACTTTAAAATGACCATCTGTATTTAATTTTAGATTTTTATCTTTTGATTTCATTATTCTTCTAGTAGATCTACTACGCTTTTGACTTCGTCAATGGAGGTTACGCCATTTAGAATTTTTACAGCACCATCTTGTCGCATAGAAAGTATGCCTTGAGTGCTAGCTATCTTTTTTATTTCTCTTTCGCTTGGGTTTTCTGGAATTATTTTTTCTATACCCTCATCTGTTTTGATTGCTTCAAATATTCCTATCCTGCCCTTAAATCCAATACCATTACATTTATCACAGCCTACTGGTTCATATAGCTTGAATGTTTTATTTTCATCTATCTTGTACTTTGTCAGATCTTTCCCTTCATTTTTCATTACTTGTAATATATTTTTCAGCAAAGCTGATTCTTCTTCGGTTACAGCTTTTTCTTTTTTACAATCAACACAGAGCTTTCTAACTAACCTCTGTGCTATTGATAAAGATAGGGAAGAAACCAGTATTTTAGGGTTTATTTTCAAGTCGATTAATCTAGGTATAACACCTGCTGCGTTGTTGGTGTGTAGTGTTGAGAACACCATATGTCCAGTAAGAGCTGACTGGATAGCTATTTCGGCTGTTTCTGCGTCTCTTATTTCTCCAACCATTATTACATCTGGATCTTGTCGTAGAGCACTACGTAATCCTTCGGCGAAACCGTAGCCCTTCTTGGAATTAGTTTGAGTTTGAGTTATTCCATCTAAGTGGTACTCTACTGGATCTTCTATGGTTATTATATTTATTTCAGTTGAATATATTTTTCTTAGAAATGCATAAAGAGTGGTTGTCTTTCCTGAGCCTGTTGGACCTGTGACCAATACTAGTCCATTAGGCTTAGCTATTTCTTCTTTTATTATAGAGAATAAGTAATCTTCTATACCGATATCTTCTAGATCAACTTGAATAGATTTAGGATCAAGTATTCTCATCACGATTGCTTCCCCATAAGCTCCTGGAATTAAAGAAGAACGAATACTTATTTCTTCTTCTCCCTCCTGAATACTAAAACGTCCATCCTGAGCTGCTTTGGATGTTATTTTCATTCCTGATAACAATTTAATTCGAGAATTTATAAGATTATAAATTTCTGTATTTAAAATCATTATGTCTTGTAGTATTCCATCTAATCGGAATCTAAGTTTAGAATGTTCTTTTTCTGGCTCTATGTGTATGTCTGATGCTTTTATAGATATTGCGCCAGCTAAGATTATTTCAAGAAGTCTAGAAATCTTGTGTGTTTGCTCCTTACCCATTTCAAGTGATATGAGTTTTTCAATATCTTGCATCCTATTTATACTTTTTGCAGTGTCTCGGAGTATCTCTCCTGAGATTTCTAATCCTCCTACCTGACTACTTTCAGCCATAGATATTTCTTGGTATCTTTCCCATACTTTCTCAAGAGATGCCATAGATGCCATATAGAACACAGGAACCATACTCTTTCTCTCGGTTCTTTCTTTTAAGCTAGCAAACAAGTCTTCGCTAGGGGATCTAACAGCTATGAAAATATTCTTTCCAGAAAGTTTAAAAGGAGCTACATTTAATTCCTTTGCATCTTTTTCATCAATAATTCTCAAAGCTTCATTATCTACGCCGAGCCTTGATAAATTTATATAAGGTATTTTGTATTTTGATTCAGCTAACATCTCTACTAATTGCTCCTCCTCTTCTTTGCGGATGTCTTCTAGCTGTTTGTTTTGTGCTTCTTCGTCAAAAATTGCCATTGCATATAGAGTATAGCATTTTTAACTTAAAAATTAAGGTTTTATTTATCTTTGTGTTAATATGGTTTCATAAATAAAATGAACAAAATTTCTAGAAAAGAGGAGGATATGACAGGAATCGCTCAAGAACTTTTAGCCAATATATCCAAAATAAATAGTAAAATGGCTTGTGTCGTAGGTCTTTACGGAGATCTAGGTGCCGGTAAAACAACCTTAACCAAGGCGGTGGGTAAGATCCTCGGCATAAAAAGAAAACTTAGTAGCCCTACATTTGTAATAATTAAAAGATATAAAATAAACAACAAGAAACACAAAAACCTTTTTCACTTAGATGCTTATAGACTAAAGAACGAAAAAGAATTAATTAATTTAGGATGGGAGGTAATTATTTCAAATCCAGAAAACCTAATTTTTATTGAATGGCCAGAAAATGTAGTTAAAGCAATGCCCAAGAGTCACCATAAAGTCCACATAAAACACACAAAAACAGGATACAGGAATTTAAAAGTAACGCTATCTAAATAGTGCTATAATCAGATTAAATGGCAGACAAAAAAAGCACAAAAACCCTAGTATTGCTTGATTCTCACGCAATAATTCACCGAGCGTATCATGCGCTTCCTGATTTTTCTTCTTCTAAGGGTGAACCAACGGGAGCTCTTTATGGCCTAGCAAATATGCTCATGAAGATTATTGCAGATTTGAAGCCTGATTATATAGTTGCCTGTTATGACCTTCCAGAGAAAACATTTCGTCATGTTGCCTATGATGGGTATAAAGCAAAGAGAGCTAAGACCGACGATGCTCTAATACAGCAATTAGATAAATCTAGAAAGATATTTGAAGCATTTAATATACCTATTTATGATGCTCCAGGGTTTGAAGCGGATGATGTTTTAGGAACAATTGTTGCTCAATTCAAAAACGACAAAGCAGTAAAGATAATAATAGCTTCTGGAGATATGGATACAATGCAACTCGTAGATAAAGACAAAGTACAGATTTATACTCTAAAGAAAGGTATCAATGACACAATTCTATATAACGAAGAAAAGGTTATAGAGCGTTTCGGCTTTAAACCAGAATATATGCCTGACTATAAAGGAATGAGAGGAGACCCGTCAGACAATATTATAGGAATAAAAGGAATCGGCGAGAAAACTGCAACTAACCTTATATTAAATTTTGGAACCATAGAAGAAATTTATAAAAAGATTAAGAAAGATCCAACCGCCTTAGAAAGTATAGGGATAAAAGGAAAAACCGCAGAACTAATAAAAAACAATGAAGAAGAAGCTTTATTTTCTAAAACATTGGCTAAGATACGAGGAGATGCTCCAATAAATTTTAAATTACCAGAAAAAACATTCTGGGAAGAAGCAGATCTTAAGAAGATAGAAGAGTTATTTTCTATCTTCGAATTTCGAAGTCTGATTCCTAGAGTTAAGAGCTTCTTTAGTAAGAACGGATCTCAGTCTGAGACGAATACACTTACTTCCGCGTCTATGTTCGACACTGTAAAAGAAGAAGTAGAAGAGAAGGAACTACTTCAAGCATCTATTGCTCTATGGTTACTGAATTCTGATATACCTAACCCAAATTTAGAAGACATGCTTTTTTTCACCAAAACAAAAACCTTCAAAGATGCAAAAGAAGTTATATTTAATCAACTTTCAGAAAAAAACTTACTAAAAATATACGAAGAAATAGAATATCCGATTATAGATATAGTCCTAGGGGCTGGAGAGTACGGAATACTTATCGACCAAGATTATTTCTCTAAGCTGTCATTAGAATACCACACAGAGCTAGACAAGCTTACTAAGAATATATATAAAATGGCAGGAACTGAATTCAATATAAATTCACCTAAACAACTTTCTCAAATTTTGTTTGAAAAATTAGGAATAAAATCAAGTAAAAAGAAAAATGCCAGTGGATCCTTCTCTACTAAGATATCAATCTTAGAAGAATTAGAAGAAGAGAATGAAATAATAAAAGAAATAATGGCTTACAGAGAATTACAGAAACTTCTTTCTACTTATGTTGATGTAATACCTAAGATGGTAAGCAATGATGGACGTCTTCATGCGAAGTTTATTCAACACGGTGCTTCAACAGGAAGATTCTCTTCTTCAGATCCCAATCTTCAAAATTTACCAATAAAGACAGAACTAGGACGTAGAATACGTGACGGCTTTATTGCAGGGAAAGGGCAGAAGCTGTGCGCCTTTGACTACTCTCAGATCGAGTTACGCATAGCGGCGCTTCTTTCAAAAGATAAAAAGATGACTGATATATTCAAAGACAGAAAAGACATTCATGCAGGAGTAGCATCATTTGTATTTGGAGTTCCTATTGATGAAGTGACTTCTGAAATGAGAAGGAAGGCGAAGGTTATAAACTTCGGTATTATTTATGGAATGGGAGTAACAGCCCTTCGTAAAAATCTAGGAGGTACACGTGAAGAAGCTCAGAAATTTTATGACAATTACTTCAAGCAGTTTGAAGGAGTTAGAAATTATTTAGATAGTATTAAAGATTTCGCTAATAAAAATTCCTATACAGAGACATTATTCGGAAGAAAGAGATATTTCCCAAATATTAAATCTAGGATTCCTTTTATAAAAAATATGGCAGAACGAACAGCTACCAATGCCCCGATTCAAGGAACAGCAGCAGACGTAATAAAGCTAGCTATTAGATATGCCGATGAAGACTTGAAGAAAAATGGTTTAAAAGATAGAGTGCACTTAGTCCTACAGGTTCATGATGAACTTGTTTATGAAATAGAGGAAAGCGTTCTAAAAGAAGCAGAACAAATAATAAAAGATGCCATGGAAGGAGTTCTAGAACGTTCATTCCTAAGACTTAAAACAGATATTCCACTATTGGTTCATTTTGGTTCAGGTAATAATCTAGGGGAAGTAAAATAGGTTTTTTGATGTTATAATTGATATATGAACGGCAAATACAAAGAAGGAAAAGAAGACCACCCACTTCATCATAAATTCAAGGTGCATCATGTACTAGCTCAGTCTTATTCTGTAGCATTCTTTATGTTTTTAATAGGAGTTTTACTTGATTTAATATTTCCTATTAAGATCTTCCATGATTCCTATATGACGCCAATAGGGTTAAGTGTGCTGTTTTTTGCATCTATAATTATCTTCTGGGCTCAGAGAACATCTAGGGATTTAAGAAAGATAGATGAAATAACAAAGGAATCCTTTTGTCGCGGACCCTACTGCTATTCTAGAACCCCTACTCATTGGGGATTGTTCCTTCTCTTACTTGGTTTCGGTATTGTAGCCAATGCTTCATTTGTTATTCTTACAACTATAATATCTTCTTTAATATCCAAAATAGTTTTTCTAAAGAGGGAAGAGAGGATACTTGTAGATAAATACGGAGCTCCTTACCTAGAATATCAAAAGTCTGTAAAGTTCTAATATGATATATCTTTTTTCTGGTGACGATTCAAAAAATAAAATAAAGGCTTATGAGAACTTCATAGAATCAATATCAAAAGATGTTGAAATTTTCTATGTAAGTAAAAATGATTTTGATCCCATGCAGATAGAAAGTTTTTATTCGGGAAGTGGTTTGTTTTTTAAGAAATGCGCAGTTGTATTTTCAAATGTTTTAGAGTTAGAAAGTATAAGAGATTTTGTATCAGAGAAGCTTTCTAGCTTCAGTGAAGCTAGAAATGATTTCGTATTTCTAGAGTCGAAGCTAACCAAAAGCGTATTAGATGAATTCAAAAAAGCACGAGCCGAGTTAAATATATTTGAATTATCTAAAGACAAGAAGGAGAAGTTTAATAACTTTCTCTTGGCGGAAGCTTTCTCTGAAAGAGATAAGTTAAACCTCTGGATTTATTTTAGACAAGCAATGGAGGTTGGGGTTGGTATGGAGGAGCTGACTGGAGTACTTCTCTGGAAGGTGAAAGATATGATTCTAAAGAAGAATTTTAGGAAGTTTAAAGAGGAAGAATTGAAAGAATTCGGCATGAAAATAACCACAATCTTACCAGAAGCCAGAAAGAAAGGCATAGATGATGAAGCAGCTTTTGAGAAGTTTTTACTTGAAGCTTTGTAAAAATCTGCTATTATCAAACAACATGCGCCCATAGCTCAGCTGGTAGAGCAGATCCCTTTTAAGGATAAGGTCGAAGGTTCGATCCCTTCTGGGCGCACCATAATCAAAAAACTCCCATATGGGAGTTTTTTGATTATCTATCCTTGTTTCTTTAGCCAATCTATCATTTTCTGATAAGTAGTAGGACCAGTTTGTCCATCAGCTGTGAGGCCGGTATCCTTTTGGAAATCTATGATATCAGTCTTGGTTGTTTTACCATAATCATTATCTACCTTCTTTGTTGTTCCATTATAAAGATTTAAGAAATTTTGTATCGTACCTACACGAGTTCCTCTAGACTTTTCTTTCATATATACATTGTCATTTATTAATTCCTGTAGTTCATTTATGAGAGTCTGGTTTTTATAGGATGTGGTAGGTTCATTCGTTGGGGTAGGTGTTGTTTCCTCTACTTTCTCTGGTTCTGTCTCCTCAACCTGTTTATATAGTGCGAGTTCATTCTTCAAATCCTCCACTTCTTCTTCGAGTGCTCTGTTCTGATTTTCTAATGCTTCTTGGCGTTCTCTACTTGCATGAGCTGATCCAGACTCTATGCTAATGAATGCCCAATAAATCCCTAATCCTATTATTGCTAAGGTTATGATTGAAAAAATGAAAAATTTGAATTTATCCATAGTCTTCATATTATAGCATTGAATAATATAAATGTTATAATAATATTATGAAATTAAACAAAACACTCATTTACTTTCTGGTGTTTACCGCTGTAAGTTCATTTCTAGCTTATAAAATAGTAGTTAAGGCATATGATGGAACATTCGACTATTCCTCATATGAGGCTAAGATAATAAACTCTAAGTAATAATAGTTTTCCACAGGTGGGTTTACATACCTTGATTAAGGCTGTATAATACATTCAGTTCTTATTAAAGTTCTTTTTCACAAATTGCCTCTATTTGAGGCCCCAAGCATGTTTGTCATGCATACAACGTTACGCACAGTAACCCAACATAGTCTACCTTTGTAGACGCAACCCACGGGACCCTAGCTTCACAGCAGGGTCCTTTTTTTTGACAACTAATCCATAGGGTATACAATATAAATATAAAATTCCTTTTTTAAAAATATTATTGGAGAACCTGTGTGCAGTTGTACAGTCTCGTGGGACCAATATCCTTCTTAAAAGGCCTTGTTGAATTACGAGGCCTTTTATCTTATATTTACTAAGCCTGTATGAAAGACATCTTTAAACTCAAAAGCCATTTTAAGCCAGACGGTGATCAACCCAAGGCTATTTCAGAGTTGATGAATGGTTTAAATAAAGGAATGAGAAAGCAAACTCTTCTGGGGGCCACAGGTACAGGTAAGACCTTTACCATAGCTAATGTAATAAAAGAGCACAACAAACCCACCTTAGTTATTGCTCACAACAAGACTCTCGCTGCACAGCTTGCTCAGGAGTTCAGGGAATTCTTCCCAGAATCAGCAGTTCACTACTTCGTATCCTATTATGACTACTATCAACCAGAAGCTTACATGCCTACGTCTGATACATATATAGAGAAAGATGCACAAATAAACAAGGAGATAGACAGGCTCCGCCACGCTACGACTCAAGCTCTCTTAACCCGGAATGACGTGATAATCGTTGCCTCCGTTTCTTGTATCTACGGATTAGGATCTCCAGAAGAATATGCAAAAGTTAATTTAAAAATAAGTACAGGCGATAAGTGGGAAAGAAACACACTTATGAAGAGACTGATTGAAATACATTTCGACAGAACAAATGCAGATTTAAATCCTGGAACTTTTCGTTCTATTGGTTCAAGAGTTGAGATTATGCCAATATCTGAAAACTTCATGTATCAGTTAGAAATTTCAGGAGGTAAGATTTCTAAGATTCTAAGAGTAGATCCAGTATCTGCTTCAGTTCTAAAAGAAGAAAAAGATATTTTTATTTTCCCTGCAAAGCATTTCATAACAGAAGAAAACAAAGAAAAGAAAGCACTTGTCGCAATAAAGAAAGAACTAGAAGCTCAGCTTAAAAAGTTCAAGAAAGAAGGTAAACTGCTAGAAGCAGAAAGATTAAAGAGAAGAACCAATTACGACCTAGCAATGATAAAAGAAGTTGGATACTGCTCAGGCATTGAAAATTATTCAAGGCATTTATCAGGCAAAATTGAGGGGGAACCTCCAGAGACGTTACTTTCGTACTTTCCTCATGATAAAAATGGTAACCCAGAATTTCTCACAATAATAGATGAATCACACGTAACCCTACCTCAGCTTAACGGAATGTTTGCAGGCGACGCTTCAAGGAAGAAAACCCTTGTAGAATATGGATTTAGACTTCCTTCAGCTAAGGACAACAGACCGCTTAAATATCCTGAATTTGAAGAACGAATAGGGCAAGTTATATATACTAGTGCTACTCCAGGTGATACAGAAAAAAGAGAAAGTGCTCAAATCGTAGAGCAGATTATTCGTCCTACAGGTCTTCTAGATCCAGAGACTATCGTACGAGGGGTAAGTGTTAGCGGAGATTACAAGGGACAGATTTATGACTTTATACAAGAAGCAGAGAAAACTGTTAAAAGTGGTTTTAGAGTCCTAGCTACAACATTAACCAAGAAGATGGCGGAAGAGCTAACCCTATATCTAAAAGACAAGAAAATAAAAGCAGAATACTTACACAGTGATATCAAAACAATAGAAAGAATAAAAATATTAACAGAATTCAGAAGAGGGAAGTTTGATATTTTAGTTGGAGTTAACTTGCTTAGAGAAGGGTTAGACCTACCAGAAGTAGCCCTTATCGGGATACTCGATGCTGACAAGGAAGGCTTCCTCCGATCAGAAACTTCACTTATCCAGACAATAGGTCGTGCAGCCAGAAATTCAGTTGGCAAGGTGGTTCTATATGCAGACAATATGACCGGATCACTTGATCGGGCACTTGGTGAGACAGAGAGAAGAAGAAACATTCAGATAGCTTATAACAAGAAGCATGGTATAACTCCAAAAACAATTTTGAAAAACATAAAAGATATTACAGAAGAAATGGAAAGCGTTCATGGCAAAGCAGTAAATGCAGAACTTAAATTAGACATAGAGCTTTTCAAGAAGACTCTATTAAAAGAAAAGAAAAAAGCCCAGAAACCACTAAACCTGTCTGATCAAGAACACGAGAATTTAATTTATGAAAAAATAATAAAACTAAAAGAGCGTGAGATGAATAAAGCTGTGAAAGAGCTAGATTTCGAAACTGCCGCAATCCTTCGCGATGAGATAGTGGTTCTAAAAGAAAAAATAGAAAAAGAGTCAAAGTAGAAGTTTTAGTCTCTATCTGATATACTTTCGGTAATCAAATACTGATACACACCCCCTATGGACGATTCGGGGTGCAGTTTTAGTTAATATGGCAAAAATCAAATGAAAAAAATGCAAAACATAGATAAAATAACGATAAAAGGAGCTCGAACACATAATCTCAGAAATGTGAGTGTAGAGATGCCACGCAATAAAATGGTGGTTATTACAGGCGTTTCAGGTTCTGGTAAGTCGTCTCTCGCCTTCGATACAATATTTGCTGAAGGGCAGAGAAGGTATGTAGAGAGTCTTTCTTCTTATGCTCGTCAATTCCTAAACCAAATGCCTAAGCCAGACATCGATGAGATAACAGGACTTTCACCGGCAATATCTATTGACCAGAAGTCTCGGTCTAACAACCCTCGCTCAACAGTAGCCACAATTACTGAAATATACGACTATCTACGAGTTATGTATGCTCGTATCGGACACCCGCATTGCCCAGTATGTGGAGAGGAAATAAAGAAACTTTCTCATGAAGAAATAATTAATTTTATTTTAGAGAAAATAAATTTTTATAACAAAAAGAATTCCAAGAGTAGATCTGTAATGGGGGTTGAATGGAATGAGACTGAAATAAGTATATTGTCTCCCGTTGTTCGTGGAAGGAAGGGAGAATACTACCAGCTTCTTTATGATTTACTTAACAAAGGGTTCTCTGAGGTCAGGCTTGATGGAGAAATGAAGAAATTGAGAGAGAAAATAATTCTCTCGAAAAACAAAGCACACAACATAGATGTTTTAGTTGATCAATTCCTTCTTCATGAATTCGTAAGTGAAAAAGATAATTCTCGCACAAGACTTGCTGAGGCAGTAGAGAGAGCTCTTCTTGAATCTGACAATTTAGTTGTCATCAGGATAGCAGATGAAGAGTTTATTATGTCAGCCAAGTTTGCTTGCAAGAATGATGGGTTCTCATTTCCAGAGGTTGAGCCTAGGTTGTTTTCTTTCAATTCTCCATACGGAGCATGTCCTACTTGTAATGGCTTAGGGACTAAGTATTTCGGTGGGGACGAGTTGTGTGATGATTGTAAAGGGGCAAGGCTCAGGAACGAAGCGCTAAATGTTTTCTTAACTACTGGCAAGACCAAGGTAAACATACTCTCTCTTGCAGAACTTTCTATAAAAGATGCTCACGATTTTTTCAAAAGCTTGAAACTTTCTGAAAAAGAAAAAGAGATTTCTCTTCCAGTTGTAAAAGAAATAGAAGATAGACTTGAGTTTATGCTAGATGTTGGGCTCGACTATCTTCAGCTTTCTCGTAAGGCAAATACTCTTTCAGGAGGGGAAGCACAGAGAATACGCTTAGCTTCTCAGCTCGGTTCACGATTAGTGGGCGCACTGTATGTACTTGATGAGCCGACTATTGGACTTCATCAAAGAGACAACGATAGATTAATAAAGACCCTTTTAAATCTACGTGACCTAGGAAACACCATCTTAGTAGTAGAGCATGATGAGGATACAATCTATGCATCTGACTATATCGTTGATATTGGTCCTAAGGCAGGAGTACATGGAGGTAAGATAATAGTTGCTGATTGGCTAGAAGATCTTCTAACTGCCAAGAAGAATATAAGTGGTTCACGAACTCTTGCTTATTTGCGTGAAGAAATAAAAATAGAAGTACCAGAGAAGCGTAGAATTGCTAAGGGACATTTAAGGATCGCTGGAGGAAAAGTTTTCAATATTAAAAACTTAAATGTTGAAATCCCATTAGGAGTAATGACTTCTATTACTGGCGTGTCAGGTTCAGGCAAGAGTTCTTTCATGTATGAAATTCTTCACAAGAATCTACAGGCTAGATACGAGAGGGCATTTAGAACTGCAAAGATATATAATGCAACTTCTTTTACAGGCACAGAGTACTTAACACGTGCGATTCTAATAGATCAGTCCCCAATAGGACGTACTCCTAGATCAAACATAGCTACATATACCGGAACATTTACCCATATTCGTGATTTGTTCGCGACCACCGAGGAAGCGAGGTTGCGTGGGTGGAAAGCAAACAGATTTTCTTTCAATGTGAAAGGCGGAAGATGCGAGGCTTGTGAAGGTAACGGTGAGATAGCGGTTGAGATGCATTTCTTGCCGACTGTGTATGTTACTTGTGATGTGTGTCTTGGTAAGAGATTTGATAAAGAAACCCTTACAGTAAAATATAAGAAAAAAAATATTTATGAAGTTTTGAAGATGACAGTTGAAGAAGGCCTTACTTTCTTCAAAGATATTCCTGCTATTTCTGACAGATTAGAAACTCTTATGGATGTGGGGCTTGGATATCTTGAGCTTGGTCAATCAGCTACAACTCTATCAGGAGGGGAAGCACAGAGAGTGAAGATTTCTTCAGAGCTCTATCGGCCTCATCTAGAGAAAACCATCTATCTTCTAGATGAACCAACAGTAGGACTTCATTATGATGATGTGGCAAAGTTGCTTGAAGTATTAAACAAACTTGTTTCAAAAGGGAATACAGTAGTTCTAATAGAGCACAATCTAGATATCGTTAAGTCATCAGACTATGTAATAGACTTCGGACCAGAAGGGGGGATTAATGGAGGTAACCTAGTAGCTAAAGGTACTCCAGAAGAAGTTGCAAACAATGCTAAAAGTCATACAGGAAAATATCTTAAAAAAGTATTAAAAAAATAAGATGTTGCAACAGCAATTAAAAAAAATCAAACTTCCAGATACACCAGGAGTTTATTTATTTAAAAAAGGCAAAAATACGATATATATTGGTAAAGCTACATCTGTCAGAGATAGAGTAAGGAGCTATTTCGGCAAGGATCTGATAGGCACCCGAGGACCACTTCTAGTGGATATGGTTTTTCAGGCTGACAATATCGATTTTATAAAAACTGATAGCGTCTTAGAGGCTCTAATCTTAGAAGCTGAATTAATAAAGAAATACCAACCGAAATACAATACAAAAGAAAAATCCGACAAGAGTTTCAATTTTGTCTGCATAACAAAAGAAGATCTACCTAAGGTGTTGATATTAAGAGGGAAGGATCTAAAGAGAGAAAATTTTTCTTATGTATTTGGTCCATTTACTAACGGCTCTCAGCTGAAGGAGGCGATGAAAATAATTCGCCCAATCTTCCCATTTATCGACAACCAATCTTCCAAGAAAGACAATAATGCTTTTTATATTCAGCTCGGTCTAACTCCGGATTTAAGTGAAGAGAATATAAAATTAGAATACAAGAAAAACATTAATAATCTCAAACTTTTCTTTCAAGGGAAAAAGAAAAGAATTATTTCGAATCTAAAGAAAGACATGATGTCTTTCGCAAAAAAGAAGGAATTTGAAAAGGCAAACGAAATAAAGAAAAGAATTTTCGCACTTACTCACATAAATGATGTTGCGCTAATAAAGGGAGAAAACATCAGAAATTTATTTTTCTCAGGTCCTAGGGTCGCCTTCGGCTCAACCAGACCATTCGAAAAACAAAATTCTGATGTTTTCAGAGTTGAAGCTTATGATATTGCTCATATGTCAGGAAAGAATATGGTTGGAGTTATGGTAGTCGTAGACCTGCCTGCCGGCGGGCAGGGGATGGGTGAAGCAAACAAAAGCGAGTATAAAAAATTCAAAATAAAAACCCAAACAGGAAGCAATGATACAGGCGCGCTAGAAGAAGTTCTTCTTAGGAGGTTTCGACATACTGAGTGGGGGTTACCTGACTTAGTAGTAGTAGATGGTAGTACTGCTCAGATAAATGTTGCTAAAAAGACGTTACTCTTCTATAAATACAAAATACCAGTAGTTTCTATTGTCAAAGATGATAAACACAAGGCAAAAGCAATAATGGGGGATGAGATTATAATTAAAGAAAACAAGAAAGCAATTCTTCTAGCTAACAATGAGGCGCACAGATTTGCAATAAAATATCACAAAGACATGAGGAGTAAGAATTTTTTGAAATAAAAATATGAAACAAGAAAATATTTTAATAATAGACAACATAAGAAGCGCAGAGAATGTGGGGGCAATATTTCGCACGGCTGATGCAGTAGGTATTAATAAAATATATCTAGTAGGACTTACCCCAGCACCACTTGATAGGTTCAGGAGAAAAAGATCTGATATTGCTAAATCCGCTCTCGGAGCAGAGGAGTTTGTTGCCTGGGAACAGAAGAAGCTAATTTGTCCATTAATTACTAAACTCAAGAGAGATGGGTTTCAGATAATAGCCATTGAGCAAGATTCTAAGTCTATAGATTATAAAAAGGTGAAACTAAAGTCTAAAAACGCTTTTATTCTCGGTCGTGAAGTTGAAGGTATTTCCAAAAAGACATTAGATATGTGTGATGTTGTTGCTGAAATTAAAATGTTAGGGGAGAAAGAATCTCTAAACGTTTCTGTTGCTACAGGAGTAGCACTTTTTAGAATTCTTAATATTTAATTAATCGCTGAAATTTATTTCAAAGCTATACATTCCCATTCCGCACAATCCTTTAAATTTTTCCCCATTTTTAAAAGTTCCAATATCTATTTCTGTCTCTCCTGTTTGAGGTAAAATTTTCTGAAACCCAATAGAAGGTATTACAAGCGAAGCAGAGCAGTCGTATACGCCATTTGTTTTTACTATTACCTTAGAAGGGATTCCTGCTTTTGCTTCTGTTACTTGAGGATAGTACCCACCCCCAGCTTCAATTTTTATATATTGGACATTGTTTCTTATTTCAACGCTTTGAACTCCGTCCGTATCTTTACTGAATATAATACCAAGAGCAACTATAAGACCTATAGAAATGATTATTAAAGATTTTTTATTCATAAAATTATTATAACAAAGTTAGATATTAAATAACGGGTCAATAATACCGAGACCTGCTAGTCCTGAAAGCACTGCAAATATTCCAAGACCTATTACTACCACCCCGGCAGATTTTAAGAATAATTCTTTGTTTTTTCCATGAGCAAGTTTTGCTGAACCAAAGGACAATAATGCAAGCATTGGTAGTGTTCCTAAGGCAAAGGTCAGCATTATTATGGATCCAGAAGTGAATGATCCACTAGAGAGCGCCACTACCTGCATTGATTGGGTAAACCCACAAGGCAAGAAAAATGTTCCAAAACCGACGATGACAGGAGTTAAGTTTTTATGCTCTATGTTTTTGAAAAACTTGAATAGAGTATCTCTAAAAGTAATTTTATTTTTTTTAAATACACCCACTAGGTTCAATCCAAGAATAAGCATAACAAATGATGCAACAAGTCCTAGTATTGTTGTTATAGTGAAGTTTATACCAATTACATTTCCTATTAACCCTAAAAATCCACCAAGTATCGCGAATCCTATAATTCTTCCAGCATGGAATAGTACGAAGGTTTTAGTATCGCTTGTATTATCTTCAGATATCTTTGCTGAAAGAGATAACACTAACCCACCTACAATAGCCAAACAAGAAGAAACCGAAGCAATAAGCCCAATAATAAAGCTAGTTAATGGTGTAGTCTTACTACCAATGCCAAAATCTAAAATCCCTGATTTCTGTAATAAGAAGAAAAGTACTAAAAATAAGAGTCCGATAGGAATAGCTTTCCAGATAGTATCATCTTGGTTACCTTGTTCGATATTTTTTTCTGGTGTTAAAGTATATCCATTTTGTTTTACTTTTTCTGTTAAGAGATTAGCCACTTCTTCCTTATTTAAAGTAGAATCAGTAGTTATTTCTACAGTTTCTTTTTTTAAATCTACTTTTACAGCTTTTACAAGGTCTTGTTCACTCAAAACATCCTCAATCAAAATTTTACATGATGCACAGTGAGTTCCTTTTACGTGAAATATATAATTTTTCATAGTTTATATTTTTTTACTTTTAATTCTAAGAGAATTTCCAACAACCGAAACCGAAGACATTGCCATAGCAAATCCAGCAAATACAGGGTTCAATAACCAGCCAAATAGGGGATAAAATGCTCCTCCCGCAAGCGGAATACCAACAACATTATAGAAGAATGCCCAGAAAAGATTTTGCTTTATTCCTTTCATTGTTAGTTTTGATAATTTTATAGCTTTTACTAATTTTGAGATATCTCCATGAAGTAAGGTTATACCAGCAGATTCTATGGCAACATCTGTTCCCGTAGCCATTGCTACACCAACGTCAGCAGCAGCAAGTGCTGGAGCATCATTTACTCCATCTCCTGCCATTGCTACAACCCTTCCTTCTTTTTGAAGACTTACTACTTTTTCAAGTTTATCTTGAGGCATTATATGAGCAATTACCTCATCAATACCAACTAGAGAAGCAATATATTTTGCAGTTTTCTCACTGTCACCAGTTGCTAGGATCACTTTTATTCCCATTTTATGTAAGTCCTCAATGGCTTTTTTTGATTCTTTTTTTATTTCATCAGAAACCATAACGAACCCAAGAACCATCTCTTTGCTGGCTAATATTACTGGAGTTTTTCCTTCTTCTGTAAATTTCTCTAAATCTTTTATATCAAAACTAAGACCTAAATCTTTAACCAGTTTTGTGTTTCCTGCAAAGTATTCCTTTTCTGAAATTATGCCTTTTATCCCTTTACCAGAAATATTCTCAAAACTTGAAACATCTTTTAGCTCTATTTCCTTTTCCTTTATATAATTTCTTATTGAATGAGATATAGGATGCTCTGATTTTTTTTCAAGTGTACCTAAAATAGATAAGAATTCTGTATCTGAGATATCAGAAATATTTTTTATATCAGTTAGTGTGGGTTTACCAATAGTTATTGTTCCTGTTTTGTCTACCAATATGGTATCCACCTTATATAATTTCTCTAGCACCCCAGCATCTTTTACTAAGATGCCTTCTCTCGCTCCTTTTCCTACCCCAACAATAATAGCAGTAGGAGTGGCGAGTCCCAGAGCACAAGGACATGCAATAACAAGAATTCCAACAAAAGAAGTAAGTCCATAAGAGAGTGCTTGGGCGAAACCCAACGTAGCTGTTCCCAAAAACAACCATGACCCCAAGGCAAGGAAGCTGAGTCCGATTACTATGGGAACAAATACAGCAGAAATTTTATCAGCCAAAGCTTGGATAGGAGCACGAGAGCTCTGCGCATTTTCCACCATTTTTATTATTTGAGCAAGCATGGTTTCTTCGCCTACCTTAGTTGCCTTAAAGGTGAAAGCACCAGTTGTGTTTATAGTCCCTGACACAACCAAATCATTTATTTTTTTTGAGACAGGCATAGGTTCGCCTGTTATCATTGATTCATCTACATATGACGAGCCATCTACAATAATTCCATCAACTGGTATTCTTGTCCCAGGTTTTACCACTACTAAATCGTTATGAATTACATCATTTATTGATATTTCAGTTTCCTTGCCATCTCTTATAACTGAAGCAGTTTTTGCTTGTAATGTTAGAAGTTTTTCTATAGCATCGCCTGTTTTTATTTTGGCTTTAGCTTCTAAATATTTACCTAAAGTTATAAAAGCAATAACTACAATTGCTATATCATAGTAACTAGCCTCTACATTTATATAAGGACTGAGTGATTGTTCAAAAGCAGATAGTATAAAGCTGTATAAAAATGCGACAGTAGTACCAATACCAATCAAAGTATCCATATTTGCCTTTCCATATCGCAGAAATCTTAAGAATCCAAGCAGATACGGTTTGCCCACAACGAACAGAGTGTAGGTTGCAAAAATTGGTAAAAGATGATGAAAAAGCTCATCTATAACAGTACTCATAGGATTTACTTTTCCAAATTCTGCTAAAATTTCCCAACCCATTACAAAAATACTGAACACTGCTAAGGGAATGACAGTTAAAACTTTTTTTTGCATCTCCTTAATTTCAGTGAGTTTCTCTCTTTTGGACTGATTTATTCCTAAGTGTTCTTTATGTTGATCTTCTGTCATTCTCATATCTTTTGCTGTTTCAGGAATAACTAGGGAATACCCCAGCTTTTCTATTTTTGAAGATAGATTATTGGGATTTGTTTTCGTACTTTCATAAGAAATCTTTGCAGTTTCTGTAGCATAGTTTACCTCAGCAGAAGTTACACCTTCTGTTTTCTTGAAAGTTCTTTCAATTATGCCTGCACAAGAAGCGCAATGCATTCCTTTTATTCTGAGATTTTCTGTATGATTCATAGAATTACTTCCTCTTTAATTGATAAACTTTTAAAATTTCTTTTGTAGCTTTTTCTGTTTGACCTTGCTTTATTTGGTTTACCACACAGTGCCCGAGATGCCCTTCAAGTAAAACATCTTCTATATTTGATAGTCCTTGTTTTACTGCAGAAGTTTGGGTAATTACATCTACACAATAAGTTCCATTTTCAACCATAGTCTGCAACCCTCTTACTTGTCCTTCAATAATTTTTAATCTACGAATTATTTTCTCTTTACTTGTTTTCATGCTCAAAGCATATACCCCCCTGGGGGTATAGTCAAGAAAGAGTGTGGATTACTTCTGGCAGATAGGGCAGAAGACTGTTGCTCGGGTGTTAATCAATATTTTCTTTAGTGGATTATTGCAGGTTAGACAGTTTTCCCCGGATTTACCATAAACCTTGTGAACCCTTGCGTAGTTTCCACGTGATTCATCTAGAAGTCTATACGTAGCCACTGATGATCCACCTGCTTTTATGGCTTTATTCATAATGGATATTATGTTTTTATGGAGTTTTCTGACTTCTACTTCTTTTAAACTAGAAGCACGTCTTGTGGGTCTTATATTAGATTCAAATAGGCTTTCGTCTGTATAAATATTGCCTACTCCTGTTACTATATCCTGATTCATTAAAACTGTTTTTATTTTCCTATTTACTCCCTTGAGTGATTCTATAAAATACTTTTCTGTGAAATCTTTCTCCAACGGCTCCTTCCCTAGATTATGGAAATGATTTTCTTTTTCAAATTCCTCTAAACTTTTATAATAGAGTACATAACCAAACATCCTTATGTCGTTGTAGTAGAGTGTTCCTTTATTTAATTCAAATATTATATGAGTGTGCTTGTTGGGGAGACTAGTCTCTGAGGCTTCTATTGGATGCCCGCCTGTTATATTTTTGTTTCCTGTTTTAGGTTTATATACAAACTGCCCAGTCATCTTTAAATGAGCTAGAATAATTTTATTATTAGTTAACTTAAATATTAAATTCTTAGCTCTTCGTTCTACAGATAGAAATTTCTCTCCTGTTAAGCCTTGTATGAAATCTCTCTGCTTCTTCTTGGAGGCAGTGCGAATAGTGCCTTTATCTGAGACAAGTTTCGGCTTTGTAACTATAACCCCTAGTATCTTTTGTCCTAGGATAGATTTCTCTAGTCCTAGTCTTAAATTTTCTACTTCTGGTAATTCAGGCATTTTATTTTTTTACCTGCCTTTGGCATGGCCTCCTAGTATTTTCAGAGCTTCACGAACTTTTGTATTTGTATCTGTATCAGGGGAGACCCTCTTAAGAGCTTCTCGTGCCTCACCTTGTGAGTAGCCGAGCGATTTCAAAGCTTCCAATGCATCAAGTTCTTCTTGGAGTGTTCCACCTTCATCGGTCATTTCTAGCTTATCTCGTAGCTCTAAGACAATCTTTTCTGCTGTCTTTTTACCTATGCCAGAAATTTTAGTTAAATAGGTGACATCACCTGTGGAGATTGCTCTAGCTAAGGTGTCCACTGTTGCTACGCTTAAGATGACCAATGCAGACCTAGGACCAATACCTGACACACTTATAAGCATTTCAAATAGAGCTAACTCCTTGTAGTCAAGAAATCCAAAGAGCTCCATAGCATCTTCTCGCACATGAGTGTATATCCACAAGAAAACATTGTCTCCCTCCTTCTTGGATATTAAGAAATTTTCAGGGGAGACGTTGATTTTATACCCAACACCCGAAGAAGTCTCGAGTATTAGGAATTTGTCGGTTTTTAGGATTATTTCGCCTTTTAAGCTTCCAATCATGCTTTTATCTTATCAAATATAGCTCGCTTAACCCTATTGACTTTTCGTCTAAAAAGGTATATAATATAAAGGTTAAAGTTCTTTAAAAGTGAGTTTTAGGTGGGCTTTGTTCGATTAATTAAGTTTCTGACACTCGGATACTTTATTGATCGAATAAATTCATCACTTAAAGCCAATATTATGAAAGTTTCAAACTTCTTTTCGGTTGTCGCTGATGTTTTATCAGCGACCTTCATCGCAATTGTAGTTTTACTACTGTTACTAACTCCTTTTTTGCAAAAGGAAGAATTTAACATATTCCTTGTGGGGGTACTTATTTCGCTGGTTTTAATACCAGTTACAATAAAGCTGCTTTTAAAGCAGAAACTCTCAAACTGGCAGTTAGTAACGATAGTATTAACACTACTCTGGTTGTCTCAACAGATAACCGACTCTCTTTAATCCTAAATCCAGATTTATGAATTACTTGAAAGATTCTGACCCAGATGAAATCCAAGAATTACTTAATACCCGCTTATTAAAGGATATTAAGAAAATTCAAAAAGAAGAAAAAAGGAAAAACAAACCATTGATTAAGCTCTTAAGAGAAATCAGAGAGATCTGGATCTTTATGGTTCGTGGTCATTTACCCCAAAGGTAAGAGGTTTGTTTTTCAAAATCCAATGTCCTGGCCACAAGCCGGGACATTCTTCGTTATATTTGCGTTTTTAGTGAATTTCTGGTATCTTAATTTTATGCCAATAACAAGATCAGCCAAAAAAGCAATAAGAGTTTCTTCCCGAAAAAAGGGTTATAATGACCGCCACAAGAAGGCAATGAAGGAAGTTATAAAGAAACTAGCAAAACTCGCAAAGACTGACAAGAAAGAAGCTGAAAAGATTCTATCTTCTGCATATCAAATCATAGACAAAGCAGCAAAAAGAGGAGTCATAAAGAAGAACAACGCTTCTCGAAAAAAGTCTCGATTATCAAAACTAGTAAAGTAATATGAGTCATCTATTAGAATTCTATGGAACAGAGTGCCCACACTGTGTTCGTATGCACGAGCTCGTAGAGAAGCTTGAGAAGGAGGATGGAGTGAAGGTAGATAGATTCGAAATTTGGCATAACGATGAGAATGCAAAGAAGATGCAAGAAATAGACAAAGGTCTATGTGGGGGAGTTCCATTTTTCTATAACACTGAAACTAAGAAATTTATCTGCGGTGAAGCAGACTACAAAGAACTAAAAAATTGGGCGAAAGGAGAATAAATTTATATATCACACAAAACAAAAAGCCTCATCTGAGAGGCTTTTTGTTTTGTGTGATCCCGGCAGGAATCGAACCTGCATCATAACTTCCGCAAAGTTACGTCCTATCCATTGAACGACGGGACCGTTCTATACCTGAACAGATTAGCAGTTTTTACTTAAAAATCAAAGTTATTAGAATCCTAAACGATCCATCACCTTAACAGAGGAGTGTTCTGTCATTGGTTCTTCTTGGATACCTCTTTCTAGCATTGCGTAGTGTATTGCTTCACCGAGTTCCTCATTTACAGGGATAGCTATTATAGGCATGAAGAACCTTTCGCTTCTTATAAGAAGCATTGGATGCCCGTCTGTATTTATGAAGAATGATTTTATACTATCATATGGATATAGTCTGTTTTGAATTCTTAGCCCTTTTTCTCCAAGTTCATAGTAGATTGTGTCTGGTTTTTTCTTGGCATAGAAACCTAGAAGTATGCCTCCTAGTATTAGTAGCCCAGCAAAAAAGTAATTCTTATATATTATAGAAGCGATAGAGCCTGCAATGACAATAACTCCGAGTGCCCAGAACCAATCTGAACCTCTTTCCTTGTCTTCGTATTCGAGTGCTGACCATTCAATTTTATTAGATTCTTCCACGACTTAATTATACTAAAAAGTTATCGCTTGTGTCTATGCTTTTGTATCCTTAGAATAAGGCTTTCTAAATACTTGAAGAGTATTTGGATCACCCAAAACCCACTCTAGCCCAAAATCTTCTGGTTTATAAATTTTATTTTTATACATAAATTTCATATTAGAAAAAACTTCCATAAAATATCCACCTTCCGGTAGAACTTTTGATATTTCCGTCATTAATTCAAATCTGTATTCATCATTGTCTGGCTTTTTCGGCTCTATTATCCCTCTAGATACTCCACCTATAACTATATTAGCTTTATTACCTAAATTATTTTCCTTTTTTAGAAATTCAACCATATCGTCTTTTACGAAGCTTATTCGTTCATCTACCTTTTTGGTCTCTACGTTGTACTTATCAACTCCTATATACTCCTTGGGAGTAAGAAGTCCCAACTCTTTTATTTCTTCTAAGTAATACGGAAAAAGAATTTTAGGATCCATGTTTTCTTTATTATTTAAATTTTCTAATTTTTTTTCGAACAGGTCCTGAAACATTACTCCAATTGTGCTACCTTTCCCCCCACAACCCAAGTCTATAAGTGGATGTTTAGAAAAAGATTCCTGAACCTCCTTGAATAGTTTCTTGTCTTTTTTATATAAAAATAGTAATCCATTCTCAAAGTATTGAGTATCGTGAGCATCTCTTTCATAACGATTGCTAATTGGTCCAGTCTCCATATTGTTGCTTGGATTGATTTAATAATAAAACACTATATGACCTAATCATATCATCTTACTTTTAGATATTAAACTTAATCTGCGGTATTCATTGTACAAAATTCGAACCTTTTTTGAAAGCAATCCTGATGAAGAAATCTGAAACAATGCGGACGAAGTTTTGCGGAAACAATTTTCTGGGGAAAGGATTCCGCAAAACTTCGGCTGATTCTTTTTTTCTCAATTCGGATGTCGCAAGCGGAGGAGGAGGGGTCTGGGGAGGAATCCTCCGCTTGCTCCTCTTTTTGTTTTGGCGAAATTCGGGCGGGCAAAATAAAACTACTTAAAAATTCATTTACAAAATTGTATCTTCAACAATCTGCCCGTCGCGTACAAAAATCAACCTCTGTGCCATTCTTGCAAATTCCTCTTCATGCGTAACC
>JAGORC010000011.1 GCA_018063015.1 Minisyncoccota bacterium
CTTTGATATTGGGCTTGAGAAGAATCGTTCTTGAGATAATTTTAATTTCTCATTTTTAAATTGAGCTTTAACTACAGGGTAGCCTGGGCGACTTGTCCAGTTGTGCATCATCTTAGAAACGGGTTTTTTAGAAATTTTTTCAAATGCTTGCCATAGGTGAACAGTTTCTGTGTTCTTATAACTATGCTTCTTGAGATAGTATCTCAATCCATCTCTGAAATCCTTCTCACCTAGATAGCTAGCGAGCATCCTAATGATTGAAGCACCCTTAGAGTAGGAAACTTCGTCGAATATTTCTCCAATTTCTCCAGGATGGTTAACTGGTATTTCTATAGGGTGAGTATTTAGCAGTCCGTCCAAGCGTAATGCTACCCCTAGGTCTGCTGTGGAGAATTGAGTCCAGATATCCCACTTAGGAAACATTTTATCTACAGCAAGGTATTCTATATAAGAAGCGAAGCCCTCGTTGAGCCAGAGATGAGTCCACCATTCCATAGTTACTAGATTCCCGAACCATTGATGAGCTAGCTCATGAGCTATAACCAGTGCCACCCATTGTTTGTTTGACGCAGAAGAATGTTCTTCATCAACAAGAAGAGCACTCTCGCGGTAAGTTATGGCACCCCAGTTCTCCATAGCACCAGATGAGAAATCAGGAATAGCTATCATGTCTAATACAGGCAGAGGGTATGGAATATCAAAATATTCTTCATAGAATTCTAAGGTTTTAATAGCGCAAGATAGCGCAAACTTGGCTTGATGCTTTTTACCTGGGGTAGTGAACACCCTCACTTGTGTTCCATTTTTTGTTTTGGATTCTATATTTTCAAAATCTCCTACAATAAATGCTAGTAAGTATGTAGACATCTTAGGAGTAGGAGAGAATTTAATTATTTCATATTCACCTTCGTGCTCATCTACACTTACTGGGAGAGTGTTCGATATAGCGGTTTTTCCTTTCCTTACTATTAGAGAAACATTAAATATCGCTTTCTGGGCTGGTTCGTCAAAGCAAGGAAATGCACGCCTAGCGTCGGTGGCTTCGAATTGAGTCGTAGCCATATGGTGAACAGTGTTGTCTATAGTGTATTTACTACGATAGAATCCTCGCATTTTGTCATTCAAAATTCCTTTAAACACAATAGTAAGGCTTATACTACCTTTATCTATAATTTTTGGAAAAGTGAATTCGACTGTCTCTCTTTCTTCATCATAAGAAATTTTCTTTGAGAATATTTTGTCCTTCTTGGAGAGAACACTAGCTGTTTCTATCTGTATCTCCTTAGAGTGTAGGGTTAATTTATTTGTAGGTTTATTAAGTTTAATAGATATTGTTTCTATACCTTCGAAAGTGAAGTTTTCTAGATCAGGTTTAATCTCAATGTTGTATTTTATAGGAGTGACGTCCTTAGATAAACGAACCTTGGATATTTTTTGTGATTTCATAAATTCTAGTATATCTTGGTATATCTTTTTTAGCAAAAAGTGCTAATATATCAAGGTGGAAACGGCAACAACAGAAAATTCTTATAAAATAAAGCTCTCTTCTTTTGAGGGTCCTTTCTCACTTCTTCTGTCTTTGATAGAAGAGAGAAAGTTACATATAAGCGATATATCACTTTCTCAAGTTACAGAAGATTATCTAGGTTATGTTAATTCTCTTGAGAGCAAGAATCCTAGAGAGGTTTCGAGTTTTATATTTGTTGCAGCTACACTGATACTTATAAAATCAAAATCTCTTCTCCCTAATCTTTCATTAACCGAGGAAGAAGAAGGAGACATAAAGAACCTAGAAGAGAGGTTGAGACTATATGAGTTATATACAAGACTAGGTGGCAATCTGAAGAAAATGTTTGGAAAGAAAATGATATTCTTTCCTCAAGAAAGAAAGTCTGATTTACTCGTGTTTCTCCCAGATGAACAGATAACAAGAGACTCAATGATGGCTTTCGCTCATCAGGCACTGCTTAGAGCTCCTAAGAAAGTTGCCTTAAGTGAGGTTGAGGTTAAGAAGGTGGTAAGTATAGAAGAAATGATTGATAAGCTGACTAAGAGAATAGAGAATTCTCTTAAGCTAAATTTCAAAGAATTTTCAGGAGTGGCTATAAGTAAAGAAGAAAAGGTTCTTGTAATTGTTTCATTTTTAGCTATGCTAGAACTAGCTAGACAAGGAGTGCTTAGGGTTGCTCAGGACAACAACTTTGAAGATATAATAATAGAAAAGGAAGAGTTAGAAATTAATTTAGAATAATATGGAATTAGAGAAAAAAATTGAAGCAGTTTTGTTTTGGAAAGGAGAACCGATTTCTCGTAAGAAGTTAGGGGAGATTTTAGAAGTTTCTTCTCAGGAAATAGAGGAAGCATTGGTAGTATTAAAAAACAATCTACAAGGTCGAGGTATCGTCCTAGTAGAAAAGGATAACGACTTAATGCTTGCTACAGGAGGAGAACTCGCAAGTCTGATAGAGAATCTTCAGAAAGAAGAATTAAAGAAAGATTTATCAAAATCAGCTCTCGAGGTTCTATCTATTGTTTTATATAAAAATGGAGTAAGTAGAGCAGAGATTGATTATATAAGAGGAGTAAATTCTAGTTTTACTTTAAGAATGTTATCAATAAGGGGGCTTGTAGAGAAAGTACTCGATCCTAAAGACAATCGACGATATATATATAAACCAAGTTTTGAACTTCTGTCCTATATGGGAGTTAAGAATGTTCAAGAATTACCAGAATATAATGAGATAGTTAACTCTATAGATAAAGCTAGAGAGAACCTAGAAGAAGATCTGAGAAATGAAGAAAATTCTTAAAGAAAATAGAGTACTAATATTTCTAATACTTATATTTGCCCTAGAGGCAATTTTGTTTTCTGCTGGAAATGCAAGGATTGAAGAGCAGATAAAAATAGAAGAAAGAAAATTCGAAAGATTAGAGAAAAAATTATCTGACTTAACGCTTGTTGCAAAGGCAGTATCAGTAAATAATTTAACAACAGGTAGGAAGCTTTATGGTAATAATGAAAATGTTCCCATGCCACTCGCATCACTCGTGAAGACTATGACTGCAATTGTTGCATTAGATAACTACGACAAGGATAGTACAATAAGTTTAAAAGAAGAAGCGATAAAACAAAACGGAGATTTCGGATTGTTTGCAAATGAGAAATGGAAAATTGCTGATTTGATAAAATTAACACTAACTTCATCTGCGAATGATGGAGCTTATATGCTTGCTCTAAATGATGAGAATTTCTTAGACAAAATGAATGCCAAGGCAAAGAGGCTCGGAATGAATTCAACGACCTTCTATAACGTAACTGGGCTCGATATCAAAGAGAATGATACTGATTTATTAGATGTTCCTACGAAAGAGGGACAGGCAGGTGCTTATGGATCTGCAGAGGATATGAATATTCTAGCCAACTACGGATTACTTTCATATCCAGAAATATTTAAGGCAACAACAGTTCCTGAGTTAGAATTAAAATCTGAATCAGGATTCGTGCATAAAGTTCTAAATACAAATGTAATCATAGACAAAATACCGAATATAATTTTTTCTAAAACAGGATTTACAGAAATAACAGGAGGAAATCTAAGTGTTGTTTTTATAAACAAAGAAGGGGAGGAGATTGCTATAACTCTACTCGGTTCCACTATAGATGAAAGATTCACAGATATGGAAAAAATAGTAAATGTGTTGTATAATTAATTATTATGCAAAGTGAAACTGGTAATTGCCAGAATTGCAAAAACGATTTCGTAATCGACTCGGAAGATTTTAATTTCTATCAAAAGATAAACGTTCCTCCACCTACATTTTGTCCGGAATGTAGGCGTCAAAGACGTTGGGCTTGGAGGAATAATATGTCTCTTTATTCACGAAAATGTGAAATGTGTGATAAGAGTGTCGTTTCGATTTATGCTCCTGATTCTGGAATAGTTGTTTATTGTACTAAATGCTGGTGGAGTGATAAATGGGATCCAAAAAGTTATGGAGTTGAATATAATTTCTCTCACTCATTCTTTGAGCAGTTTAAAGAATTACTTCACAAAGTTCCTCTAATGGCAGTGGTGAATGATGATGGTATTGCTAGTAAGAGCTGTGAATATACCCACGACTGGTGGTTTTCCAAGAATTGTTATATGTGCTTTTCTGGCTGGAGAGTAGAGAACTGTATGTATTCTTACTTTGTATTGGCTGGTAAAGACATAATGGACTGCATGAATATACGTTCCAATAATAACTGGATATATGAATGCATGATTACAAGTGAATCATTCAATGTTAAATATTGTCGTTTTTCCAAATACTGCATAGATTCAGCTTTTCTTAATAATTGCATAAATTGCACAAGTTGTTTTATGTGCAGTGGAATTGCAAACAGAAAATATTATTTTAAAAATAAAAAATATAGTAAAGAAGAATACGATAAAATTGTTGAATCTTATCGACTAGATACTTGGTCTGGAGTAGATAGAGCCAGAAAAGAGTTTGAATCATTTGTCACAACAATACCTCAGAGATATGCGCATAATTATGTTGCATTTAATTGCACAGGTGATGGCTTGTCTCATTCTAAAAATTCTAGAGATTGTTATGTAGTAAAAAATGCCGAGAATTCTAGATATGCTGATTATTCTAATGAGAATAAAGATTCCTATGATTTAACAACTTCAGGAGAAGTATCAGAGTGTTATGAGTCTGTTGTGGCAGATCAGTCTCACATGAATAGATTTGGAGTTTTCTCAGTTAAAAGTTACGACATACAATACAATCAGCATTGCCATAATTGTAAATATGTATTCGGCTGTGTTGGCTTAAGAGATGCAAGTTATTGTATTTTTAATAAACAATACACAGAAGAAGAATACGACGAACTTGTGAAAAAGATAATAGAGCAGATGAACAATCTCCCGTATGTCGATAAATCTGGGAATACATACAAGTACGGAGAATTTTTCCCAATAGAAATGTCTCCATTCGGCTACAACGAAACGTATGCTCCGGAATTATTTCCACTTGCTAAAGAAGAATCCCTAAGAAAGGGTTATAAATGGCAAGACAATACACAGAAGACACAAGGTAAGGAAACCATTTTAGATGGTGACCTAGCTGATTCGATTTTTGATATAAAAGATGAAATCCTAAATGACATATTGAAATGTATTTCTTGTGAAAGGAATTATAAAATTATTCCAAACGAGTTAGCTTTTTATAGAAAAATGCTAATACCTATACCTAGAAAATGTTTCCTTTGTAGATATAAAGATAGAATAAAACAAAGAAATCCAATGAAGCTATGGCACAGAACTTGCATGAAAGAAGGTTGTACTAATGAGTTTGAAACAAGCTACTCTCCAGATAGATTAGAGGTAGTGTATTGTGAGAAATGCTATCAAGCTGAAATGTATTGATAAATTTGCTATAATCTAACCTATGTTTATAGACGTGGCAAAAGTATTTATACCGACGGCCTTGGCCTTTTTCTTGGGTATTGCAATAACCCCTATAGCCACACATTTCTTCTACAAATACAAGATGTGGAAGAAGTATTCTAGAAGTAATGGTGTCAAAGAAAGTGATTTTCAGAAAATTCATAACGAGAAAGACGAACTTAAGACCCCAAGAGTAGGAGGAGTGATAATCTGGGTATCAGTTGTTTTTGTTACTGGTATATTTTATCTTGCTACTTTTTTATCTGACTTTGAAAGTGTGACTAAGATGAACTTCCTAAGTAGGAATCAAACACTGATTCCTTTCTTCGCTCTTATTATGGGATCACTTGTGGGCTTTTGGGATGATTTGATCCAAATTTTTGGGAAAGGTAAATTTGCTCACGATGATTTATCCTGGAGGAAATGGAAGGCTCTTATTGTAGTAATAATCTCTACTTCTATAGGTATGTGGTTTTATTACAAGCTAGGCATGACTTCAATTTCAATTCCTTTCGATGGATCTCTTGAACTTGGAATATTTATCATACCTTTCTTTGTAATTGTTTCTTTAGCTATATTCTCCGGTGGAGTTATAGACGGTATCGATGGGCTATCTGGAGGAGTTTTCGCTGCTATATTCGGTGCTTACTCTGCTATTGCATTTATAAATAATCAGATAGACATAGCTACATTGTCTGGGGTAATCACAGGAGGAATATTAGCGTTTCTTTGGTTTAATATTCCACCTGCAAGATTCTATATGGGAGAAACAGGTATTATGGGTCTTACTACGGCACTTGCTACAATAGCTTTCCTTACTGACTCTGTTTTACTTTTGCCTATAGTTGCTATGCCTTTAGTTATTACATCTTTATCTGTGATAATACAGATGTTGTCTAAGAAATTCAGGGGAGGGAAGAAGGTATTTAGACTAGCACCAATCCATCATCACTTCGAGGCTATTGGATGGCCAAGCCATAAAGTAACAATGCGTTTCTGGATACTATCTATTGTGTTTGCAATTATTGGAATAATTCTATCTATAATAAGCTAACATAATGAACAAGGAACATAAGTTTGATAAATTTTTTCTTATAGTTGTGCTCATACTTATATCCCTAGGTCTTCTTATGTTTATATCCGCGTCACTTGGAGTATTAGCTAAAGACGCCAATACATTTAGAAATATTTTAGTTAGTCAGTTGGTTTTAGGACTAGGAGCAGGATTTGTTGGAATGTATTTCGCTCTAAAAATAAATTACAAATTTTGGAGAAGGTGGTCATTCTTTATATTTATCGGATCTATAATACTTACAGGAGCTGTTTTTCTACCTGGGCTAGGCATGGAACACGGAGGAGCAATGCGATGGCTACAGATCGGATCCTTCTCGTTTCAACCTGCAGAAATTCTAAAATTTGGATTTATCATATATTTCGCTGCTTGGTTATCTTGGGCTAAGAACAGAGTTCAAGATTTTAAATTTGGAATTTTACCTCTTTGTATAATGCTTGGTATTATTGCACTCATACTTTTTAAACAACCAGATACAAAGAGTTTCATATTGATCACTATCACAGGTGTATCTATGTTGTTTATAGCAGGAGTTCCGATGAAATATATAGTTGGAGTCGGATTGATTGTGTCTATCGGTCTTAGTGCTTTGGTTTTCTTTACACCATATCTTCAGCAAAGATTGAAAACTTTCATTGATCCTTCAGCAGATCCAAAAGGTTCTTCTTATCAGATTCAGCAATCACTTATCGCTATAGGTTCTGGGGGTATGTTTGGCAGGGGATTGGGACAGAGTATTCAGAAATTCAGCTACCTTCCTGAGTCGCATGGTGATTCTATATTTGCTGTTTTAGGCGAAGAACTTGGTTTTATTGGAGCTTTTGCGACAGTAATTCTATATCTACTTTTTGCTTTAAGAGGATTACGAATTTCAAACAGAAGCCCCGATCAGTTTAGTAGACTTTTAGTTGCTGGAATTGTTATACTTATCACAGCACAATCCTTTATGAACATAGCTTCAATCACGGGTGTTTTCCCTTTAACAGGAGTACCACTTGTGTTTATGAGTCAAGGAGGAACGTCACTAATGATAGCTCTAGCTGCTATAGGTATTGTGCTTCAAATATCCAAGTTTTCTTCTAAGAATTCTTAAATAATTTTATGAAAATAGTTTTTACAGGTGGTGGTACTGGAGGACATTTCTATCCAATCATTGCCGTTGCAGAAAAAGTAAATAAAATAATTGATGAAGAAAATATTATAGGCGCTAAGCTGTATTATTTCTCGGATTCTCCTTACGATAAAGTAGCGCTACTTGAGCAAGGGTTAATATTCGAACAAGTAAACGCTGGTAAAATGCGTACCTATTTCTCAATGAAGAACTTTTTCGACATTTTCAAGGTAGGCCTAGGTGTGATAAATGCAACATATAAGATGTTTTCTATTTATCCTGATGTTGTGTTCGGTAAGGGTGGCTATGCATCTTTTCCTGCTTTATTTGCTGCTAGAATTCTACGAATACCAGTGATAATTCACGAATCAGATTCACACCCAGGTAGAGTGAATATGTGGGCAGGTAAATTTGCAGAAAGAATAGCAGTTTCTTTTAAAGATGCTGCTCAATTTTTTCCTGAAAAGAAAGTTGCTTGGACCGGCCAACCAGTAAGAAGTCAAATAGAGTCTCCAGAAGAGAAATCCAAGGCATTAGAATACTTTAAACTTGAATCAAGTATACCTACAATCCTAGTTTTAGGAGGATCCCAAGGAGCTGAAATAATAAACAATACAGTTCTAGATGCATTGCCAAGATTATTAGAAAATTATCAAGTCATACATCAGACTGGAATAAATAATTTTAAATCAGTAATGGATAGGTCAAAAATTGTTTTACCTGATAGTAAAAACAAGATAAGATATCAGCCTTTTGCTTATTTAAATCCTCTTGCTATGAAAATGGCAGCCGGAGTTGCTGATATTGTTATCTCAAGAGCAGGATCTACATTGTTTGAAATATCTTCATGGGGAGTTCCATCAGTACTGATACCTTTTTCAGAATCAAATGGTGATCATGCAAAGAAGAATGCATTTAGTTATGCTCGAGTGGGTGCTTGTAGTGTGATAGAAGAAATGAATATGACTGGAAATATACTATTCTCAGAAGTAGAAAGAATTCTTTCAGATAAAGCAATTAGAGAGAGAATGTCTCATAGTGCAAAAGCTTTCTATAAGCCTGGTTCCGCAGAGAAAATAGCAAGAGAAATATTCAATATTGCAATCTCGCACGAAGAATAAAAAAATGCTAAAATATTCTAATGGCAGAAGAAAACAATAGGAAAGTTGTTACAAGATTTGCTCCGTCTCCAACGGGGTTTATGCATGTTGGTGGGGTTCGTACAGCTCTCTTTGCTTGGCTCTGGGCGAGAAAGAATAATGGAACATTTATACTAAGAATAGAAGATACAGATAAAGAAAGAGAAGTTTCTGGTTCAATTGATCACATAATAGAGTCCCTGTCTTGGTTGGGATTAAACTGGGATGAAGGTCCTGATATAGAAGGTCCGTATGCTCCATATATTCAATCAAAACGATTAGAAACTTACAAGAAATATGCACAAATACTTATCGATAAAGGTTATGCTTATCCTGACCCATATGAAGAAGATGAAGTAAATACATTTAGAGAAAAAGCAGAGATTGAAGGTAGGCCATTTTTATATAGAGAACACAGACCAGAGTCATATGGTGTCTGGGATGGAACTAAGCCACTTAGGTTCAAGGTTCCTGTGGTTAAAACCTATGAATGGAATGATATTGTTTATGGCAACCTATCTGCGGGGCCTGAAGCACTCGATGATTTTGTTTTGATAAAGAGTGATGGTTATCCAACATATAACTTTGCTCATATTGTGGACGATATTGAAATGGGAGTAACTCATGTAATGAGAGGAGAAGAATTTATTTCCTCTACTCCTAAATTCCTTTCTGTCTATGAAGCACTTGGAATACTACCTCCACTTTATGCAACATTACCTGTAATACTCGGACCTGACGGTAAAAAGAAACTAGGGAAAAGAGATGGGGCTAAAGACTTACTTCTCTACAGAGAGGATAGCTACATTCCAGATGCTTTTATAAACTTCCTAGCCTTTTTAGGATGGAATCCAGGAGACGACAGAGACATATTTTCTAGACAAGAACTCATAGAATCTTTTGACCTCAGAAGAATCCAGAAAAGTGGTGCACAAATGAATCAAGATAAACTTGATTGGATAAACAAAGAACATATTAAGAGAATGTCTTACGAAGAACAAGAAAAGAATGTTTTAGAATGGTTACCCGAGCAATTAAAGAATCCCAAATTAACGCCTATACTTATAGAAAGAATAAATAAGTGGAGTGACATTATGGTACTAGTAGAGAAAGGGGAGTTGGACTGGGTGAACCAATACGAAGGAGTTTCAGTAGAAAATATAGTTTTTAAAGATACACCAAGGGAGACTACTATTCAAAATATTAAAAACGCAATAAAAGTTCTAGAAGAAATAGACGAGAATGATTTCTTAAAAGAAAAAATAAAAGAAGTTTTATTTAAGTTAGCTGAAACTCTTCCAAGAAGAGGGGAGTTATTGCACCCTGTTAGATATGCATTATCAGGCAAGGATCAATCACCAGACCCTTTTATTATAGGAGAAATTTTAGGTAAAGATGAAACCATCTCACGTCTTCAAAAAGCAATACTTTAGACAATTAAGCTACTTCGCCTTGATTATAATGTTAGGTGCTTTTTTTGTGCATTTATCATTTGCTCAGACTGTTTCTGAAATAAAAGATAAAATAAATCAAAAAAGTGAAGAAATAGCTAAGCTAGAGAAAGAAATCAAAGCTTATCAGAGCCAACTTAACTCGATAGCTCTCGAGAAAGATTCTTTAAAAGGTGCTATCGCTGAACTAGACATAACAAGAAAGAAATTAAATGCAGATATCTCAATTACTCAAAAAAAGATTGATCAAACTAACTATAAAATACAAGTTTTAAGTAATGATATTGGCAACAAAGAAGATTCTATATCTAACAGCTTAGACGCAATAGCGATAGACATAAGAAGAATTAACGAATTAGAGATAACCAATATAGCAGAGACAATACTATCAAAAGATAATTTCACTACTATTTGGAATGACATAGATAGTATGCTTGTGGTTAGAGAAGAAATAAGAGAACGTATAAGTGAGTTAAAGCTAGTGAAAGGTGAACTCGAAGATACTAGAGACGTAACCATTGAGGCCAAAAATGAGTTGACGAGGCTTAAAAGCCAACTTGATGACCAAAAGAAAATAGTAGATCAAAATACCAAGGCTAAGAAAACACTTCTAGCTCAAACTCAAAACAGTGAAGCAAACTATCAGAAGTTATTAGCAGATCAAGTAGCTAAGAAGATAGCATTTGAAAAAGAGATACGTGACTACGAATCTCAGCTTCAGTTCATATTAGATCCTTCTAAACTACCTTCTGGAGGTGTTTTGGGTTGGCCACTAGATAATATATATGTGACTCAATTCTTTGGTAAAACAGTGGCTGCAAAGAGGCTATACGCATCTGGAAGCCATAGTGGAGTAGATTTTAGAGCAGCAGTAGGTACTCCAGTTAAATCAATGGCTAACGGTATAGTAAAAGGTGCTGGAGATACCGATACTACTTGTGTTGGAGCATCTTTCGGTAAGTGGATATTTATTGAATACGAAAACGGTCTTTCTAGTACATATGGTCACTTGTCTTTAATAAAAGTAAAATCTGGACAAAAAGTAAAAAGAGGGGAAGTTGTCGGTTATAGTGGAAGCACAGGACGAGTTACAGGCCCTCATCTGCATGTAACTGTATACGCAGCAAGTGCCGCTAAGGTTCAAACACTTCCTAGTAAATCATGTCCAGGTAAAACCCTAACTCAACCAATAGCCGCAATTAACGCATATCTTGATCCAATGTTCTACTTACCTCCTTATAGTCAATAATAATTGTGTTATAATATTAATATGAAAAGTAAGAATAAAGGATTTCTTCAACTTATAATAGTTCTAGTAATTGCTATTTTTCTATTAAGCTACTTTAATGTGACCATAAGAGATGTCTGGGAGTGGTTCGTGCAAGCGGTACGAGAGGTTTTCTAAATATGTACAACTTTTATAACAATCAAGGAGGTATAAGTATCTTAGGTATCATAATACTAAGCATTATTTTAATTCTAGTCTTAAGTTACTTCGGGTTTGACCTGAGGTCTCTTATAGAAAGTCCAAAAGTCCAAGAAAATTTCGACTATGTCGGGGGAGTGGCAAATAATGTTTGGAATAAGTTTTTAAAGAAACCAACTCTTTATATTTGGAATAATATTATTGTTAAGACTTTTGAAAGTTTAAAGAAGAATGATTCTATAAAATTAGAAGAATTATCTCCAAAGCTACCTCCAATTTAAAAATGCCTTAGGGGGAGACCCTCTGGCTTATTCTAGGTATAAGTATGACCAGAATGTATATTGTGCGACGTAGATATAGTATTTCCCTTTTAAAATAAAGGGCTCCTAAATTACTTACAAGATGAAGACTTAGTGTATCCTTTTTCTATTGCTTCTTTTTCTGTACTAAAATAGATTTTGTTTTCTTGTTTTAATTTATCTCCAGCAGGACAATCGAGTGGATAATACCTACTCCCTATCCTGGAGGCCACAAAGCCCTTTTTTGAGCTATTTTCTGGTTTAGATGGAGACTTTATTGTATCTACAGAATTAAGACTATTAGAGCTTAAATTAGGCTTATCAGGGCTATTTGTAGGTATAAATGAGTTGATGTCTCTATATAAGATGTCGATACCTTTGTTTTCTTGGCTTTTTGACAACCTACCTAGTCCAAATGAGCCTATTCCAACTAATACAACAATAATAACTGTAATTAAGCTCTTTCCTTTATCACTTTCCAAAAAATACTTGATTTTTTGCATAATATTAGCTATACTCACTAACACTTGTTTATAAGAAAATTTTAACATTTAATAATATTTACACAATATGGCACATAGAAAAGCCGGCGGTACCGCCAAAAACTTAAGAGATTCGAATCCAAAGTATCTAGGAACTAAATTGGCTAACGGCGAGAGAGCACAAGCTGGTTCTGTTATCGTAAGACAGAGAGGAACAAAGATTCTAGCAGGGGTTAATGTAGGTCTAGGTAAGGATCATACCCTCTTTGCATTAAAGCCTGGAGTTGTAAAATTCGGAGAAAAAAGAAAAACATCATTTAATGGTAAAACTCAAGTAAAGAAAACAGTAAGCGTAATCTAATCTAAAATAAAAAGCCGGCTTCAAAGAGTCGGTTTTTTATTTATCTATAAGTATAAGCTTGTGAGGATGTCTGTGTCCGTTAATTATTCTTACTTTTCCCTTCCCTACTTTAAATTTTTGAGACAATAACTCTATAATTTTATTATTGGCTAAGTTTCTCTCAGCTTTTTCTTTTACTGAGATTTCAAAATGGTCAGTAGATTGTTCTATAAACTTCTCCTTTTTAGCTCCTGTGATGGCTATTACTTTTATATACATAGCCTCCTAGAGACCCTCCACTATAAGTTTAAAAGAAGATTTCTTATCTTTTATTTGAACTTGAACATCAAACTCACCAATTTGTTTTATGGGTTTATCTAGTATAATAGCTTCTTCACTTATTGAAGCATGGTGATCCTTCTGCATAGCTTCTATTATTTCTTTCTTGTGTATTCCAGAGAATAGATGACCCTTCTCATCTGATTTAGCACTAACTCTAACTATTTTATTTTTCAGTTCTTCCAGATTCTTTATAAGAAGTTCTTCTCTAACTGCTTTCTCTACTACAATTTCTCTTTTTCGTATCTCTAGTTCAGCGATAGCCTTAGGTGTAGCTGGTACAGCAAGCTTCCTTGGAAAAAGTAGGTTCTCTGCATAACCACCATTTACTTCCTTTACATCATGTTTTTTACCAACCCTAGGTACATCTTTTAAGAAAATTACTTTCATATGTTATTTATTCCAATTTTTTAACACTTCTATCGCTTTATCAAACTGAGGATCTAAGTTCTTTTCCAAATCCTCTCTTGTTATTGCTACTGGATAGTCAGGAGTTAGTCCTTTTTGAGATATAGAATTACCATTAGGTGTAAGCCATTTAGCGACAGTTATCTTTAACACCGTATCATCTGTAACTTCTATAACTTCTTGAACAGAACCTTTTCCAAAACTTTTCTCTCCAATTAATTTAGCTCTTCCGTAATCCTGCATTGCACCCGCAACTATTTCTGATGCTGATGCAGAGCCACCATCCATAAGTATTACAAACTTCAAATTATCACCAATGACGGCATATCCCTTACTCCTAAAGTAGTTAGGCTCCCTGTCGTCACCATAGTCTTCTGTAACTATTGTTTTACCTTTTGGTAAGAACCAACTTGAAATTTTTACAGCTGAATCTAGGTATCCTCCAGGATTACCTCTTAAATCAAGTAGGAGCTTGTCAGTTTTTGCTTCTCTGAATTTAACCATAGCTTCTCTGAATAATTCATCAGAATTTTCTGAAAATGTATAAAGGCTTATAACGAAAACCCCATCAGCTCTTAACTCATAATCTAGTGTCGGTATCTCTATAATATCTCTGATTATTGTTACTTCTAGTAAATCTTTTTCTCCTTCACGAAGTACTGTAAGTACAACAGGTGTTCCTCTTTCACCTCGAATTAGCTTCACAGACTGATCTGTGGAGTAACCATCAAGATCTATGCCATCGATTTTGATTACTCTGTCGCCTGTTTTCATCCCAGCTTTATCAGCTGGAGTACCTTTTAATGGAGCTACTACGGTTAGATATCCATCCTTGATTCCTACTTCCATCCCAACTCCACTAAAGTTACCAGATATCTCTTCTTGAAAAGATTTAGTTTCGTCTGGGTCAAAGAATACAGTATAAGGGTCATTAAGAGACCCTAGAAGCCCTGAAATGGCTCCATATACTCTGTCTTGATCAACTAATGTCTCTGCATCAGGATGTTTCTCATTTACTATATTCCAAACCTTCCAGAACGGAGAGAAATCTGTTTTTATAGTTTGTTCTGGTTCCTTGTTCTCGATTGATAGTATCTTCTCTATTTCTTGTCTATCATTTATACCTATATATATTCCTAAACAAAAAAATCCTCCAATCAATAAGATTGATGCGATTATATATCTGGATTTTGAAAACTTTAATATTCTATCTAAATTAAATTTATTCATTATTTAAACTAAAACCTTGATTCTCTGAAAAATTATCGAATGTTCTTTTGTCCAACTTACCAATTCTTCTTTTCATTTCTCTATAGAAAACATAGCCTACGTACATAAGGATTATTCCCGTGGCGAGGAACATAATATTCTTCCAAGATCTTGGAAATCCAAGATAAGGCAAAACAGCTACCCATATACCTAAAAACAAAAATAATCGTGCTCTTTTCATAGAAGATATTATACTCCCCTTCCAAATAAAAATAAAATTGACAAGAGCCTTTTTTAAATGTAATGTGAAGTTCTAAAGCTCTTTATATTATGAATAGAACTCACAGTGTTTTAAATTTAAAGCAAACCGCTTTTACAAAAACCATTGCTTACTTTCTTTCTTGGCTAGTTTTCCTGTTTATTTTAGTTGTAGTGGCTCCATTAGTAGTAGAAAAAATATTTTTCGACACAAAAGACTCTTTACATACCACGAAATATGTATTAATCGGTTATTTTGTTTTTTTCCTACTTACAACAGGAGTCATCTTCCCTCTCATGAGGGAATTAAGCTTAGGTTCTGGAAAAACTGCTAAGGTATTGTTTTATCTTTGTTCTGCGTTCCCTCTTCTAATTCTGATACTCACCGTGAAATTTGTTTTGTTCCTTAATGAAGATTTTAAATACCGGTACAAATTTATAAATTTTGCATCATCGGTAGCTATATTCTTATTAGGCACATGGCCAAGATATCATGGACGAAGGAATAAAGAGGCTCCATTTCTTATTTTTAATCATACTTCCGAAATTGATTATTTTTATGGAATTCAAGCTATGGGAGGTGATCCTTTTAATATAGTTGCTGGAATCAACCTAGCAAGAAATAAAAAAGGGTTTTCTAATTGGCTTACATATTGGACAATCGGAAAATTGGTTGAAAAATATTCGATTTCAGTGGATCGAAATGATTCTTCATCTCGAAAGGACGTTGTTCCACAGATGGATGCCGAAAGAGAAAGAGGAAAAGATGTGGGAATTTTTCCAGAAGGTGGCAGGAACCCTTATAAGAACATACAAGAGGGTATTATTTTACTACCTTTCAAAAAATCAGTTTTTGAATTGGCTTGGGAAAGAAAAGAAGCAATCCAGCCGGTGGTTTTCGATTTCCCTGCTATTTGGAAAGGTAAAGATGATACCAGGTCTGGGATTCATCCTTGTACTATACATATTTTCTATCTCCCGATTGTAAACCCATTGCATTTTCAAACAATCGATGAATTTAAAGAAGTATGTTGGCAAGCGATGTATTCAGTATTAAGGAAATCAAGAAGAGTAAAGTATTTGCAAAATTAATTTAAACACTTAAATTGAATTTACACGGCATCACTACTTGCGTAATTGAGTAGTGATGTTTTTTTATTCAAAATACTCAGGAGTATTTATAGACATCCAGTCAAATAGTTGTCTTGTTATTGATACTGCCCCTACCCCACCAGTTGATGGACCAGATTCCATCATCATAGTAAATACATATTTAGGCTTTTCATAAGGGAAAAATCCAACTATCCAAGAATTTACTTTGTTTTTTAACAATCCAACTTGAGCTGTACCTGTTTTAGCTGCAATTTCTACATAAGGTACGTTTAAAGCAACAGCAGTTCCATAGGTCACTGCTTCACGCATTCCTTCATGAACAATTTTTACTAAATCTTGATTTAATTCTATCTTTGAAGTTTGAGATTCTTTTTCGGAATCGTTTAATAAAAAGTGAGGTGTTACTAATGTTCCAAAATTAGCAATAGCACCCACAGCTCTATTCATTTCCATAGGTGTTACTTGGAATCCATACTGACCGATTGAAGTGTTGTAGGTGTCTCCAACTCTCCAAGGGTCACCTTTGAAATTTTTTAATTTCCATTCAGGGCTAGGTATTACACCGCTTGTTTCATCTGGTAAGTCTACTCCTGTTTCTTGCCCGATACCAAACATTTTAGCGTAGTCTTCAAGTTTTAGAATGCCTAAGCCTTTCTGCCCTTCGAAGCCACCACCTATTTCATAAAAGTAAACGTCAGAAGACACAGCGATGGCTCTTCTCATATCAACCCATCCATGAGCTTTCCAGTCCTTAAAAACTGAATCCTGGTCTGGAAAATACGGGTTAGGTATTGATATTGATCCCGTCGAAAGTATTTCCTTTTCTGGATCTATAATACCTTCCATTAAAGCTCCAAGAGCGAAGAAGGGCTTTACTATAGAACCAGGAGTATATAATCCTGATATGGTTCTATCTAAGAAAACCTTTTTCTTGTCGGTAAAATAACTATTTATAATATCTCTATCCTTTCCTTCAGAAAGAATTTCTGAGTCATATTCAGGAAAGCTTGTTGAAGCTATAATTTCTCCTGTATCTACATCCATTATGACTCCTCCTCCACCTACGAAATTATTATTATTGGAAGTTTCTTTCATTATTCTAAATAGCTCAGTTTGAATTCTAGAATCAATCGAGGTGTAGAGACCTTTGCCTCTTTTAGGCATGTTTACAATATTTTCTGAATGAATTTCGTTATGAGCGTCTGTCTCCACTATTCGTAGACCGTTCTCGCCTTTCAATATGTCGTTATATTGTTTCTCTAAACCATCTTTTCCAATAAATTCAGTTTGCCAGTAGAA
>JAGORC010000033.1 GCA_018063015.1 Minisyncoccota bacterium
AGTACTGTTCTTAGAATCAGTTAAAACTGCTCTGAAAGCTGGATCGTTCTTCCTTCCTATTCTTTGTAATCTTATTTTTAACATCCTTAGAGCATAACACAATTTATAAAAAAGGCAAACTAAAAGGCCTGAACTAAGTCCAGGCCTCTAAAGATGTTCGCACATTGGATTACCATGTAATCCTTCCGCCGTTTACAACACCAGCACCGGTGCCATAATTTCTTCCTGCGGGACTACCACTTCCTGAGAGTCGGGCAATCCAACCCCCGTTCATGTAACCACCGGTTCTTTCGAAGGAACCGCGTTTTCCGTTATCGGAAAACAGAAGCTGGCCATTTTTGGAAATTACCACGAAGCTCCAGTTTTTGAGCTTACCTTTCACAGATTGGTTCTGTGTCAGGATCCAGGTGTTTCCGTTCACATCCTGGCCGGTGGTAGTAATCAGAAGGCCTTTACCCATTGTTGTGGTTGTTGTGTTGGGTTTGTTCCCGGCATCATTTACCACAGTGTTGGTAGTTTGAGCGTTTACACTTAAGGTAAACAGTGCGATTACGATTGCGAAAAATAACTTTTTCATTGTTGTTTTTTTATTGTTTGAAATAGTTGAATATACATTTCGAGTTCCTTCTTAAAGAAAGAAAGCAGAATGTATATTCAACAAACAACATTTTTTAAAGAACACACTCTACCCCTATAGTATAGCACTTTTTGGCTTGCTTGTCAAGGTCAAGATATGCTATATTTAAAGGGTGAAATCGAAACTTAAAACAGGAATTTGGGCAATATTTGCAATAGCTTTGGGCGTCTCGTTTGTGTCTTTTGTATTTACAGAAGCAGGCTATTTTAGAGTTCCTAAGGAGAATATAGGTAACTCCAGAGCATCTGTTGAAGGAGGGTTAGAAGAGGAGAAGAAATATTTCTTCATAAAAAATCTCAAGGAAAAGCCCAGGGTCTCTGCCCTCTCCTATTTGGTTGGAGACTTAACAACAGGAGAAGTTATTTTATTTAAGGATAAAGACAAGGCACTTCCTATCGCATCAATCTCTAAGCTTATGACAGCTCTTGTCGCTAAGGAAAATATTGCATCTGAAGAAAATATCGTAATAACCGAGAGTGCACTTAACACTTATGGAGAAAACGGGAACTTTAGAAAAGGTGAGAACATACCTCTAAGCGAAATTCTCTATCCCCTGCTCTTAGAATCTAGTAATGACGCTGGAGTTGCAATAGCAGAACACTTAGGAAAAGAAACCTTCATAGAAAAAATGAACGACAAGGCAGAGAGCTTGGGTATGACCTCTACCTATTTTAAGGATCCGACAGGCCTGTCTCCGGAGAATACTTCAAGCACGTTTGATTTGTTTAAATTAGCTAAGTTTATAAAAGACAAGAATCAAGAGTTACTAGATATATCTACATCAAGAAGCTACTTCAACCAGAAACACTCATGGTCTAACAACAACCGCCTAATAAAGGAACTAGGATACCTAGGTGGCAAGACAGGTTTCATCGATGAATCAGGAGAAACAATAGTATCAATATTCTCTCTCCCCTTAGAGGAAGAGGCTTCTAGACCAGTCGCCATAGTTCTACTTAAAAGTAATGATAGGTATTCTGATGTAAAAAATATACTAAGTTATTTAAAGAAAAATATTTATTATGGAAGTGATCACGATGCAGAGCTAGCATGGGTAAAACAGAAAGAAGGAATACCTGAGGAGAAAGATCCTGACTTCCTTACCCTTTCATTCCTAGGAGACATAATGCTCGATAGAGGTGTTAAGAATTCAGTAATAAAGAACTTTGCCGGAGATTATGCAAAACTTTTCGAAAACATGTCTGTCTTACAAAAGTCTGATATCGTATTTGCAAACCTAGAAGGTCCAGCAGGACTCAAGGGCAAGGATTTGGGAAATTTGTATTCTTTTAGAATGGACCCTACTGTTATTCCTGCTTTGAAGGGAGCTGGATTCGATGTCTTGTCGGTCGCCAACAATCACGTTGGAGATTGGGGAAGAATTGCCTTTGAAGAAACATTAGCTCGTTTAGATGAAAACGAAATACTATACACAGGAGGAGGAACCAACAAATTTGACGCAGAAAAACCTAGAATTATAGAAAAGTATGGAATGAAGATAGGATTCCTTGGTTTCTCAGATGTAGGACCTAATTGGATGCAAGCTAAGAATATACTAGAAGAAGGAAGCGCAGGCATTCTACTCGCGAGCGATCCTAGATTTGAAGAAATAATAAAAAATGCTAAATCTCAAGTTGATTTCTTAATAGTTTCGTTTCACTTCGGAGATGAATACAAGCTAGTACACAACCAAAGACAAGAATACTTAGCTCACAAGGCAGTAGATGCTGGAGCGAAGTTGGTTATAGGACATCACCCACACGTAGTAGAAGACACAGAGGTATATAAAGATGGTTTCATTGCTTATTCACTAGGCAACTTTATATTCGACCAATACTTCAGCCCAGAAACAATGAAAGGTATGCTATTAGATGTGAGGCTTTGGAGAGATGGTAATATTGATGTAGTTAAAAATACAGTTAATCTAAATAGAGCATTCTATCCAGAAAGTATAACTAAAGGTAAAGAGGAGAAGATAATTCTAAACAAGATAAACTAAAACAAGTTGCTGAAGCAACTTGTTTAAAAAAGATTTAGTAATCCCATAGATTAATGAATCTGGACCTTTCGCCAGCCTGACGATTCGTGCTTATTGCATTCATCGCATGCCCGGATACTGAAATATCCATTGTATCCTGACATTCTCATCAGGTTGCCAAAAATGTCTTTGGCAAAGAAATGTGTACTTCCACTCGGATCAAGTATACATCCTTCATTTACACGAAGACGTAAAGCACTTACTATACCCTCCTTGGGAGTCATCAGTACAAATCCTTCTTTTACATCAGTGGCACTTTTGTTGAGCACATCCGGCAATGGATTCCCAAAATGAGAAATCAGGTATGAACCTGAAGGACGTTCCTGGGCTTCTTTTATACTCTTGAATAGGGTGCCTTTGCAGTAATAGTCATAGAGTACAGAATCTTTACCATAAATTTCTTCATAGATACCTATGAAATAATCTTCACTTACGCTATGGGGTATAAATTCGAATTTTCCCAGGCTTTTGTTCTTACTCTGCTGAACAGGGAGAAAATTATCATACAAATCAAGCTTGAGATGAAGATATTTAGAATAGAATTGCTCTAATTCTAATTTGGCTTTTTCGAGTTGGTCAGACAACCGTGGCAGTGTGTTAATCATAACGATGGGTTTTAAGTTTAAAAGAACTACTAAATACTAGTAGCTACCGATATAAAACCATATTTATTAGCAAAAGTAAATGTTACTTTGCAATAGCTTGAGCCTCTTCGAATTTTACAGAAAGTAGCTTAGATGCTCCATCAGAACCAATAGTTACACCGTAGAGAACCCCTGCTCGAGACATAGTCTCTCTGTTGTGGGTTACCACTATAAGCTGAGAATGCTTTGATAATTTCTCTATCATGTCTCCGTATTTTCTTGAGTTTGCTTCATCGAGCGCTGCATCTGTTTCGTCCAATACTAAAAATGGTGGAGGATTAACTTGCGACATGGCGAAGAGTAACGCGATAGAAGTAAGAGATCTCTCCCCTCCAGATAGAGCATGAAGCTCTTTTACTTTCTTGTGAGGAAGTGCCACGTTTATATCAACACCTTGTTCTGGCTCACTTTCTTCCTCTTCTATTATCTCTTCATCACTCTCTTCGTCATCATCGGACTTTCTCTTCTTTCTCTTCTCTTCTACGACAAGAGACAGAGATGCATTTCCACCACCAAACATAAGTCCAAAGAATTCATTGAATTCTTTATTTATCTTTCTAACTCCTTCTTTAAATAGAGTATCTATCTCGGTCTTGAGACTCAAAATAAGTTCCTTAAGAGATTCCATACTTCGGGTTAGATCTTCCATTTCCTTGCCTAGGAATTCATCTCTACTTGAAACTTCTTCGAATTCTTTCAAAATGTCTTTCTCCCCTCCTATGCCTATGTCTTCTAGTTTAATTTTTATTCTTTCTATTTTTCTTCTATTTTCTTCTTGAGTTACTCTGTCTAACAACTCTCCGCTTGTGTTTTCTTTATAAGAGAATATTTCATCCCCTAGAAGCGCCCCACCTTCTTTGATTTCGTTCTCAAACACCTCTGTCTCCCTAGAGAGATTAGCTTCCTTAACACTTACAAGCTCAAAAGCAGAAGTAAGCTCCTGATGCTTTACCTTCAGAGTAAATTTTTCTTTCTCCTTTCCTCTCTTCTCTTCTATCTCTTGTTCTATTTCCTTTCTAAGATTTATTATTTCTTCGTTTATACTTTTTTCTTTTTGTCTTATATTCTCTATCTCGTTTCTTACCTTATTCTCTGCCTCTTTGAATTCAGAAATAACTTCATTTATCTTTGCTTCTCTGCCAGAATT
>JAGORC010000034.1 GCA_018063015.1 Minisyncoccota bacterium
ATTTAGATACAAAGGTTATCATTAAGGGTGAAGAGGTGTACTTCTTTAATTACAGAAAAAGTATAAACACAACTACAATATTCAAGAAAGAGGGGAAAAGATTTAATGTAGTTACAAAACGTGGATTTGTGCCAGTATCTATTATTACTGAAGGTAATAGTATAAAAGTAAGTTATTAATAACAACAACATATTTATTCATATCAATATTTGAATTCATGTTTATGAAAAAAAACTCATTCTTAATAGTGGCATCGATATTTTGTCTTTTTATTATAGGTATTTATAAAATAAATCCAAAGATAGATTTTTATAATACTCAATTTTTGCATCCATTATTTTGGTTTTTATTGCCTACTGCTATTTTTTTATTTTTTTGTAGTTTCTTAAAAAACATAAAACCTAAATATGTATTTATGAATTTAGGTATTGTCTTCGTTATATTTTTCTTTATTTCGATAGGTTTAAGCTCAGAATGCTCAATTGTTATGTGTTTTAGTCGGGGAGGGATCATGTTATTCTTGTCCTCTATTTTTTCAGTAATATATTTTATTCTATTGCTTATTAAAAACAGGAGAATTCAATAATTATTAAGACGAATCAAAAAAGAACAGCTTGGGCTGTTCTTTTTTGTGTAGTTAATTTTTAGTTAGTTGGGGTTTCTGGTGGGGGTGGGGTAGTAGAGGCTGACATCTCTTGGTCTTTCTGGATGAAGTTTATCCAAATGACAAGGATAACTGCTAGGGTCTTGATTACGAAGTCGTTTACTATAGGTATGAACATTGCTAGTATGTTGAGCCCTACATATACAGTAGAAGCATGTAGTCCAAGCTGATAAGAAGTCTTATATGTTAGTCCTAATTTCTTAATTCTAGAGATTAGCCAGATTAGTAAGGCGAAGAATAGGTTTGCAATCATTGTTCCTACGAAGAAGAATAGGGAGAATGCAAGGTATATGAACGGTACTATCACAATGAGTATTATTGGCATTGCCTTGAGCACTTTAGAAGTGTTTTCTAGAAGCCATGATTTATTTATTTCTAAACTCTCTATATCTCCCAGAGGGAATATTCTAATCTCTCCTGTGTCCATGTTTCTTACTACAATTTCTTCCTTGGTAAGCATGGCGAATGTTGCATACTCCTTTAGCTTACCTAGACTGAATTCATTCTTTGTATCTATTACAAGTACATTTGTATAATCGTCGTCAGAGGATGGGGTATCTATGAATTCCTTAGTCCCGCTTGCCATAGGAATCATATAGGGCTCTTCTTGGTTGGTGGACGCTTCTCCGTTGGTTACTGTTACTACCAATTCTTCTGGATATTGGTTAACTAGGTTGGTGACCTCCTTCTTAATAATAGAAGGTAGATCTCTTGAAACTATTGCAAATATTATTAGTGATACAAGTCCAGCTATGAATGAAAGCTTTATTATGTATTTGAGTGATTTACCGAATGTTTCGCTAGGAATCGCCTTATAATACTCTCTGTCGTATATATTACTTTTTATTTCTTTAAATATTTTCATACCTATATTATCGCATTTTACCCTTTAAAATGGCAACATGATATAATGGCGGTATTATGAACTGGTTTCTGATAGCCCTTGTGGCGCCGTTTCTCTGGGCGATTGTGAATATCGCTGACAATTACTTGGTGGCTAAATTCTCTGAGAAGGACAAGGAGAAATCCTCTGGTGGCTTGGTGCTATTTTCTAGTCTTATCGGGATCGTCATTGCCTTGTTTATTTGGTTTTTCGTTCAGGATGTCTGGAGTGTATCTGGACCTGACAAGCTCCTACTACTTCTCTCTGGAACACTTACTATAATATGGATAATTCTATATTTGTTTGCGCTTGAGGTAGAAGATACATCGCTAGTAGTGCCGTGGTTTCTAGCTGTGCCTGTGTTCGGATACGTACTCGGAGCTCTTTTCTTGGGAGAGAGTTTGACCAGCAATCAATTACTAGGCTCCGTGATAATATTCTTCGGATTGATTATTATTTCTTTTGATTGGAGGAAGGACAAGAAGACGTTTAAGAAGAAGCCAGCATTCTATATGCTATTCGCTTCGTTTGCTATAGCGCTATCTGGAATTCTGTTTAAGTATGTGACCATAGAGGGGGACTTCTGGGTGTCATCTTTCTGGGAATATTTAGGACTTGGAATAACAGGAATATTTATCTATACCCTCATGCCTCATTACAGAAACTCATTTCACAACATGAACAAGTCTGGTGGGTATAAGATATTTGCAGTAAATATAACAAGCGAACTTATGTCTATATCTGGGAACATTCTTACCAACTTCGCATTACTACTCGCTCCAGCTGCGATGGTCTTCCTCGTGGGAAGCTTCCAGCCAGCTATCGTTTTAGTACTTACTGTTGTAGGAACTAGGTTCTTACCCCACATAATCAAAGAGGATATATCTAGTGGAGTGCTTGTTCCCAAGGTTGCTGGAATCATAGTAATGACTCTAGGTAGTGTAATTTTATTTATTTAAATAGTTAACTATGTTAAAATTCATACATGCCTGAAGAAGATAAGAAACATAATTGGTTTATAACTCTCATGATTCTGTGTGTTGTTGCTGTGATAGCTTGGTCATTTTATGTTTTCTTCTTTCAGAAGAACTACGATTTTATAGTTGAGACTGATTGTGATCCATTAAAAGAAGTTTGTTTACAGAGAGATTGTTCTAATCCAGAAGATTGCCCACCTAACGAACTCGTAATATTCAAAAGATATAGTCTAAATGCTAACGACTTCCAATCTTGTGAGAATGAAGACTGTACAGAAGCCTGCTTAAGTGGAGCTATAGAGTGTGAACTGCTTGAATGCGTAGAAGATCCTGACTATGGAGAAACTTGTACAGATCCACAAGCTTTCAGAAGTGAAAGGGCACTAATTGAAGATAATCCAGCTGGCGATCTAAAAGAAGAAATATCTATAGACAAAGAGGCAGGGGGGATAGAATAATAAAATAAATTACTATAAAGCTTTTGACATAATATAATATTTTATGTATTATATTGGTGTGGAAATTTGATTAGTTCATCTTAAAATCAGCGCATGGAAACTGTATTAGAAGACAATTCCCATTACAGCAGGAAAGGTACTTCTGTTGTGATGAGTCAAGCGATAGAATTGCTTGACTTGCGTAAAGCCAAAGAGAGGCTTCAATTACCTGATCCACGTGGTAAGAGTTGGACTGAAGAAGAAGCAAATATCGCTGAAAAGTGGTACAAGCGCTTTCTGCAGACAGCTCTTAATTACCCCAAAGAGACGCTTATCCCAAGCGTTTTGGTGGATGAGGTATGGCATCAGCACATTCTCGATACTCGGCAGTATCCTGAGGATTGTAAGAAAATCTTTGGACATTATTTGCATCACGATCCCTACTTTGGGACGTCACCAGAAGGTGAGAAAGTTTTGCAGGTTTTGTTCAAGAAGACCAACGATCTTTACATTGCTCAGTTCGGGGAAGATGTTATGAATGCTGAACCTTTAATGGATTTGCGCAATGCAGCGAAAAGCTGTAAATAATGACCATATGAACTGGTTATTACAAGGCTGATTTCTTTACGATATCAGCCTTTACTTTATATGTGGGGAGAATATTTAAAAAAACAAATAGGAAGGAAGCCAAGAAAGCAACTAGTCGATGCAGTTCTTTTTCTAAAAAGTAAAGAAACTGCACTTGATTTAGGTTCTGGAAACTTTATTGAATGTAAATTTTTAGTACAATCAGGGTTTAAAAAAATTATTGCCATTGATTCTGCTCCCGAGGCAAAAGAATATACAAAAAATCTAAGTAAAAAGATATTTTTTAAAAACATATCTTTTAATAAATATAATTATCCTAAAAATTCATTTGATTTAATAAATTCTCAATTTTCGTTACATCTCTATGGACAAAAAGGTTTCCCAGTCTTTATAAAAAGAATAATTAATTCTCTTAAACCAGGAGGTATATTCGTAGGTCAATTTTTAGGAGTAAAAGATAGTTGGAATAAAGATCTATCTAGTGCAACACATAGAGCTAAATATGTATTTCATACAAAAAAAGAAGCGTTAGAGCTTCTTTCGTCTTTAAAAATAATAAAATTTACAGAAGAGGATAAGGATGGGAAAACTATTTTAGGTGCAAAAAAACATTGGCATGTTTTCTATTTTATAGCTAAGAAACTTTAATTTTTAAAAATGCTATAATTGTTTCGTATGTCTGAAGTAAAAAAACAAACTATAAAAATGGACTACGATAAAATAATGTCTGATCGTAAGCTTTTTAACGAAACGGTCTACACACCGCTGACTGAAGCAATAAAAATTTTAGAAGAAAGACAGAAGGATAGTAAACTTAGAGAAAAAGTAGAGGAATTATTAAAAGGTGATATACC
>JAGORC010000035.1 GCA_018063015.1 Minisyncoccota bacterium
AATAAAAAAATAATCCAAGTCTTCCCTATTTCTTTCAAACTAGATGGTAAGGAAATACTTGGTCGCCCAGAAGGAATGCGCGGAACCAAGCTCGAGGTCAAGACTCTGTTTGCTACCTGTGGAAGTCAGCACTTAGAAGACCTACTTTCTTCTGTAGCTGAAGCTGGAGTAGAACCAATAGATGTAATAGCCACACCTATAGCAGGGTCTATGGTAGCTCTAACAGAAAGGCAGAAGGTTGTCGGTTCACTTCTAGTAAATATCGGCTCTGAGACTGTATCTATAGCCGTATTTGAGAATGGCTCCCCTATTGCCCTACATACCTTCTCTATAGGATCAAGCGACATAACCAACGACATAGCACTAGGGCTTAAGATATCTCTTGAAGAAGCAGAGAGCCTAAAGCTAGGCAATCTTCCAGAAAAATATCCGAAAAAGAAACTAGACGAAATAATGGAAGCAAGACTCTCTGACATATTTGAATTAATAGAAAATAATTTAAGAAAAATAAAAAGGAACGAACTTCTTCCAGCAGGAATATCTTTTATCGGTGGTGGAGCTATGATTCCTAAGTTAGAAGAATTATCTAAATCAGAACTTTCACTTCCGTCACGTGTAGGCACTAACGAAATCTTCGCGAGTATGAAAACCAAACTTAAGGACCCTTCATGGTTCGTAGCACTAGGTCTTGTCTTGTACAAGAAAGAAGGAATTGGTTATCAAGAAGGTTCTTCTGGAAGCATAATGAAAGATATAAAAAATACCATAAAATCAATAACCCGCCAGCTTCTGCCCTAGAGATTTTTCGGTCAATTTTGTGCCAAATTGTAGAATAAGCACAAAGTTGCTTTTTTTTATTTTAAGGATAATATAGTTCTTATAAGAAATTTAAACATTTTATCAATAACAAAGTCCAAAAGACACACAAAAACAATGCCTAAAGTAAGCCCAGAAATAGAAACATTTGCACGTATTATGGTCATCGGAGTCGGCGGATCTGGTAAGAACGCTGTTAACCACATGATTAATTCAAAGGTCAAAGGAGTAAGCTTCATAACAATGAACACAGATACTCAGGACCTTCATCACTCTCTAGCTGAGAAGAAAATCCATATTGGTAAAAATTTAACAAAAGGTCTAGGAGCTGGAATGGATCCAGAAGTTGGAAAGAAAGCAGCAGAAGAAACTAAAGCAGAAATCCAAGACGTAATAAAAGGCGCTGACATGATCTTCATCGCTTGCGGAATGGGAGGAGGTACAGGAACAGGTGCTGCTCCTATCGTTGCTCGTGCAGCCAAGGAACAAGGAATACTAACAGTAGGTGTTGTTACTAAGCCATTCTTCTTCGAAGGAAATCACAGAATGAAAATCGCAGAGAAAGGACTCGATGAATTAGCTGGAGAAGTTGATGCCATCATCGTAATACCAAACGACAAACTTCTTCAAATCTCTGACAAGAATACAAACTTCAAAGACGCATTCGCTATGTGCGATGATGTTCTAAGACAAGCAGTAGAAGGAATCTCTGACCTTATCACAACTCCAGGAATCATAAACGTAGACTTCGCTGACATTAGAGCTGTTATGTCTAATGCTGGAAGCGCACTTATGGGTATAGGTTCTGCGACAGGAGAAAAGAGAGCAGAACAAGCAGCACTTATGGCTATTAACTCTCCTCTACTTGAAGTTTCAGTAAATGGTGCAAAGGGTGTTCTCTTCGCTATCTCTGGTGGAGACGACATAACAATCCACGAAATCCAAGATGCTGCTAAGATAATAACCGAATCAATAGATAAAGATGCAAAGGTTATCTTCGGTACTATTAGAGATGATAAATTAAAGAAGGGTGAGCTTAAGGTTACTGTTATTGCAACAGACTTCCCTACCAACAACATGCCTAAGAAGACGCTATTTAACGTAGCTCCTCAGGGTCCAGTGTTGAAAGAAGAAAACAAGGAAGTAGTAAAAAAGGAAATCCATAACACAATCCATACAAACCTAAACACTCCTACTCCTACAATGCCTCAAGATTTCATAAAGAAAGTAGAGAGAAAGCCAGAACCAAAACCAACTGAAGAAATAATAATTGATGACGAAGGAGAAGACTGGAGCGTTGTCCCTGCATTCTTAAGAAGAAACAAGAAATAAAATCAGTTTTTTCTTTATACTTGACTAGTAGTGTATAATGTAAATATGACTTACGATTTAATCATCATAGGCGGAGGTCCCGCTGGAAGTGCTGCTGCTGTCTACGCAGCAAGAAAAAAATTAAAAACTTTATTTATAACATCAGAATGGGGTGGTCAATCCATCGTGTCTGAACAAATATATAACTGGATTGGAACTCCATCCATCTCAGGGAACGACCTAGCCCTAGGACTAAAGAGCCATGTGATGGCAAACGTTGGTGATAGCTTAGAAGTAAAGGAAGGAGATAAAGTAGTTTCTCTGGTGAAATCAGGAAGTGACTTCTCTGTTAAAACAGAAGGGGGTTCTGCTTTTGAAACCAAAACAGTATTAATAGCTTCTGGAAGTGGCAGAAGAAAACTCGAAGCAGTCGGAGCAGATAGACTCGAACACAAAGGGCTCACCTACTGTGCTACTTGCGATGGTCCAGTATTCTCTGGAATGGATGTAGCTGTTATAGGTGGAGGTAATGCTGGATTCGAATCAGCAGCTCAACTACTTGCCTACTGCAACTCTGTAACTCTAATAAACAGAAGTGACACATTTAGAGCTGATGAGATTACTGTAGAGAAAGTTCTAAAGAATCCAAAGATGAAAACAGTAACCAACGTAGATATCTTAGAAATCAAAGGAGATAAATTCGTAGAAGGTATACTTTTGAAAGACTTAAAAGATGGAGTTGAGAAAGAACTCAAGGTGTCAGGAATATTTGTTGAAATAGGGCAAATCCCTAACACAGGCTTCGTGAAGGACGTAGTGCCTCTAGACGAATACGGTAGGGTTAAAATAGATCCTAAGACCCAGAAGACAGAAACTCCTGGGATATGGGCTGCTGGAGACTGTACTGATGTCTTGTATCACCAGAACAACATCGCTGCAGGAGACGCAGTTAGAGCGCTAGAAGATATATATCTCGCAATACATACTAAATAATGAATTTCAAAATAAAACCCGCTACACTTTAGCGGGTTTTATTTTATTTCTCAGTATGACTAATATAGTTATGATATTCATAAATAATAGCGCCAATGGGTAGATAAATGTAGCCAATACGAAACTCCTCATAGCAAACATAGACAGCCCGTGACGTATCAAGTTAACAACCCAAGAGAATAAATTCTCACTCTTAGGATCGTTCCAAGTTTTCCTTATTGTCGGAGCAAATCCACAAGCATCGATGAACGTAGCCATAACGACAGATATAGTCGGATCATCTGTAAGTATCCAAGGTATTATGGACAGAAGTCCTAAACTCAGAAATATATAATCAATCTTGGCCACATCCTTGGTCCCATATTTAATAGCTAGAAAACAAGTGTATATTGTAAACAAAGTTGCAACTCCAGTAGTCCACGCTCCAGGACCAGCATCTTTAGTCACCTGCCCGAAGAAAGCTATAGCTGTAACTATTGCCCAAATGAGATTAGAAAAAAGATGGGGTTTAGTTTTCCCTCTATAAATACTAATCACATAGGGCACCATTCCTAGCACATTTAGCCCCACAGCTGTAAGTCCTATCACTTCTTTCATGAAATACACTATAGCATTTATCCACACATTTTTACCAAGAAGTATTTACATAGAAATTCATAAATTATATTATCAGCGAGTAAACCCCGCTCTCTTCATCTAAAAACGTTTGTATATGAGAAATTTGCATTCTTTTTTGTACCTTGGAGGACTTTTTGTTCTCTTGGTATCTTCTTTCGGAATTTTTATATTTCCCGAAGAAGCAATCGACGGCTTAATGTATGTGTCAACCTTGGCATTCTTGCCAAGCTTAATTATCTATCCGTTTTTCCCGGTTAAAAAAATGGTCCATGAAGAAATTCCGGACCCAGAAGTATTAACCATCTTCAATGAAGATATCGACATTGGAAAATGGGAAAAGGAAAGGATACAAAATGATAAATACAGGCTGTTATTGCCTTTTGTCGGATGGATTGGATTTCTGTGCATAACGTTTGCTTTCAAAAGTGAAGCAAGTACAGTAATTATTGCAAAGATAGTATTGTTACTGATGGCTTTCATTGCAATATGGACAATATTCGACATAATTATGCACCAGCCAAAACCAACTACGAGGCAAATGGTCCATCATGCGTAATGTAAAAAATTACGCATACAAAATAAAACCCCAACGTCATACGGCGCCGGGGTTTTATTCTTT
>JAGORC010000012.1 GCA_018063015.1 Minisyncoccota bacterium
TATCCCCAATTTCTTTATTTTGTTTACTTTCCATAGTATGATAGTATAAGTATGAGCGTTGAAACTAACTCTCATAATTATACTAACATGAATTTAACCTTTTCTCAATTTAAGCCCGCCCGAATTTCGCCAAAACAAAAAGAGGAGCAAGCGGAGGATTCCTCCCCAGACCCCTCCTCCTCCGCTTGCGACATCCGAATTGAGAAAAAAAGAATCAGCCGAAGTTTTGCGGAATCCTTTCCCCAGAAAATTGTTTCCGCAAAACTTCGTCCGCATTGTTTCAGATTTCTTCATCAGGATTGCTTTCAAAAAAGGTTCGAATTTTGTACAATGAATACCGCAAATTTTCGAAAAGGGTTTCGGAACCAAAAATATGGTCGGCGCGAAGCGCCGTCTGTTCTGAATTCCCCCCAAAAAATCCTAATTCTGCAAGGATTCGCCACGCTCCGCGTGGCTCCTCGTTTGCCAATACAATTTTATGAATAATCACACCAGAAAATTTTTTATCTATACTCGCAAATCAACCGATACCGAGGATCGGCAAGTTAGAAGCATTTCGGATCAACTGGCCGAATTGAAACTATTGGCAATAAAAGAAGATATTGATGTAATTGATATTTTTGTAGAAAAACAAACCGCCAAAGCTCCGGGTCGGCCAGTATTTAATGAAATGCTTCTCCGTATCGAAGCAAATGAGGCAAATGGAATTTTAGCGTGGCATCCCGATAGATTGGCGAGAAATAGTGTTGACGGTGGAAAAATTATCTATTTGCTCGATACGGGAAAAATTGCCGAGCTAAAATTTCCAACTTTCTGGTGTGATACGACACCGCAAGGCAAATTTATGCTTTCAATCGCTTTTTCGCAATCCAAGTATTATGTGGACAATTTGTCGGAGAATATCAAACGAGGTCATCGCAACAAAGTGAAAGACGGAATATGGCCTCAAATGTCTCCGCTCGGGTATGTAAATGTAAAAGGCAAAGGTATTGTTCCTGATATTGAAATTGCCAAATTAATTAAAAAGACATTTGAGGCATATTCGTCTGGGTCTTTCACTTTGCGACAACTCCGCGACAAATTTAACGAACTTGGATTGAAACGAAAAAGCGGAAAGGAACTTGCGGTGTCGAACTATCAGCAAATCCTCAAAAATCCTATCTATACAGGTTTAATGAGATATAACGGAGAGATTTTTGAGGGAAAGCACGAACCGATTATCACAAAGAAACTTTTTGATTCCGTTCAAGAAGTGATGATGAGAAAATCTAAACCGAAAGGAAAAGGTTTGAAAGAATATATTTACAGAGGATTTTTCCGTTGCGGAGAATGTGGTTGCTTCATTACTACCGAAACACAAAAAGGTCATAATTATTTGCGTTGCACCAAACGGAAAAATCCTTGTGAGCAAAAATATGTCCGTGAAGAAATCATCACTTCTCAAATTAGAACGGAATTACAAAAAGTTTCTTTGCCACTCGATTGGGCAAACTGGATGATTGCCGAAAATGAGAAAGATCGGCAATCAGAAAACCAATCGAGTGAGATTTTTTCTCAAAAAACAAAAGATGAAATTTCTCTTTTAGATTCCAAGATTGAGAAGCTGATGAACGCATATCTTGAAAACGCACTTTCGTTAGACGAATATCGAGAATCTAAAAACAAGTTGATGTGCCAAAAACAGCTTCTCAAAGAGAAATTATCAGCTTTTGAGAAAAAATCTCATAATCGGTTCGAACTTGCTGATAGATTCATAAAATCCAGTATAAACAATATGGAATTGGCAAACGAGGGAATTCCCGAAAAACTTTTTCGGGAATTCAAAAAAGTCGGTTCGAACTTTCAAATTAAGGATCGAACCGTACTTTTTGAGCCACGCGGAGCGTGGCGAATCCTTGCAGAATTAGGATTTTTTGGGGGGAATTCAGAACAGACGGCGCTTCGCGCCGACCATATTTTTGGTTCCGAAACCCTTTTCGAAAATTTGCGGAGGCGGTGAGATTCGAACTCACGGTGCCTTGCGACACTCCTGTTTTCAAGACAGGTGCACTAAACCACTATGCGACGCCTCCAGTATTTAATTATGACAACAAGTTGAGAAATGACCTCTTTACATCAGAAGGCTTCTTCTTTAGATAAGCGAATATGTAAATCATATCTAGTATACCCACGGTATTAAGCACAACCAAGGCAATGAACCATTTCTTATGGTTATTTTTTGAAGCTAACCACACAGAATAGCACTTCCAAAGTAAACTCCATACAATAAGAAGCACCATACCTATATCAACTCTCCCATCAAAATAATTAAACATATTTGGCATAATAACAGAAAAATTTATTTTATGCTAGTATTCTTCATATGAGATTTCTAGGCATTGATTATGGAGGGAAGAGGGTAGGATTGGCTATTTCAGACGATGGAGGCAGGATAGCTTTCCCTAAAGGAATAGTTCCCAATGATGACAAACTAGTCGACTATATCTACTCCTTAGTAGACGAAGAGAAAATAGAAGAGATAGTTCTAGGAGAATCAATGGATTATAGTGGCGCACCCAACAAGATAGAAAGAGAAGTAAACATTTTTTTAGAAAATATAAAAAATAGATTAAATATTCCAATCAATAGACAGAAAGAGTTCTTTACTTCTGTTGAGGCAAGAAAACTAGGGGACATGAGAGGAGATGTATCATCTGTCGATGACTCGGCTGCTGCGTTGATACTTCAGAGATATTTAGATAAAATAAATAATACAAACAAATGATAAATATAGAAGAATTTAAAAAGTTAGAACTTAAGTTAGGCCAAATTTTAAGCGCAGAGAAAGTCCCAGATACTGATAAGCTACTAAAGCTGTCTGTTGATATGGGGGAAGAGCTACCCAGGACTATTGTCTCAGGTATCGCAGAATATTTTCCAGACGAAACTTCACTTATAAATAAAAAGGTAATGTTTGTAGCGAACTTAGAACCCAGAACTATCAAAGGGATAGAAAGTCAGGGCATGATACTAGCTTTATCTACAGAAGAAGGAGGATTTTCTCTCCTTTCTCCACTTAATGACCTTCCAGCTGGAACAAAGGCAAGATAAAATAGCAGATGTAAGTTAAATATCGTATAATATTATTGTAATGCTTAGGAATTCCTACAATGTTTTTTTCCCGACTCCGTCGTTTTTGGCGGTGCCTTCATTTGGATTTGATATTTCTGATGAATCGCTCAAATTTATAGAACTCAGGGTAACAAGTAGTGGAATAAAGATAGGTAGATACGGAGAAAGGAAGATTCCTCCAGGCATAATAGAAGGAGGTTCGATAAAGGATCCCAAGAAACTAGAAACAATTTTAACTTCCATAAGAAAAGAAGAAGGGGTTAAGTCCGTAAGAGTGTCTCTACCAGAAGAGCAGATATATGTTTTCAAAATGAAGCTCGACAAGGAAGGGTTAGAGCATATAAGAGAAGGCATAGAGCTGTCTCTTGAAGAACATATTCCTATCCCAGGACCTGATGCAATTTTTGACTACGAAATTTTAGAACAAGACTCTAAAATGGTCAGGATTCAAGTGGTGGCAATACCTAAGAATGTTATTGCTAATTACTTGGAAGTCTTCCAGGGCGCATCAATGTCTGTGCAGTCATTTGAACTAGAAGCTCAGGCGATAGCTCGTGCAGTAATAAAGAAAGGAGATACCAATGCTTATATGATTGTCGATTTCGGAGAAAAGAGAACAGGTATATCTATCGTGTCTAAGGGTATAGCGATGCTTAGTTCCACCATAGATGTGGGAGGTGTCATATTGAATAATTCAATCAAGAAGAGTTTCAATGTTTCATACGAAGAAGCAGAGAAAATGAAGAAGCAGTTTGGTTTACAGAGGAATACAGCTAATAAGGAAATTTTCTCAGTGTTGCTAAATAGTGTTTCTGTGTTACGAGATGAGGTTGCTAAACATTTCTTATACTGGCACACCCACAAAGATGAAGATGGTAAGGATAATCCTCCAATAAAGAAAATAATTCTATGTGGAGGGGATTCTAACCTTATTGGACTTTCAGAATATTTCGCGGTTAGCTTGAAGACAAGAGTTGAGATGGCTAATGTATGGACCAACATCGCACCCACAGATAGCACAATCCCAGAAATAAGTTTTAAGAAAGCATTATCATTTGCAGCAGCTTTAGGGCTTGCGCTAGGAGACTTCGACCATGATTAACTTAATTCCAAGTCAAGAAAAGAAGGCAATGAAAAGGGATTTCTATTCTAGATTTATCGCTACTATTTTCGTGGTACTTGGTTTCTCTGTATTGGTGGCAACTGGCACAGTGTTTCCTTCTTATTTTAGTTCAGTAATAAAGAAGAATCTTTCTAATGAAAAATTAAACGCACAACTAGAAGAACCATTGCCAGTAATAGATCAGACAGCGATGAATCTAATAGACGAAATTAAGGTTCAACTTTCTATTCTTGAGACCAACAACACAGAGGGGCCAGTTATTTCAGAAAAAATAATAAAGGAAATAATTTCTAAAAAAACAAGTAGTATAAAGATAAAAAAGATAAGTTACGAAAGTAGCTCTATAAAAGGGAGGGTTGTAAGCATTAGCGGAACAGCTCCAAGCAGAGAAGAACTACTCATCTTTCGCAAGGCTCTAGAATCTAACCCTTCTTTCAAGAATATAAACTTACCAATTTCCAACTTTATTAAAGGAGAGGATATAGAATTTAATCTAACTTTAACCTTTTTATAAGATGACATTCGGATTCAAAAAATTACCAATACTTTTCGCAACCATATTCTTCGTAGCATCTGTAGTAGCTTTTTTCCTGTTGTATAAAGAAATAGACAAAAACAAAAAAGCTACAGAGGAGATAGAAACTAAGTGGCAAGAAGAATATTTGCGTAGACAGGAAATGAAGACCTTAGACAAGGCCGTGCAATCAATCCAAGAAGAAAAACAGCAATTAGATATGCATTTCGCAAAGAGTTCTGATATTGTTCCTTTCTTAAACACAATAGAGAAGTTAATAAAAGATGCAGGGACAGTAGGGCAAGTTGTGTCAGTTGATATATTGAAAGACAATCAAGGGCTATCTATAGGCATAAAGGCAGAAGGTAGATTTGAAAGCGTGTACAAGCTTCTGATGCTTCTAGAAAACTCTCCTTATAAACTCGAAATGATGTTTGTAGATATATCTAAAGTTGAAGGAGAAAACGTAGGGGAGAAATCAACTTCTGCTTCGAAATGGGAAGGAATATTTAAATTAAGATTAATAAGCTTCTTGCCATAAAAATATGAAATTCGAACTACATTTAAAGAAAAAAGATAAAATAATCAAAAAGGAGAATTATCAACCTAATGCCGATAAATACTGGAGGGTTATTTTAGGTATGGCATTTGTGCTAATAACTGGTTCGTTTGTGTTTGGATATATTTTGTTTAAAAAGACCACTAGCAATTTTGATCCAAACTTAAACATCTTAAAAGATAATTCTGCACTCCTTAGAAAGGAGAGGATAGATAAGGCCTTAGGCGGATTTTCCGACAAGAAATCTAAAACAATGGAGGTTCTGTCTTATCCAGCAGGTGTCGTTGACCCATCGCTTTAAAAATGTTAATTTAATACAGTCGCGCGGTTAGCTCAGTTGGTAGAGCAACCCGTTTACACCGGGAAGGTCTGAGGTTCGAGTCCTCAACCGCGCACAATGTAAGTTCTAATGAGAGTGTTTGAAATGTTCTATTTTTTCTAGTTCTTCTTTTACTACTGATTCATCTTTTAAACCACTTTCCTTAACCAGCATCCTAGATGATATTAGTGTAGTTATAGGAACTGCTAATATGAGCCCAATACTTCCTATGAGTATTCTCATTATTTCTGTAGCAAATATTTCACCATTCAATATACTAGAAATGCTACTTTGAGCGACTGAAAAGAATAAAAGAAGAAGAGGTAGTGATGCCCCTACGTAAGCAATAGCCAGAGTGTCTACTAGAGCGCCTATGTGTTCACGTCCTATTCTCATTGCTCTTTTAAATATTGTTTTTTTAGGAAGATGAGGAGCAACTTTATGTAGCTCTTCTACTGCCACTGCCTGACCTATGGCTGCGTCATAGAGTACTCCTAGAAGACCGATCATGATTCCACTCATTAGTAATCCTATTAGGTCCAGAGTGCCTTTTGTATTTAAGTTCAGATAGAATACTTCATCGTCTACGTATCCAGAGAACCTAGAAAGGTGTATGGCAATGTATCCCATAACGCCCGTTATAATAACAGTAAGTATCATCCCGAACACAGCTGAAGTAGTAACTCTGTTAAACCCATGAGTAATATAAGATCCAAGTACAATAATAAAAGAAGAAACCACTATGCTTACAAGCATAGGAGGATAGCCACTCATTATTCCAGGTAGCAGTACATAGATTATTAGTATCAAGCTACCTGCTAGGCTAAGTAGCCCACGTATTCCCTGAATACCACCTATAGTTACAACCAAGACAACAAAAAGTACTAAGAAGAAGATAATAATATTAAGGCGATATGAATCTTGAATAAAGAAATATTCCATTTCTTCTCCAGCAGTTATGGTGTGGTTAAGGAAGAATATATCTCCAACTTCTAATTTATTGAAGTCATTACTTACAGTAACAATCTCACCTTTATTTTCTCCCTCGAGTATTTCTACTTTCAGTAGTTGATTTTCATCTTTTATATCAAGTCCCGGTATTTCTCCTACGGTTTCTTCGCCGACTTCTATTACTTTGGCCTTTACTATATCTATCTTGTCTTCCACTATTTCTGACCCATAAGATAGAATAGGGGAGAAAGAAAGAATAAGAAACAGAATGGTTAAAAATATTTTTTTCATAGTTGAATAAAATAATTATAACATAATCCCTAAATATCTACTTGCAAATCATTTGCATTTAGTATATGCTATATAAGCAATGGAAATATTAAAGAAGAAAAACATTAAAGTTACTCCTGCCAGAAAAGAAATATTAAATATATTTCTGGGTAGCCATGAACCAATGAATGCAAAAGATGTATTCTTGAAGCTGAATAAACATTCAAGTAGTAAGAAGTTGGATGAAGTTACTATATATAGGAATCTTACTTTGTTTGAAGGGAAGGGTATACTTAAAAAGGTAAATTTAATGAAAGATTCTGTGTATTTTGAATCAGCTTTAGACCATCATCATCACATGGTTTGTGTTAAGTGTGGCTTGATAGAAGATTTTCATAACAATAAATTTGAAAAATTAGTAGAAGACATCGTCGAAGGGTCTTCAAGATTTAGAAAGATAAAAGAACATTCTTTAGAAATTTTTGGTTTCTGTAAGAAATGTTTTGCATAAAATGACAACTATATATTTATATACATTTATAAGCGTTTTGGTAATAAGCCTTGTTTCATTTATCGGAGTGCTGGCACTATCTCTCAGGGAGGAAATACTTAAAAAATATATTTTCATAATAATCAGCATCGCTATTGGTGCGCTTTTGGGAGATTCATTCATACATTTAATCCCTGAAGCATTAGAAGAATCTTCTAATGGGACTCTAACAGGTATTCTAATCATATTAGGTATAGTTATATTTTTTATACTAGAGAAATTTTTGCACTGGCATCACCACGGTGAAGATAAAGGGGATCACGACGTTCATCCTGTTGGTAAATTGGTTTTATTTTCTGACGGAGTCCACAACTTCATAGATGGTATTGTTATAGCTGCTAGCTTTATGGTTTCTATTCCTATAGGAATAGCCACAACTCTTGCTGTTGTGTTACATGAAATTCCACAAGAAGTAGGAGACTTCGCAGTTTTAGTTCACTCGGGATACGAGAAAAAGAGAGCATTGTGGCTTAACTTTATGTCTGCTGTTGCAGCTATCGCTGGAGCGCTTTTCCTATTTATTCTAGGTGATTTAGCAGAAGGAATTTCTAGCTATATGTTACCAATAGCAGGTGGAGGATTTATATATATTGCTCTAGCTGACTTGATTCCAGAATTACACAAGACAAAGGATATAAAAAGCTCAATATCTCAAATAATTTCTATTGTTTTAGGAGTAGGAATCATGGCACTTTTGACACTTCTTGAATAGTTTATATATGTGCTACAATACTTAATATGAAAATGGAAGGACCAAATTTTAATAAAATTAAGAGAATAGGGCTAGGAGTGGTAGCAACAGTAGCAAGTCTAAGCATGTCTAATAAGGCTGGAGGTACTGAAACCAGCAAAATTAGCCCTTCTACTAGCAATGAATCGTCTGTCGGAGGTAGTAAGATCAAAGATAACTCCAACACCGCAAATTTCTCTGGAGAAAAGCTAGAGAATAAGGATTACAAGATTGACACTATGCAGGTTGTAGAAAAGGGAGGTGAGCAATACATCGTAATTAAGCTGACTAAACATAAGGGTGAATATTCTTCATATCAAGAAGTCATAGAAGCAATTAAGAAAATCAATCCAGACATAACATTCCTTACTCCAGGAGAGACAGAAAACTTCTTAAGCGAAAATAGAAATAATCTATCAAAAAGAACTTACTACGTTGCACTTGGTGCGGATGTTACGGGCAGTGCTGTTGACACAAAGGCATCTGGTGCTAGTGGTGCTCAATTCAATACCTATAAATTTGATGGCAACGGCACAGTACTTATAGCCGGCTCAGCTAGTCCATCTGATAATGATTATCTATTTCCAGCCAAGATGAAGGTTGAGAAAAAGGAAGATTCTAAAGAGACTAAATAGTATATAACTAAACACAAAACATCACCTTTTTGCCAAAGGTGATGTTTTGTGTTACTGTGTTTTTAGTTTCTTAAAACAATCTATTTTTAACCAAAAGAGCGTTTTAAGCGCTCTTTTAAAAACCAAGTTTATGAAAAAAATGATTACTTTTGTAATTGCGCTTTTTGCTATAAAAAGTGCTTACACACAACACCAACCTGAAGAACCAACCTTACTTCATGTAAGAGCGGAGGGAACCAACTTCGACAACCGAAAGGTTATGGGTTTTGCCCATTTCACCTCCCGGACCACAGTTGCTGATTTACGGATCAATATGGATGGGAGAAATACATTTAGTCTTTCAATGGGCCCAGTCCTGTCTCGCCATCATCATGACCAAATCCGTATTTCAATAATGCCAGGGCTGTCTTACAACCCGCACAGCAAATTGTCTTATTCCGGAGCCCTCTTTTTTAGGGCAGAGGAAATAAGGGGAATTGAAACATACCTTTATGTAAAAGGCATGAAGTCTTTTTCTGGGAAAGAAAGTAGATGGATCGCAGAAGGAGACTTGCTCTTAAGTGTCGGTAAATCATTCAAGATCGGTCCTTCAATCTCAGTTGAAACTGAGAAGTTTCTCGAATCCTTACCTGAGGAATCCATAACTTACGGGGGTATTCTCAATCTTGGTCCAAGGTTCTCCTTTAAACCCAAAAAGGAAAGCAGGCTTGCTATCTCAGGATTTGTTGGCTGGGAGAACAAAGCTGAAGATACGAAAAACAGGTTTGTTTTTCTGAAGGAGAAATCCGAAAATCATTTTATCTTCGAGCTTGGACTCGAATTTTCTTTCTAAACTAATTTTTTCACAACGCCCCGTAGTCACAAACTACGGGGCAAAAACTTTTTAGGTCATTTGAAAATAAAGATTATTCTGCTAGAATGAAAATCAGTTTGCTCTCGTAGTTCAATGGATAGAACAGGGCTCTTCTAAGGCCTTAATGGGGGTTCGATTCCCTCCGAGAGCACAAAATGAAAATAAAAATACTCTATGAAGATAAAGATATATTGGTTATAGACAAACCAGAAGGCATTGCCGTCCATCCTGATGGTAGGAGCAAAGCTAAAACCATAACAGATTGGGTTGTCGCTAATTATCCAAAATTAAAAGGTGTAGGTGAGCCAATAAAATTTAACGATCGGGAGATAGATCGTCCAGGAATAGTTCATAGATTAGACAAGGAGACGTCAGGTGTTTTAGTTGTAGTCAAGAATGCAAAGGTCTTCGAGTATTTCAAGCAGCAGTTCATGGATAGAAAAATAAAAAAAGTTTATCATGCAGTAGTTTCTGGGTGGCCAAAGAATGACAAAGGGGTAATAAACAAGCCAATAGGTAGAAGCCCAAGTGACTTTAGAAGACGTTTGGCGGGGCGGGGAGCCCGAGGCGAGTTAAGAGAAGCAGTTACAGAGTATAAGGTTCTAAAAAGGTTTAGTGACAAAAAGAAGAATAAGTTTTCATATCTAGAGATTTACCCTAAGACAGGAAGAACTCATCAGATTAGAGTGCACATGAAGTTTTTAAGCTTCCCAGTTGTAGGAGACATGTTGTATGCCCCTAATATGCCAGTTCCTAGTCCTATAAAAAGAATGATGCTTCATGCTAAATCAATAGAGTTTAAGAATCCTAAAGGTAAGTCAATAAAAATAGAGTCAGACTTACCAAAAGAGTTCAAAGGTTTAATCAAATAGTCTAGATTTGCCTAAAATAGGCTTTTGTGTTAAGCTGAAACCCATTATGGCAGGTAATAAAATCAATAGAATTAAATTAACCCCAGTAGATGTAGATTCTCGCAAGAAGCTTGATTTCAACGCTGGAGACACTATCAGAGTATGGAGCAAGATCCCAGAAGAAAAAGGGAAGTTCAGACTTCAGGCTTTTGAAGGTATTGTACTAGCAAGAAAGCATGGAAAGGAAATCGGAGGTACATTCACAGTAAGACGTATAGCTTCTGGTGTTGGAGTAGAAAGAATTTTCCCATTATATTCTCCACTGATTGATAAAATAGAAATCACTAAACGTGCTCGCGCAAGAAGAAGCAAGCTTTATTACATCAGAACTAAAGCAGTTAAGGATGTTAGAAAGAAAATGCGTTCAGTCACTGCAGTAGCTGAAGATGAAGTGGTAGACACTAAAGAATAAAATAAAAACCCGAATTAAATCTCGGGTTTTTATTTTAGGAAAATATGATAAACTCGGGAATACCCCCTATCGCTTGCTCGTAAACTAGCATTAGCGATTCCGAAAAATCGGATTGGGGGAAGAGCAAAGTAGTTTACTTTGCCCAGGTGGCGAAACTGGTAGACGTACTACCTTGAGGTGGTAGCGCCCGCAAGGGCATGGGAGTTCGAGTCTCCCCCTGGGCACAATTGTGGTTAAAAATAAATTAAAAAAACTAAGAATAAATAAAGACAAAGTTAGAAAACTAACTCCTTCTAAGAATTATTTTCTATCTTTGGCGAGTTCGATAATATATCAGCAAATATCTACTAAAGCAGGGGATGCAATTTATGGTAAGTTTCTGAAACTTTTCAAGGGCAGAAAAGTAACCCCAGAACAATTTTTAAAGTTGAAAGATTTAGATTTGAAATCAGCTGGAATCTCTCCTCAGAAATTGGGCTACCTGAAAGATTTAGCAAGTAAATTTATATCTAAAGATTTAAATTATAGAAATTTTCAACAGATGACAGACGAAGAGGTAAAAGAAAATTTAATACAAGTTAAGGGTATTGGTCCGTGGACCGCAGATATGTTTCTAATCTTTGCTTTGAATAGGCCAGATGTTTTACCTGTTGGAGACTTAGGAACAAAGAAAGGATTCCAAAAAGCTTTCAAGCTTCGAGACCTACCTAAAGAGAATCAAATGCTTAAGTTATCAGAGCTACACAAAGGAGGCAGAACCCTGCTTACATTATATTTATGGGATATCCTAGATAGTTAGTTACTTTATAGCTCCTTCTTTCTTAAGAAGTTTTAGCTTTTCTCCTTGTAGTCCATTATAACCACCCAGCTTACCATCGGACCTTATGACTCGATGGCAAGGAACACTTTTGTCGTGGTTGGATTTCATAATACTTCCTACAGCACGAGACGCTAGAGCATGACCTGCAAGTTTTGCAACCTCTTTATATGAAAGAGTCTTACCCTTAGGTATGTTTCTTACGACTTCTAGTACTTTATCCTTAAAAGGTTTCATAACTGAACTTATTCTAACATTTTCAGAATGAAACCAACTATTTGGAATTACAATGGGTAATTGATATAATCATATATATGATAATGTATTCAGAAGATTTTTTTGTTAAGTTGGCTATATTTGCACTTGGTGTGTGTGGATTCTTAGTAGCTAGGCATATATACAAGCACAAAAAGCCAAACCAAACTCCGCTCGTGTGTCCACTTAAGTTTGACTGCGATACTGTCGTTCACAGCGACTACTCAAAGGTTTTCGGCATACCTGTTGAAATACTCGGTATGATCTACTATGCCTTACTTTCTATTGCTTACTTATTTTTTCTACTTACACCTAACACCTTACATATAGTTTTGGTGTTGGTTGTTGCGGTGCTTTCTGTAATAGCATTCCTGTTTTCCTTGTATCTAATAGGAGTTCAAGTATTTGCCCTAAAGAAGGGATGCTTCTGGTGTTATGTGTCGGCTCTTATATGTATGATTATTTTTAGTTTGAATATATTTGCTTACGATTTGATTTCCTTTTTACAGCTTTTAATTCAATAAATTAATGCTTTACACAAGAAAAGGAGACAATGGAACAACTAAGACCTTCGGATGTGACCAGAGAATTTCTAAAAGTTCTACTATTGCCGAAGCGCTAGGCACGCTAGATGAGATAAATTCATTTCTTGGGCTGTGCAAGGTTAAATCCAAGGAACAAAACATTTACTTACCGAACCAGGAATCTATGTCAGATTTCTTGCATAAAACCCAGAAAAATCTTTTTATAGTTCAGGCTGAGGTTGCTGGATCTCAATTATCAATAACAGAAGACAAGGTAAAAGAGGTGGAGTCTGTAGTAGACTCCATTGAAAAGGAATTACCCCCTATAAAGACTTTTTTTATTTCTGGGGGAACTGAGCTAGCATCTGTTTTTGATATAGCGAGAACAATATCTAGAAGAGCAGAGAGAAGAGTTGTGGGAGTTGTAGAAGAAGGGCATGTCTCAGTTGGAGAATTTACTAAATCTTATCTCAACAGATTATCTAGCTTACTGTATGCATTCGCTAGGTTTTCAAACCATAAAGCAAACATAGCAGAAGAAGGACCAGATTATAAATAATTTTATGCAGAAAACATTACAACCTTGGGCTACAACAAAAGAAGAGTTGTTTATTGAACTTCAAGCCTCAGAATTAGGACTAAAAGATGCTGAAGCTGATAGTAGGCTTTCTATATATGGAAGTAATACTTTTCATAAAAAAGAAAAGGCAAAAACTTTTAAAATTTTCTTAAAACAATTTGTAAGTCCTCTAATATTTCTTCTTATAGGAGCAGCGGTAATTACGGGGATACTTGATGAATGGCTAAATACTTATGTTATATCGTTTGCCGTGCTTCTAAATGTATTACTCGGTTTTTATCATGAATTCCATGCAGAAAATACTTTAAATAATTTAACAACCTATATAAAAGATCGGGCTAGGGTTATAAGAGAAGGACGAGAAGAAGAGATAGACTCATCTCTTATAGTTCCGGGAGACATAGTTAAACTCACATATGGATCTCGTGTTCCAGCTGACATAAGGTTGTTTTCTTTTAATAATATAAGAGTTGATGAATCTATCTTAACAGGAGAATCTATCCCCGTAGAAAAAGTAGATGGGAATTTCCCACTTACTGCTGATATCCCTGAGAGAAAAAATATTGCACACGCAGGAACAATGGTTGTTCAAGGTTATGCCACAGGAGTTGCTTATGCTACAGGAATAAATACAGAGATAGGCAAGATTGCTAGTATCGTCTCTAAGGTAGACAGAACTGAAACTCCACTCCAGAAGGGTATGAAGCATATTGCGTGGATGATATTTGCCTTTGTGCTTGTTATCGTGGTGGGAGTATTTATGCTTGGTATTTCTAGAGGCGAGCCACTCTTACCAATGCTTATATTATCTACAGCAATAGCAGTTGGGGCTGTTCCCGAAGGTTTGCCTATCGTGCTTACTGTTATTCTAGCCATAGGGGCTGAGCGGATAGCTTCTAAGAAGGGGGTTATAAAGAAACTTTCTGCAGCAGAAACACTTGGGTCAACAACTGTCTTAATGACAGATAAAACAGGAACTCTAACACTGGCAGACATGAAATTAGTTGCGATACATTCTAAGGATTATTTATTGTCGTATGATTTTAATAATATAAAAGGAGATACATTTTCTCACGAAGACAAGAAGTTGCTCGAGTTAGCATTAACAAATGTTGATGTATCTGTAGAGAATCCGAATAGTAAAAAAGAGGAATGGTCTTTTAGAGGAAGACCGTTTGAGGTTAATATAGTGAAAGCTTGCAGGCTTCATAACGTATCAATAGACAAGATATCTTCTATATATTCTTCTGTAGTCATACCCTTCAACTCTACAAATAAGTTTTCTGTAGCTGAACAAGATGGGACTTATGTAGTCATGGGAGCTCCAGATGTACTACTCAAGAGGTCAAAGATAGACAAAGATGAATATATAAAAATAGAAAAGTGGATAGAAAATATAAGCACCGAAGGTAAGAGACTTATAAGTATTGCCACTTTCCCAAAATCAAATAAAAAGCACGACAAACATCCAGAAGCAGAAGACATAAAGGACCTGGAGTTTCTGGGAGTGTTTGTGTTCTTCGATCCTATCAGACCAGAGGCAGTTGTTGCTGTAAAAGATATAGAATCATATGGGGTTAAGGTAGTGATAATATCAGGAGACCTTCCTGGAACAGCGATGTCTATAGCTCGAGAGCTTGGATGGAACGTGACTAAAGAAGAAGTCTTAACAGGAAGCTCCTTGAGAAGTTTAAAAGACGAAGAATTACTAAACATAATTCCTAAGATAAAGATTTTCGCTAGAGTTACACCAGAAGATAAATTACGAGTTGGTAAAATATATCAAAGTCTTGGAGAAGTTGTAGCTATGACAGGGGATGGCGTTAATGATTCTCCAGCACTGAAAGCTATGGATATAGGAGTATCTCTAGGATCTGCTACTGATGTGGCCAAGAGTGCTGCTGACTTAGTTTTATTAAATGATAACCTAGAGACAATAAGTCTAGCCATAGAAGAGGGAAGAAAGATACTTTCTAATATTAGAAAAAGTTTCGTTTACCTGATGTCCAACTCTCTTGATGATGTGTTTGTGGTGGGTGGAAGTTTATTGTTTGCCTTACCGTTACCACTTACAGCACTTCAAATAATATGGGTGAATTTGTTTACTGGAAGTTTGCCGGCACTAGCCTTTGCCTTCAATGAAGATATGGATAAAGGCCAGTATTCGCCTAGAGAAGCTAGGTCAGTATTTACTAGAGAAGTTAAGGTTCTAATATTCGGCATAGGTATTGTAAGTTCTGTCCTTCTGTTTATTCTTTACTATTATTTAATTAAATTAGGTCTAGAAGTTCATCTTGCACGTTCAATATTCTTCGTATGCTTCTCTACATATATATTAGCCATCGCGTTTTCTTTTAGAAGTTTACGCAGACCACTTTTCTCTTATAACCCATTTTCTAACAGAAAGTTAAATTGGAGTGTGATAATATCTCTTGCTCTTCTCGTGGGCACTATGACTATTCCATTTATGAGGAAGGTTTTCGAGATTGCACCTATGCCTATGTCTTGGTTACCATTCATTGGTTTCTGGCTTATACTTAATATTGTACTTGTTGAAGTCACTAAATTCTTCTTAAGAAAAGAATTCCATCTCTTCAGAAGAATTCATAATCTAAAGTTCTATTTATTAAAAAATAAATAACAAGTAACGTTTGAGGTAAACTTTTGCATTACCTCTAATTTATTGGTATAACTTAAAGGCATATATGGTGCCTATGGTGTAATGGTTAGCACTAGGGTTTGTGGAACCCTCAGTTCGGGTTCGAATCCCGATAGGCACCCAATAAATATTCTTGTTATAATATATATAACATGTCTAATAATATCTGGCAGGATGGTTTACTAAAAAAGACTATTAAAATGTCAGGTATTGCTGTAATCCCTACAGATACTGTGTATGGG
>JAGORC010000013.1:0-4936 GCA_018063015.1 Minisyncoccota bacterium
CAGCCTTCTTGTAGGAAGCCAGGAGGATAAAGCAATAAATCTTTGTATTTGTATTTAATTTCATTACTCTTTTAATATAGCACTAACGGGATTTTTGTCTAGGCTAATGAAAGGTTGATAATTTTCTCCTTCTAAATAATAAATTAAAGACAAGATAGCTAGTCCAGTAGTGTGGGAATTCGGATAGGGGAGAAAGCTCACCGCCTTCCATCCTGGAGGATTATTTATAAAGTTTTCTTTTACTTTCTCTATCCAAGCTTTCTCTACAAAGTTGCCATAGCCTGCCCAGTAGAGCATTACTATTCTTTCGGCATAGACATCAGTGAATTCTTCATCTTCTTTTTGTTTATTAATAATACTCACTGAAACTTTTTTAATAGCAGAATTTATTTCCTTTTCATCGTAGCAGTTGTTGTTTTTAAGAAATATAAGTGAAAGTAAGAAATGAGTATCCCAGTAACTTCCATCCCCATTGTAGAGAGTGTGTAGTATTCCGAAGTCGTAGTCTGTATATCCTAACTTGTCACAATATAGCGCCTTGAGTAATACTCCTGCGAATGGTTCTGTTCTAGCGTAGTCATCATTTAGATCTACCATATAAGGCGGGTAGAGCTTGGGCATCATAGATGATAGAGATTCTGGAATCTTGTCATTGTTCAAGAATCTGACAAATATATCATTGTCATGAATGCTTTCTTCTATGAGCAGATTTTCATTGTTGGTCCGGGTAGCTATATCCTTCAGCATTATATAAGAGTCTATTTTCAAATCCTTTGACCTGTCTTTGGAATAAAATTCCATTCCCTTAGAGATTAGAGATTCTATCTCTTCTCTTTCACTCTTTTCCTTTTTATAACCCAAGAACACTAATATCAATATACTAAAGATAAATAATACAGTTAGATATTTATTCCATTTTCTCATAATTATTTTATTTCAAGCACAACAGGACAATGGTCTGAGCCCATTACCTCAGGTAGAATTTTAGCTCCCTTAATTTTCTTCTCCAACTTTTTACTTGCGAATATGTAGTCTATTCTCCAGCCAATGTTTCTAGCACGAGCGTTTGCAAAGTGACTCCACCAAGAGTAATGTCCACCACGTTTCTCGAACATTCTAAATGTGTCTATAAAGCCAGAATTTATTATATTATTCACTCCTTCTCGCTCTTCGTTGGTAAACCCTTTATTCCCGATGTTCTCTTTTGGACGAGCTAAATCTAATTCAGTATGAGCAACATTTAAATCTCCACCAAATATTACTGGTTTCCCGCCAGAGGCGGACAGGCCTTTTTGTTCAAGTAGCTTCATGTATTCCAAGAATGCTGGATCCCATTTCTTATATCGTAGAGGGATGCGAGATAAATCATCTTTAGCATTGGGAGTATAGACGCTTACTACATAGAAATCTTTATATTCTAACGTTATGACCCTCCCTTCTTTATTAGGATTTCCATATCCGTCATTTATTATTTTGTATTTTTTAGAAATATTCTCTGGTATATCTGTAGCGACTGATAGGGGTTTCTTCTTAGTAAATATTGCTACTCCACTGTAGCCTTTCTTTTCTGCTGAGTTCCAGTATTCTTCATATTCAGGTAAATCAATTTCACTCTGATGTTTCTCCGCTTTTGTTTCTTGGAGAAGTAATATATCGGGATTGCACTTTTTAATAAAAGGTAAAAACAATCCCTTCTTATGCACCGCCCTTATTCCATTTATGTTCCAAGATATTATTTTCATATGTTAACTTAGTTTAGCAAAAATAATGTCAAATGTAATTGACATAATATTGCTTAGTGCTAGTATCAACTATTATATGTTCACACTTCGGTATTTTCCCCCGCCGAGGTGGATGTCAAAGGGGATATCACCCATTAAAACGTTTGCTTATGCGTAAGAAAAAATGGCAAACGAGTTTCAAGGCAGCTTTGGTTTTAAGACCAAGGCCACCCGATGAATGATTTTAATGGATTCAAAAGTGTATGGTTGCTAAGCCTTGTTTATATATCCATCAACTAGCCAAGAGAGCAAAATTGGAATTCAAGGGGAAACTTAGTAACAGCGCACACACATTTGTACTGGCCGCTTCTTCTGGAGCGGCCTTTATTTTTTTCCATGAAACTTTTTATGAACTTCTCTTAATGCTTTATCGGTTACGTGGGTATAGATTTGAGTTGTAGAAATATTAGAGTGCCCAAGCATCGCCTGCACACTTCTGATATCTGCTCCATTTGAAAGTAAATCAGTAGCGAATGAGTGACGAATCATATGTGGGGTTACCCTCTTAGAGATTCCAGCCTTGATAGCATATAACTTTACTATCCTCTCTATTGATCTCTTGGTCAGGGGAGTAGGTTCCTTGCTGTTTATTTCTTTTCCTATTTGAACAAACAATGCTTCGTTCATGTCTTTTCGTGCACTCATGTATTTCTTCACGGCATCTCTAGCTGCGTCTGATATAAACACTACTCTAACTTTATTACCCTTACCTCTAACAGAGAACTCATCTCGAGATAGGTCTAGGTCGCTAGTAAGAGAACAAAGCTCGGATACACGAAGTCCAGTAGAGAAAAGGAGTTCTAGTATCGCTTTATCTCTTAGAGTTTTCAAATCATTACCATTAGGCGCATCCAGTAGTCTTGCAAGTTCATTTGGAGTTATTAGGTCGAGCGATCTCTCAGGAATCTTTGCTAACTCTATTTTATCAGCTGGGAGAGTTTCAATATCAATTTTTGTTAAATACTTAAGAAACATACGAAGTGCAATCATATAATAGTTCTGAGTCTTTCTAGAAACTGTTGCTCCTGCAATTCTTTTCATCCCTGCATGGGTTGCGTATTGGCGATTGAGCCACAATCTGAACTCACGTATCATAGTGCTGTCTATTTTCTTTGGGTCATCGTTCTTTGAGAAGTCTAGGAAGCGAGTTAAGTATCTATCGTAGTTCTCAACTGTGTGTAAAGACCTACCTCGCTCTATTTCTATGTATTCTAGGAATTGAGTTTTTAGTTGTTTTAGTGAAGCCACATATAGATTTTAGCATAAATATTGTGCGACATACTTATATTGACATTAGTAATTAACTATGATATAATATAAAAGTAACTTGAACCTTGTAAAAGTTGATTATAGAAAATTGGTTATTCTTGTTTAGAATAAATTCTATGTAAAAATAACCAATTTTCTTAAAATAAATCAGCAATCATGAAAAAGTTTTTTATTATTAGTAGTATCTTAGTAGTTATCTATTCCTGTAATTCATCGAGAAGTGGGGATATCGGTAAAGAAGAAATACCAGTGCCTTCACCAGTTGAGCCGAGACCAACACCACCAGAATCCAAATGGGAACCTTCGACCTTCGAATTTTCTCCAATAAAGATTGAAGTTGCCTACATGGATGATAAAAAAAATGACACCGGCTATGTTGGAGAAGGGTGCAACTGCCCGGATCTCGGGAACCGCTTTGAAGCTGAAATAAGTTTCCTTGATTCATTAGGCAGGAGCTACGGGGTGAAGATTCATGGATATAAGCTGTTAAAGAGATGGCATGACGTCGAGGGACCTGGAGAGTTTTCAGATGCCAAGCTCGACAAATTGCCTTTGGATTCTTCCAATGACTATTTAGAAAAGAAGAATGCTTACTTGAAAATTATTAATTCTTTACCCGGCGAATTGAAGATTTTCGTAGACTCTTTATATAAAGGATCCAATCCTAAATTGAGAATATTTGCTGGAGAACCCAAGCAAAAGAAAATTGGGAATGCCTTTATGAAAGATGAGTATGAAAATCTCATCTATGACAGCAAAAGAGACTATTACTAAAAGCACTAAAAGCCAAAAGTAAGACCCCCCGAACCATCGGGGGGTTATTTTGTTTTCTGGCTGCATAAATCTAGTATATTTATAAGGGGGTTGCATTTTTCTACGATTTATGCTAGTATAATGACCATGTTAGCTACAAAGAAAAAGCAGACAATTATAAAGAAACATCAAATACACGAGAAAGATACTGGCTCAACCGAAGTCCAAGTAGCTGTTTTGTCTACACAAATAGACGAACTTGCAAAGCATTTAAAGAAGCACAAGAAAGATAATCACTCACGAAGAGGATTAATCAAGATGGTTGCTGATCGAAGAACTCATTTGAAGTACCTAGAGAGGAAAAACAAGCCTCGATATGAAGCTATCGTAAAGAAGCTGGAGCTATAATTTAACTTTTCAGAAAGATTTTTTAGTTTACGGATTTTTGTCCGTTCTATTAATGTATTTTCTTGCTATAATAGATATATGACAGTAATAAAACATAAAGAACAAAGAGTAGGAGTATTTATAGATGCTCAGAACCTTTATCATTCAGCTCGTAATCTATATAAGGGACGGGTTAATTTCGGTGCAGTAGTAAAAGACGCAGTAGCGGGCAGAAAGCTTGTCCGAGCTGTTGCTTATGTTATTACAACTGAAGGAGGTGAAGAGAAGAGCTTCTTCGACGCACTTACTAAGTTTGGAATTGAAACCAAGACTAAGGATCTGCAAGTGTTTCACTCAGGTACTAAGAAAGGTGACTGGGATGTAGGGTTAACAGTGGATGCTATCAAGATGGCTCCAAGGCTAGACTCTGTTGTTATTGTTTCAGGAGACGGAGATTATGTTCCATTAGTAGAGTATTTACAGACTATGGGTGTTCAGGTTGAGGTTGTTTCATTTGGTAAATCAACTTCTTCGAAACTAAGAGAAGCAGTAGATGATTTCATCGATTTGTCTGATAATCCTAGGAAGTATTTAATGAATTAGTGTAATCTTTTCATTTTTTCGATAAAATGTTAGGATAACAGTGTTTTTTGAAAGTTTATTAGTTAATCAGGGCTCGTCTTTAGATAGAGATAATGTTCCCACGATGTTGTGGAACAGTACTTTATTCTAAAGAGGAACTCAAC
>JAGORC010000013.1:5036-10289 GCA_018063015.1 Minisyncoccota bacterium
TTTCGATAAAATGTTAGGATAACAGTGTTTTTTGAAAGTTTATTAGTTAATCAGGGCTCGTCTTTAGATAGAGATAATGTTCCCACGATGTTGTGGAACAGTACTTTATTCTAAAGAGGAACTCAACCCTTCGGAAGAATTTCCGAAGAAAGAATTATGCAAAAAAAAGAATATAGCGTTGAAATAGGTGGTAAGACATTAACTGCCATTTTCACAGATTTAGCAGAACAAGCTCATGGCTCAGTGATGCTCAAGTATGGGGAAACTATAGTTTTAGCTACGGCTTGTATGTCTAAGGACAAACAGCAGGGCTTGGGGTTTTTCAACCTTACTGTTGATTATATAGAGAAGTTTTATGCTTCAGGTAAGATCTCCGGTAGTCGTTTCGTGAAACGAGAAGGCAAGCCATCAGAAGATGCAGTACTTGCTAGCCGTGTTATAGATAGAACACTTCGTCCATTATTCGACCAATCAATACGTCATGCGGTACAGGTGATTGTTACTGTAATATCAGTTGACGAAAACGATCCTGTTATACTTGCAGTCAACGCAGCTTCTCTCGCTCTAACAGTTTCAAATATTCCTTGGGCTGGTCCTGTGGGCTCTGTAAGGATTGGTAAATACAACAGCGAAGACTTAATAATAAACGCAGCTAAGGAGCTTCGAGAAGATGATACTAAATATAAATTTGATTTAATTGTTTGCGGGAAGGATGGCAACATCAACATGATAGAAGCGTCTGCTCACCAGACAGTAGAAGATGAATTAGAGAAAGCCTTTCTTAGAGCAAGTGAAGAAATTACAAAATTAGAAAATTGGCAGAAGGGTATAGCTAAAGAGATCGGCCATGAAAAGAGAGTAATAGAAAAAGAAACAATAAGTGACGAGTCAGTTAAATTATTTAATGAAAACATTCTTCCTAAAATGGAGAAGGCTATATTCTCTGGACCAGGCAAGAAAGAAATAGATGCCTTACATAATGAGTGGAACATCCTAGTTGAGACTCACTATAAAGATAGAGAGGATTTCGCTCTTGAAGACGCCTTGTTTGATGACACAGAAAACAAGATTCTACATGAGAAAGCAATAAAGGATAGCAAGCGCGCAGATGGAAGAGCGATGGACGGATTGCGTGACTTGTATGCACAAGCAGGTGGGCTATCTACTGTGCTACATGGATCTGGAATATTTTATCGTGGAGGAACTCACGTTCTATCAGTTCTTACACTAGGAGGTCCTGAGGACAGACATATGATAGACAACATGCAAACAAATACAGAAAAAAGATTTATGCATCATTACAATTTCCCTCCATACTCAGCAGGCGAAACTGGAAGAGCAGGATTCACTAATCGTCGTGAAGTAGGACATGGAGCATTAGCTGAGAAAGCACTTTCAATGGTTCTTCCAGACGAAATGGATTTCCCTTATACTATTCGAGTAGTTTCTGAATCTATGGCATCAAACGGTTCAACTTCTCAAGCATCTATCTGTGCATCAAGTCTTGCACTTATGGATGGAGGTGTACCTATAAAAGCACCCGTAGCAGGTATTGCTATGGGTCTAATGTATGAATCAGATTCAAATTACAAAATTCTAACTGATATACAAGGACCTGAGGACCATCACGGAGATATGGATTTCAAGGTAGCAGGAACTCGCGAGGGCATAACTGCTATTCAGCTTGATGTTAAGGTTGAAGGAGTCCCAATAAAGATATTAGGAGAAGCTATGAGACAATCTAAGAGTGCCAGAGTAAAGATACTGGACGCGATAGAGAAAGAAATAAGCGCTCCAAGGAAAGATATTTCTCCTAATGCACCTAAGATATTGATTATGAAAATTAAACAAGACCAAATAGGACTTGTTATAGGCTCAGGTGGTAAAACAATAAAGGATATAAAAGAAAAAACAGGAGCAGAGATAACCATTGAAGATGATGGAACTGTATATCTAACAGGGAAAGCAGATCAAGCCACTAAGGCAAAAGAAATAATAGAAGGAATGACCCACGAATTTAAAATAGGGGAAGTCCTAAAAGGAGAAGTTGTAAAGATAGCTGAATTCGGAGCCTTCGTAAGCTTAAACGAATTTACAGATGGTATGGTTCATATATCTGAACTTGCACCATTTCGTGTAGAGAGAGTAAGCGATATAATAAAAGAAGGCATGATTGTGCCAGTTAAAGTTATAAAAGTAGATGAAGAACGAGGTAAAATAAGCCTATCTATAAAAGAAGCAGACAAGAATTTCTTTAAGAAATCTTAACAATGGACGACAAAACGAAAAACAAAGCAATTGAAACTTATGCCGAAGATCTTGAGGGTGCTTTAGACAGCAATGAAGAGGGATTAGTCAGGAAGCTAATTCATGAACAAGAAGAGTTAGATTCTGAAACCAGGAAGAATTCACCTGAGGCTAAACAGAATCGGACATTTCTGATTTTAGGGCTTAGTCTTTTAGCTTTTGGTATTGCTGCTATGGTTTTCTTCTTTACTCAAAGAGAGAAGGCTTCTGTTGTAGAAATAAGCCCTCAATACAAACCAATAATATTCATAGAGAAAACAGAATTCAAAGATGTTACAGGCTTGTCTAAAGAAGATGTTGCTAAAACAATATATTCTAGGTCAAACATAACTGATGTAAAAACAGGCTCTATTGAGGGTTTGTATCTAACTGAGAATAAACAAATCATAGGCTTACGCAGAGTATTGAATTTATTAGGAAGTGGATTTTATCCAGAGGATGCTTATGTTAATAATAATTTCTTAATGGGTACTATGTATGGTGAAGATAACGATTTCTTCGCTATTCTAGAAGTTAGTGCGTTTGTTGATATATTTGATTCTGTAAGAATTTGGGAGAAAACTATGTTTAAGGATTTGCATGGAACTTTAGGTGTCGTAGTTAATGCTGAGAATAACTATCTTCTAAATAAATCATTTGATGATGGTGTGCTAGAAAACAAAAACTCTAGGATACTTCATGACAACGAAGGCAATATCGTACTTATGTATATATTTGCCAAGGATAATTATGTTGTTATAACAGAAGGAGAAAAGACCGCTCAGGAGCTAATCCTAAGACTCTCTAGTGCTAAAGTTGAGAAGTAAAAGATAGAGTATTGCCTTATATATTTAGAATGTTATTATTGCCTTATGCTAGATAAAAAGAAAATAAAAGAACAGTTAGAAAAAGAGAGAGATACATTAGTAGAACAAATGAAGGATATTGGTAAGCTTAACCCAGATACTAATGAATGGGAGGCTGTGCCTGAAGAAATGGATAATCCTGAGTCAGATCCAAACGAAATGGCGGATAGGTTCGAAGATTACGAAAGCCGAAGTTCTATGGTTAGAGCCCTAGAACCAAGACTAACTAATATACTTAAAGCACTAAAGAATCTAAATAAAGAATCTTTCGGAAAGTGTGAAGTCTGTAAACAAGAAATAGAAATGGACCGAATAGAGGCTAATCCAGCAGCTAAAACCTGTAAAAAACATTTAAACGGCTAATATCTAACTCAAATGAGTTTCGCAAAAGTATATTCTGCACAAGTAAATCTCCTAACGGGGGTAATTGTTACTGTGGAGGTTGATTTGTCGCGCGGGTTACATTCTTTTAATGTTGTTGGTTTACCTGACAAGGCAGTAGATGAGTCTAAGGATAGAGTAAGTGGCGCCATAAAGAATTCAGGCTTCCAGTCTCCAAAAGCAAAGAATCAAAAAATAGTAGTTTCATTATCACCGGCCGATCTTAAGAAAGAGGGGCCTTTTTTCGATTTATCTATTGCGCTTGCTTACTTACTAGCTTCTGGAGAGATGAAATTCTCCCCAGAAGGAAAAATATTTCTTGGAGAGTTAGGACTTGATGGAACTCTACGTTCAATACGAGGAGCGTTGCCATTAGTCGAAAGTGCTAAGAAGAACGGATTTGAAGAGGTTTATCTACCTAGAGAAAATGTGAAAGAAGCTGGGTTGATTGAAGGAATAAAGATTTTCGGGATTTCTAACTTGAAAGAAATAATATCTCACCTCGATGAATCAAAAGATAATCCAGACATAAAACATAAAAAGTTAACTCCAGAACCCAAGACAAAAATTAATATCCCAGAGGGGATAAGCAGTGCCGACTTCTGTGACATAAGAGGCCAAGAAGGTGCTAAGCGAGGACTAGAAATAGCAGCAGCAGGAGGACACAATATTGCTATGTACGGACCACCAGGCACAGGTAAGACAATGTTAGCTCGAGCATTCTCAGGGTTACTTCCTGATTTCTCTTTAGATGAAATTCTAGAGATTACAGGGATACATTCTGTGTCTGGGGCTGTCCAAGGTGAACTTGTTGTTAACCCTCCTTTTAGGGCACCACATCATACTTCTTCTTATGTTTCTATAATAGGAGGTGGAACTTATCCAAAGCCTGGAGAAGTTACACTTGCACATAGAGGAGTTCTTTTCTTAGATGAGTTTCCAGAATTTGAAAAAAGAGTTATAGAGAGTTTACGTCAGCCACTCGAAGACAACATTGTCTCTATCTCTAGAGCCAAAGGGACAGCAGTTTTTCCATCAAACTTTATTCTTGTTGCTGCTATGAACCCTTGCCCTTGTGGTAATTTAGGCAACAAGCAGAAGAGTTGTGTTTGCAAACCATCGGACTTAGATAGATACAAGAGAAAACTCTCTGGTCCTATAATGGATAGAATTGATTTATGGGTTTCTGTAGGTAATGTTGATTATAAAAAGCTAGGAGAAGAAGCCACTGGAGAGAAAAGTATAAATATAAAAGATAGAGTAATAAAAGCCAGACACAAACAAAAAGATAGATTTAATAAATTAGGCAAGAAGATTAGTATGAATAGTGAGATGAATGTAAAAGATCTCTCTACCATCGTGAGTTTATCAAGAGATGTAAGAGATTTGTTAGATGATAGCGCAGAGAAACTTGGCCTCTCAGCCAGAGCATATCATCGGGTTATGAAGATCGCTAGAACTATCGCGGACTTAGCAGAGACAGATGACGTAAAGCGAGAACACATTCTAGAAGCTATCCAGTATAGGCCTAAGGTGAGTGATTAGTTATCCACAGGGGATATTGTTGACAGGTGAACGTGCGTTCACTTATAATATAAACATAGTCGTTTATAAGTTTTAACTATTAAAACTATGTCACAAAAACAATATATAAAAATAATAGAAAGAGAGTTGCAAAAGATTAATCAAGAAATCGACCTCAAGATCCTAAGAGGGGAAG
>JAGORC010000013.1:10389-15642 GCA_018063015.1 Minisyncoccota bacterium
TAAAAACACAAAAACACCCATTGGGTGCTTTTGTGTTCTCGAGATTATCAGTCTGTAGACTGATTGAGATTATTCTACTGCGTCCTTTAGAGCCTTTGCAGGTCGGAACTTTGGAACTTTCTTTGCAGCAACCTTAACTTGCTCTCCAGTCTTTGGATTGCGAGCCATACGAGCTGCTCTAGATTTTACAGAAAAGATTCCGAAACCAGCGATTGAAACTTCACCTCCCTTCTTAAGGGTAGAAGTGATAGCGTCAAAGATACCATCAACTACTTCTTCAGCTTGTACCTTTGTACCGCCTAGTTTTCCGTGAACCCATTCAGCTAATGCTTGTTTGTTCATGTTTTTTTAGAAATAATTTTCTAATATTTCGACCTTAATAACTACTTAATCATTATATACCAAGGGTTTTTTTAGGCAATACTAGCCAAATTTGACAAAAGTTAGCGTGCGTATTCTATAACTTTCGTCTCTCTTATCATAGTTACCTTAATTTCTCCTGGATATTTGAGTTCTTGTTCTATTTTTGTTGCTACTTCACGAGCCATTATCTTAGCTTCAGCATCAGATACCTTCTCTGGTGTTACGAATATGCGTATTTCACGTCCTGCCTGTAGGGCATAAGACTTTTCTACTCCTTCGAATGCATTTACTAGTGCTTCAAGCTCCTGTAATCTCTTTAGATAGTTTTCTACAGAGTCTCGTCTTGCTCCTGGGCGACCACCAGATATTGCGTCAGCTGTCTGAACTATTATTGATTCTACTGTCTCGTAAGGGTAGTCTTCGTGGTGGCTCTTCATTGCAGTTATTATTCTCTCATCTGCACCGAACTTCTGAAGGATTCTCATACCTATTTCAACGTGAGTACCCTGAACTTCGTGGTCGAGCGCCTTACCTATGTCGTGAACAAGTGCTCCTGCCTTAGCTATTGCTACGTCTGCACCTAATTCTTCAGCAATCATGCCTGCAATATGAGCCATTTCAACTGAATGTTGAAGCACATTTTGTCCATAACTTGTTCTGAAGTATAGTCTTCCTAGAATAGCTACTATTCTAGGATCGAAGTTAAATATTCCACACTCATATACTGCTTGTTCTCCTTTTTCTTTGATTATCTTGTTTATTTCTTCCTTAGCCTTATCTACTAGCTCTTCAATCTTTGCTGGCTGTATTCTTCCATCTAGTATTAGGTTCTCTAGAGCTACACGGGCTACCTGTCTTCTGACTGGGTCAAATGAAGATATTACTATTGATCCTGGTGTATCGTCCACAATAAGTTCAACCCCAGCTGCACGCTCGAAGCTTCTTATGTTTCTTCCTTCTTTACCTATTATCTTGCCCTTTATTTCATTATTAGGAATTGCAACAGTTGTAGTCATTAAGTCTGCTGCTGTAGATGAAGCTAGTCTCTGGATTGATGTTGCCAGGATATCCTTTGCTCTTCTATCTAACTTCTCGTCGTTAGCGTTCTCAAGCTTCTGGATTCTGATCATTAGGTCTTCTTCGTACTTCTTCTCTAGGTCCTTTAATAGTTCTTCCTTTGCTTCTTCTTGTGTTAGTCTAGCGACTCTCTCTAGTTCAGTACGCTTTTCTTCTTCAAGACCAGCAACCTTCTCCTGAATCTTCTTTATCTCTTCTACCTTTGCCTTAATTCCTTCTACTTCCTTGTCTATTTCAAGCTGTCTAGCATCTAGAAGCTCGTCTTTCTTAACCAGCCTCTTCTCAGTGTCTTTTAATTCTTCTAATTTTTTCTTCTCCTCATTACGAAGTTCAACCAGTTTTTCCTCTGATTTCTTCTTAGCTTCGTCTACTATCCTCTGGGCTTCTTCCTTTGCCCCGACCATCATTTGCTTGATGTCTATTTCTATAGATCTTTTCTTACCTAGGGCAACTATTACTCTTAGGTAGTAACCTATACCAACGCCCAATAGGAGTCCGATGACTCCCATTAAAATTATTATTAACGTATTACTCATAAGCCTTTATGTCGGCTCATAAGAACAGGCCACTATATTTGTGGTTTTTCTTCGCTCCTTAAAATTCCTAAGATTTGAGAATTGTCTTTAAACTGCAACATATATTGGATATTCCTATAAACCGATTTAAAAAATAAATTTCTAAAAATCAACTTATTCAATATAACAGAAGGTAGCCCTGTTGTAAAGCTAAGGATTCTTATTTTTCTTTAGATGTAGGAGCTTTTGACTTGGTTACTATTTCATCAATGATTCCGTACTTTTTTGCTTCTTCTGCATCCATAAAGAAGTCTCTTTCTACGTCTTTCTCTATCTGAGCAAGTGGCTTACTTGTGTTTTTCGCAAGTAATTTATTTAAGTTATCCCTTGTCTTCAAAATATGTTTTGCAGTTATAGCAATATCTGTTGCCTGTCCTTCTACTCCACCTAGTGGTTGATGAATCATTACTTCTGCATTTGGCAAAATGTATCTCTTGCCTTTCTTTCCAGAGGATAAAATTATAGCTCCACCGGAAGCAGCTAGTCCTACGCAGAATGTAGCCACATCTGGTCGAACATGATTCATAGTATCAACGATCGCCATAGTGGACGTAACAGAACCTCCAGGAGAATTTATGTATAAAGATATGTCTTTTTTAGGATCTTCTGATTCTAAGAATAGAAGCTGAGCAATAACTATGTTTGCAGTATAGTCATCTATCGGACCTCCTAAAAATATAATACGTTCTCGAAGAAGCCTTGAATAAATATCATAAGCTCTTTCGCCAAACTGTGATTTTTCTATAACTGTTGGAATTAACATACCTTTATCCTATATCTAATGAGAAGTTTTTTCAAGCTCACTTAGAGGTGCTTTGTGTAGTTAAATATTTATCCACTTTAGGAACTTTGTTATGGACTTGCGTATATCTCCAGAAATGATACCATTTTACGAAATGCGAGCAGAAGCAAAAAAGATTAATATTAAAGTATCTACTCCGCAAGAAGATTTTTTCGTTTTTTAAAACCCCGTCATGGGGTTATTTTTTTGTCCAAAATATGAAATCAAAATTAATTTTAAAAGATGGGAATATATACGAGGGAGAAAATTTCGGAGCTAGCACTTCTATGTATGGAGAAGTAGTGTTCGCTACAGGCATGGTCGGATATCCAGAAGCTCTAACCGATCCATCCTTTCGAGGTCAGATACTGGTTATGACCTACCCTATAATAGGGAGTTATGGTGTTCCCAAAAAAGAATTTCTAGAGTCAGATAAAATCCAAGTAGCTGGGCTTGTTGTTTCCAACTATATAGACACCCCGTCTCATCATGAGAATATTAAAACTTTATCCAAATGGTTCAGAGATGAAGGTGTGCCACTACTCGAGATAAAAGATACTAGAGGGATTGTCGAGAAACTAAGACATGAAGGAGTTATGTTAGGTAAAATAGAATCAGGGAAAAAGCTGAAAGGATTCCAAGATCCAAACAAGAGAAACCTAGTAGATGAAGTTTCAACTAAAAAAATATTAACTTTCCATCCTTCTAATTCCTCAGGAGGGAATCGCACCATTGCACTTTTGGACTGTGGTGCTAAGAAGAATATTATAAATAGAATTGTTGCACGAGGTTTCACTGTTAAAGTTCTACCTTGGGATACAGACCTAACCAAACTTCAATTTGAATTTTCAGCAGTGGTCATATCCAATGGTCCAGGGGATCCAACTAAAGTTTCTAAAACTATAAGTAACGTTAAGAAATTAATAAATAAAGATATTCCAATACTTGGAATATGCCTAGGTAACCAGATACTCACACTAGCTCTAGGTGGTTCTACTTACAAACTTAAGTTTGGTCACAGGAGTCAGAACCAGCCTGCAGTACTAACTGGCACAAAGAGGTGTTACCTTACAACTCAAAATCATGGTTTTGCAGTTAAACGCATCCCGAAAGGTTTCCGAGTTTGGTTTCACAACGCAAACGATAACACGAACGAAGGAATCATACACGAGAGTCTGCCTTTGATGTCAGTTCAGTTTCACCCAGAGAGTTCTCCTGGGCCACTTGATACTGATTGGGTATTTGATTACTTTTTTAAACAAGCAGGAATATGAAAAAAGAAGAAAAATTAAAAATTAAAAAGATATTAGTTCTAGGATCTGGAGCTCTCAAGATAGGGGAAGCAGGAGAGTTTGACTATAGCGGTAGTCAGGCTATCAAGGCTCTCAAAGAGGAGAAAATAAAAGTTGTCCTAATAAATCCGAACATAGCAACCTTCCAAACCTCTAAGGATCTAGCAGATGAAGTTTATTTCTTACCAGTTAATCCATTTTTCGTAGAGAAGGTAATCAAGAAAGAAAAGCCCGATGGGATTTTCTTGTCTTTTGGAGGACAGACAGCTCTTAATTGTGGTCTTGAATTAGAGAAAAAAGGAATACTCAAAAAGTATAAAGTTAAAGTTTTAGGAACTCCAGTCAAAGCCATAGAGCTCACAGAAGATAGAGAAGAGTTTGCTAATCATTTAAAAAAGATAAATATTCCAGTACCTGCTTCTGGCGCAGCCGGTAACTTAACTAAAGCGAAAAAGATTGCAGAGAAAATAGGATTCCCTCTAATGGTCAGAGCTGCGTTCGCTTTAGGTGGTCAGAAATCTGGAGTTGCGAACAATATGAGAGAGCTTGAGAAGATAGTTACGGGCGCACTCGCAATCTCATCTCAGGTTTTGATAGAAAAATATCTAAGACATTTCAAGGAAATTGAATACGAAGTTACTAGAGATAGCTTCGGAAATATTGTGACAGTTTGTAATATGGAGAATCTAGATCCATTAGGAATACATACAGGAGACTCTATTGTAGTTGCTCCTAGCCAGACACTCACCAACGATGAGTATCACGGACTTCGTGATGCAGGTATCAAAATAGTTGATAGTTTGAAGATTGTCGGAGAGTGTAACGTGCAGTTCGCATTGAATCCTAATCCTAAGAGTGGAAGATTGGAATATTATGTTATCGAGGTTAACGCTAGATTATCTAGATCATCTGCTCTCGCATCTAAGGCTACAGGATATCCGCTTGCTTATATTGCTGCTAAGCTTGCACTAGGCTATTCACTTGGAGATTTAGAAAATAAAATAACGAAAGTTACAAAAAGCTTTTTTGAACCGGCGTTGGATTATATTGTAGTCAAGGTTCCTCGTTGGGATATAGATAAATTTAAAGGAGCCGATAGTGTCATAGGTAGTGCCATGAAATCAGTAGGAGAAGTAATGGCAATAGGGAGAACTTTCGAAGAAGC
>JAGORC010000014.1 GCA_018063015.1 Minisyncoccota bacterium
CTAGTGACGAAACTACTGGTGTGGAGTTGTATAATTACTGGAAACAACATTAAGTCGGGAATAAAACCCGCAAAGCAAGAAGCGCTGACATAATCAGCGCTTCTTTTTCGTTTACAAGTATTTATTTCTTAGGGCCATGTTGGATTATAATCATCCAATTTTACAGAACTTTCAACATTTCCAGCTTTTGGGTTTACACCTTTTACGTTTAAAGTATCAGTAATCATACCCATCATCATAAAAGCTCCAAACATTATAGTCATTCCTATAACTCCATAAAGCATGTGATTCTTCCCTGCTGTCTTCTTCTCTTCATTGTCTTGGTTAGCTAAAAACTGAACCAATCCAACAAGAAAATACACAACAGCTAATGCAAACAACAATACTATAATAGGATTAATTATTACCCTATTAACGTTTGCAATGAAAGTATCAATACTAGCGTAAGCTATATTTGGAAAGAAAAGCCCCATTGTGATTTAGTATCCTATTGTAGGAAGTGTAATGGTTGTGTTGTTGTTTACGTTGAAAGTATTTGTTACCCATCGAACGATACCCCATACAGCAACTATCACAACAAGTCCAATGATACCGTAGATCATTCGGTCTCGTCCCTTCTTCTTAGCTTCTTCGTCGTTACCAACTACATAGCTTATAACACCCCAAACGAAGTAAACGATTCCTAAAGCTATTAGGAATGGGATAAGAGCAGAAAGGATGTCGTTTAACTTACAGATAAATGTCTGTATAGTTGAAACACCTGCTCCAGCCTGACATTGAACGTTAGTGTTGTTTCCTGTTGCTCCTATTTGAGCTAGTGCAACCAATGGCAATGCCATAGTAGAACCGAAACCAATTGCGACTTTTGATAATTTTACTAATTTACTTTTCATAAATTTTAATAATTTTCCACCCGAAGGTGATAATAATAAATAAAAACGACCTTAATTAACAATAATTTAAAGAACCACGATATAATTATAACACAAAATAAGCCACCTATGTAAAGCTATCTAGGGGTTGCCTGTGGAAGAACAGAAGTGTTAAGTCCAAACGTACCTCCTACTATTTTGACCAGTCCCCAGACGGAAAGCATCACTGTTAGAGCAATAATGCCCCATATCATGAACTGCTTACCCTTCTTTCTCTTCTCTTCACTATCTGCGTTTATTACATACTGAACAACTCCCCATACGAATAGCGCGATAGCTACTGCAAATATAAGAGGTATTATTGATCTGTTGATTATAAATACAACGTAACAAATAACATCTTGTAGCTTAGGATTAGTAGGCAATGTGCTGGTGTTACAAGTAGTAGTCTGTGCAAACACTACCATAGGAACTATTGTAAGTATGAGACATATTGCGAATACTATAAATTTACTTTTCATAATTTTAATATTTTATAATGCTAAAACTGTTTCTGAAATAACCTGAGCGATAGTCCACGACCCAAGTAACACCGCTCCACCTATTAACGTATACATTAAGGCATTCTTTGCCTTTTTTAGCTGTTCTGAATTACCTCTAGCTGAAACAAACAGAAATCCTGAATATATTATAGCTAAAGCTATAATAGGTATACCTATCTTTATCATTGCTTCAAGTATGGTCTTGATTAACAAAGGGAAGGATTGAACCTTGATTGGGTTACACAACATACCTGGCTCACAGGTTATGCCGTCAGCAATAGTGTTGTAAATTGGCAAAAGAAACGAGAGGACTATTATTGAAATTTTGAAATTCTTTCTCATATATATCAAATATTATACAACATATTAAAATCCTATCCAAGCGCCATCGTAACCCAGAACTGATAGCAATAACTTGATTATAAGCCATGAAGCAGCAGCTATTATGAGCCCTATAACAACATTAGAAAATATATGTTTCGCTTTTGTTTTCTGTTCCCCCCCACCAGATGTCAAAAGCAAGAATCCTGCATAACAGAACATAATAGCGGAAATAGGCACAACCATCTTAAATAGAATAAAGTTTATAACTGTGTTTATAAGAGTCATAATCTCCTTAAATCCCCAAGTACATTCTGTTATTGTCTCAGTTTTGACAGTAGGAGGATTTGTAGATTTATCTAATACATTCTTTGTATAGGTATAGTTACTACATCCAGGGACTAATCCACTCTGTGCTGTAGACACAAAAGGAGTGATAAAAAGCATTAATATAGATAAATAAAAAACTGATTTTTGTATATAGCTCATATGATTTATTGTAACAAAAGTAAATCCATCTTCCCATGAGCATCTGTTATAGACTCACTCGTGGTTAGACTATTAGAAATAATATTTTCTATCATCCTTCTAAATATTTCATAGGAATCCGTAGGCGATGGATCCAGCCAGCTTCTAGCAAATAACGCTGAGCTAAAAACTATTGGTGAGAATAAATCTTCACTCTTAGCAGACAGCAAGTCTCTCCTAGCTGGTGCAAGCCCGAGTGCGTTCGTATATTCTTTAGCGAAGTCACCCATAGCAAGCATACTAGCCACAGTATAAGACCTCTGGAAATCTTTCGTAGAAGCAGATACTGCTATGCCTCCTACCTTGGCATAGGTTGCCTTAGTGTTAGAACCTTTTATTTGAGGAATCGGTGCCATCAAGAAATTCTGATTCGGATTTCTGTTTATTAAATATTGTAATTCACTTGCATAGCCGAAATAAAATGCCAGATTCTCTCCACTAAACAAGTCTCTGGAATCTGATAATGATTTATTCCAAGAATACAAATCGTTAAGTGGGTCTGCGAAGTCAGTGTAGAACTCAAGTGTGTTCTCTAAACTATATTTAGAAGGGTCCTCTAGAGTAGATACGAAGCCATCTTCCTTTTCCTCTACTATGGTGTTACCTGTTTGCAGTATCATAGATGCGATTATATCCTTCGAGTTTGTAATATTAGTAAACTGACCTAGAGCAACAGCACTTTGAGAAATTTTATTATTGTCATCCTTCTTCGTAAGTAGAGGGACCATAGTTCTAAACTCATCCCAAGTCTTAGGAGGATATATTATACCTGCAGAGTCTAGTAAGCTTCTGTTGTAATACATAACTATAGGGTCTATTGATAAAGGTAATGCGACTATACCTTTTGAATTTACAAATACATCCCCTGCTCCAGCAAAATTATTCTTATAGGCAGTAATAGGTAGATTGTCATAAGGAACACCGTATACCTTATTTCTATAGTGATAAACTAGATCATTAGGCAGTATAAATATATCTGGACCTGTGCCTGTAGCTAACGCTTCTAGAAGTTCATCGTTAAATTCATCTTCTTGTTTTTGTACATAGTCTACAGAGAATCCAGAATTAGTTTCGTTAAATTTCTCAATCATATCAGATACCAATTCTTTCTTGACTGTACCCCACATCACAACAGCACCTCCACTTGCTAGGTTGGTCCTATCCTTACCTATCTTTATAGTTCCAGAAAACACGAGAACGCCGAAAACGGCTGCTATTATAAATACTACGATTATTATTATTTGGAAATTTCCTTTCATCCTAAATTATTCTCCAGCTACACTAAATATCATACCATAATGATGTGCTCCTGTATCAATCTCTCTGTCTAGCTTGAAGCCTTTAATTTCAAATAGGTTCTTGGCCTTATCTTTACTTAGAGCTTTGAGCTCGTTTCCTTTAAATGTAGAATCTATTGACCAGTCTATGAAGAGTAGCTTGCCTTCTTTCTTCAATATTCTCTTAGCTTCTTCTATAAACCTATCTTTATTCTCAACTTGAAATAAAATGTTGGAAGCTATAACTCTGTCTATTATTTGATCTTTTATCTTTGTTCCACATTTTTTCTCAACATCACCCCAGAGGCAGTGAACGTTTTCTAGCTTTTGTTCTTTAGCTTTGTTTTGAATAGTATCTAGGAAATCTTTCTGTATCTCTATTGCATACACTTTACCTAAAGGTGCCATCTCAGCTGCAACAATAGTATAAAACCCAGTTCCTGCACCTAGGTCTGCAACCAGCATGTCTTCTTTTATGCCAAATGCCTTTAAATTTTTTACCGGATCGGTAAACATATTTATAATTGTATCACAAAAATTTATATTTAATTAAATACAAGCAAGCGATGCTATGAAGTCTCCTGCTCTCAATCTCATTACTGTCACTCCTTGGGTTTGTCTTCCAAAAGAAGATATATCCTTAAGTGGAGTTCTGATGACTTGCCCTTTCTTAGACATTGCTATTAGCTCTTCTTCCACTCCTCCTAGGACCTTGGCCACTATGAGCTTGCCTGTCTTAGAAGTTATCTTGGCAGTTTTTATTCCTGTTCCACCTCGATTCTGTGTTTTGTATTCCTTAAGTGCTGTCTTCTTGCCGAACCCATTAGCAGTCATTGTTAAGAAGAATCCATCTTTCTTGTCGTTCTTGATTACATCTACTCCTACAACTTCATCACCCTTGGAAAGTTTGATTCCTCTCACACCTCCTGCTGTTCTACCCATTTCTCTTATGTCTTTCTCCTTAAACCTTATTGACTGTCCACCTGATGTTGCGAGCATGACTTCGTCACCTTTCTCTACAAGTAGAGCAGATATTAAGCTATCTCCCTTGTCGAGTCTTATTGCAATAATTCCACTTCGACGAACATCCTTGAAGCTTTCAATAGTCATTTTCTTAGCTGTGCCGTTCTTAGTCACTAACATAAGTGAAAGTGTTGAGTTCTTAAGTGCCTTAGGAATCGCGAGTATTGAGTTAACCTTCTCATCTCCAGAAAGTGACAAGAAGTTCATTATTGATTTACCTTTTGTGGCACGGCGTCCTTCTGGAAGGTCATACATTTTCATTTGGTAAGCCTTGCCTCCGTTTGTGAAGAATAATAGATCACTGTGAGTTGAACCTCCTACAAGCATTGTCACGAAGTCTTCTTCCTTTGTCTCTAGGTCTACTACTCCCACACCACCACGCTTCTGAGCCTTGTACTCGCTTGGATCTGTGCGCTTTACATATCCTCCAGCAGTAAGTACTAGCATTGTTTCTTTATCAGGTACTAGGTCTTCGTCGCTTATTTCTTTTACCCCACCTTTTATTATTTTAGTTCTTCTTTCGTCTCCATATTTCTCTCCTATCTCCTTGAGTTCTGTTGAAATAACTTTTGATATTTTCTTAGGACTTGATAGAAGATCCTTCATATCTTTTATGAAATCTTGCTTTTCTTTCAATTCATCTTCTACTTCCTTCCTTTCGAGTCCTGCAAGCTTAGCGAGTTTCATTTCTAGAATCGCAGAAGCCTGTAGATCAGAGAACTTAAATTCTTTTATCAAGTTAATCTTAGCCTGAGCAGAATTCTTGGAGCCTCTTATGATGCTTATGACTTTGTCTATCTTGTCTAACGCTTTCTTGAGTCCTAGGAGTATGTGTTCTCTCTCTTCTGCCTTCCTTAAATCGTAGGCACTTCGTCTCTTAACCACTTCCTTCCTGTGTTCAATAAATAAAGATAAGATTGATTTAAGTGATAAAGTTTCAGGAACTCCATCAACCAAAGCCACCATATTGAAATTGAAATTTGATTCAAGCTGGGTATTCTTGTAAATATAGTTGAGGACTTTCTCTGGATGCGCTTCACGCTTTAGATCTATAACTATTCTTATGTCCTTTGTGGATTCATCTCTTAAACCCTTTATACCTTCCAGCTTCTTCTCTTGAACTAGTTCTGCGATAGACATTATGAGGTTAGCCTTGTTAACACGGAAAGGTATTGAGGTGATTATGATTTGAGACATTCCACTCTTTTCTTCTACTATTTCTGCTTCACCACGAGTTACAACTCCCCCACGTCCTGAAGAATACGCATGAAGCATGTCTTTAGAGCCGAATGCTATTCCACCTGTTGGAAAGTCCGGTCCTTTAACAAATCCCATCAGATCTTCTGTTGTAGCATCTGGATTGTCTATCAAGTGGTTGGTGGCATCTATAACCTCTGCTAGGTTGTGTGAAGGTATGTTTGTAGCCATACCTACTGCAATACCAAGTGTTCCGTTAAGTAGTAGTCCTGGAACAGATGCAGGTAGAACTATTGGTTCTTTCCTTGTCTGGTCATAGTTTGGACGAAAGTCCACTGTCTCTTTCTCTAAATCACGTAGAAGTTCTGCTGATATCTTAGACATCTTCGCCTCTGTATACCTCATAGCCGCAGCGTTGTCTCCATCAATAGAACCGAAGTTACCTTGTCCAAGTATGAAAGGATATCTATAAGAGAATTCCTGAGCCATACCTACCATAGAGTCATAAACCGCGACATCTCCATGAGGATGGTATTTACCTAGAACATCTCCGACTACTGCAGCAGACTTTCTGAAACGAGAAGACGCTGTTAGACCCATTTCATGCATAGCGTAGAGTATTCTTCTATGAACTGGCTTCAACCCATCACGAACATCCGGAAGCGCACGAGAAGTAATAACAGACATCGCGTATGCTAAATACGAATCTTTCATTTCTGTGACTATATCTACAGGTTTTATTCCTTTTACTTCTGGTTCTTCTTTTGTTTCTTCTTTATTCTTTGCCATATATTACCAAGGAGCTTCTAGGTTTCTCGCTCCTTCTATTGCGTTATCTTTTAATACTGAAAGTGGTTGTAAGCTTCCTTCTACTCCTGTTCTTGTACTTGGCTGACTGGTACTAATTCCAAATCTACTAGCCCATACTAATAATAAAACAAAAGCGCAGGCTATTGTAAGAAAATATAAAATCTGCACTCTTATTCTCTCTGGTTGGCTTCTTAAATGTCTTATTACTCTTCTCATATATTATGCGCGTGATAAAACCACAACATCACCTTCCTTACCTTCTAAATCTTTCCTCTTTAATACTAACTTATCTACGACATCTGCTTTTTCATCTCCCATTTCTTTCAAGAAAGCTTTCAGAGACTGATCGTCGTAGTCCATAGGTATTACCATTTTAGGCTCTAAAGAAGAAGCAAGCTTGGCTGCACTTTTAACATCTAGCATACCCTTGCCTCCTATTGGAACAAATAATATATCTGGTTCGTTTATTTCTTCTCTAGCTTCTTTAGAAATTTCCTCCTCACCTAGTGCTCCAAGGAAAACTACGTGGATACTGTCTACTGAGAATGAATATATTGTATTGATAAATTTCTTACCTCCTATATCACCTTGTGACATTATACCTTTGACGAATACCTCTCTGGTCTCATAGTCTCCAGGGCCAGATATGACGAATGGCTCCCTTTCTCCGTGACGTATTTCGTCTTTACCGTTGTAGTCTGGGTGGTTTAGGCTAAGAAGTGCTATGTCAGCTCCGAAACGAGCGGATACGCCTGATTTTGAGCTTTTACTCACTGGGTTTAAAGCTAACACCATATCTCCTTGAGAGATCTTAAAAAATTGTTTACCAAAATATGTAATTATCATGAGCTTATATTGTATCATAAAAAATCAATAAAAAAACTTGCATTTTTGTAGCTTTATAGTAGTATAAACGGACAAGTTTCATCCAGAGGCCAATCCGCCTTTGGCGGAAATTATATTAAAAGCATGGATTTAGGGTAACACTCCATAGGCAAGCAGAAGGATCTATCCTGAGCTAAGCCTAAGGAACACCTAGACCTTACATCCGCTTTATTAAGCGGATTTTTTTTAAAAAAATTATGGAAAAAGAAGAAGTATTGGTTGAAGAAAATTCAGTTTTAAAATCAATAGTTGATAGAAGTTCTAACAAACCAGAACTAGAGGCTCTCGTAGAGGGTCCTGTTATAACTATTGAAAAATCATCTGTTTATGTTGATCTGTCTCCGTTTGGAACAGGTATCATATATGGACGAGAGTTTATAAACGCTAAGGACATCATAAAGAAGATAAGCCTAGGTGATGTAATCAAGGCTAAGGTTGTAGAGAAAGAAAACGAAAATGGTTATGTAGAGCTTTCTCTTAAAGAAGCTAAGCAAGCCCTAATTTGGAGCGAAGCTGATAAGGCTATCAAGTCTAAAACTGTATTAAGCCTTGAGGTTAAAGACGCTAACAAGGGTGGACTTATACTAGAATGGCAAGGTATCCAAGGATTCCTTCCAGCAAGTCAGCTAAAGAGTGAACACTACCCTCGTGTAGAAGATTCAGACAAAGACAAGATATTAAAGGAACTTAAAAAACTAGTAGGAGAGAAAGTGTCAGTTATGATAATCTCTACTCTTCCAAAAGAAGGTAAGCTAATCTTCTCTGAGAAGGATAACAACCCAGAAGAGAAGAAGGAAATTCTTCAGAAATACAACATAGGCGATGAACTAGAATGTAACGTTGCTGGAATAGTTGATTTCGGAATATTCCTAAAGCTTGAAGACGGATTAGAAGGTTTAGTTCACATATCAGAATTAGACTGGGGACTAGTAGATGATCCTAGAACAATGTTTAAGGTTGGAGACAAGGTCCGAGCAAAGGTAATAGAAATCAAAGATGGTAAAGTATCCCTTTCTGTTAAGGCTCTAAAGGAGAATCCTTGGAAGGAATTCGAAGGTAAACTAAAGAAAGGAGACATAATCAAGGGAGTTGTTATTAAATACAACAAACACGGAGCTCTTGTTTCTATTAAGGAAGGTGTGGCTGGACTTGTTCACAACTCAACATTTGGCTCTGAAGCTAAACTAAGAGAGAAACTAGAACTTGGTAAAAATTACAATTTCCAAATCACATTATTTGAACCAAAGGAACACAAAATGACTTTAGTTCATCTAGAGTAAGAACTTAAAAAATAAAAACCCCTTCGAATATCGTAAGGGGTTTTTATTTTGGTTAGTTAGATATTTGCTTTAGCAAGCATGTGTTCTTCTGTGATCTGTTCAACACCAATACTATTCATTACTTTAAATATCTTTGATTTATAGTTAGGGACTATAGAAGGTGGATTGTATGTATCTATTATCTCTCCTGTTGTCTTACCTTCATAGTGATGATCCGTGTTAGGATTGTTGCCTCCTAGGTTCCAAGCAACTATCTCTACAGCCTTATCTTTAGATTCGAAGTTTATCTTACAAGACCCCCATCCTAAGAAAGAGTTGGTTACCTTCTGACATGAGTGTTTACCTCCAGTAGATTCAATAACCGAAATAGCAGGAATAAGTCTCCAATCAAGCCCGTTCTTCTTGGCCTCTGTAGCCATCTTCATACCCATACCTTTAAGTGGCATGTTGTATTTAGCATAGTAAGAGTCGATAGCTTCTGCTTGGGCTTTTAAAATCTGAGCTTCAGTTTCTTCGTCTTTGTTAGAGTTTGAAGAAACTAACTCGGTATTTTGTTTTTGTAAAAATACAATTTTGGAAGTCGTAACTACATCTAGGTTTGGTCCTGCTAGGTTTCCAAGTGGCATAGACATACTGACAATTGGTAGAAGGACGAACGACTGTACAAAACGTATTATTTTTTTACTTTGCATAAGTGGCAGTTAAGCTCCGCCAAACTCCGTAACAGATATAAAGCCGAAAGTGACTTTAAAACAAAAAACCCTTATTTAATAAGCTTTACGACTTATAAAAGGGTTATGTTTATATACTAGCATATTTGAAGTTAAAAGTCAATAGTTATACCCCATTTTTTAGGTATGTCAAATATAAAATATCCTTATTTTATAAGGGTATTTTAGTAAGTCATACTTGACAAAAGTTATAAAAATATTGGTAATTATAAGCTGGGGATTTAATCTTGGACCAGTTTGAATAGCTTATCAGCAACTTTGTATGCTTCCCCTGCTCCCATTGTTACCAAAACATGGTTAGAGCCTAGATCTAACCCCCGAACATAGCCTTCAGCTAGCTCAAAATCGGTAAAAGCTATAGCCTTATCCCCGTTTGCACATACTGCTTCGGCAAGCTTACCCGAAGAGACACTCTCATCCTTGGCTTCTCTAGCGAAATATATAGGCAATATGATAGTTAGGTCAGCTCCTTTGAAACTTTTAGCAAAATCGTCAAAAAGGGCTTTTGTCCTAGAGTATAGATGGGGCTGGAATATGACTACAATCTTTTTATCTTTATAAATATCTCTGAGTGCACTAATGCTTGCCCTAACCTCCGTAGGGTGGTGGGCATAGTCGTCATAGACTATCGTCCCGCTATCTGTCTTGCCTCTCTTCTCTAATCTCCTCCAAGTACCCTCGAAGTTTGCCAATGATTGCACTGCTATATCTTCCCTTACCCCAAAAACTTCCGTTATAGCTAGAGCAAGAGCAGCGTTCTGCCTATTGTGCTCACCTGGAACCTTAAGCTTGGGAACTTTATCTAAGTATTTCCCATAATCTGTTATTTTATTTTCACTTTGAGACAGGAATTGATTGAACGCACTCTTTATATCATCTAAATCCTTATAACAGTCTAGATGATCTGCTTCTATGTTCGTAATAGCTCCTATGAATGGATGAAACTGCAAAAAGTGTCTGTTGTATTCATCAGCTTCTACTACCAAGTATTCACTGTCACCCTTCCTGAAATTACTATTCAATCTCTTAATGAAAGATCCTACAATAACTGTCGGATTAAGTCCTGCATCAATCAATATTTCTGCCACCATTGCTGTGGTTGTGGTCTTGCCGTGAGTTCCAGATATAGCTATGGTCTTGTAGGACTTAGCGATCTCTCCCAGTGCTTCGAAGTAGCTCATGACTGGTTTCCCTGTATCCTTTGCCTTTTGTATAATCTCTGGACCTCTATAAATCCAAGCATCGCTATAAACATACAAATCCGCATCAGGCATTATAAAATCAGCAAGGTTCTGCAAGAAGTGACGAGGCGTAGCAGGATAATCTTGAGCAAAATCTTTCTGAATTTCCAAAATAGTAACATTGATTCCAGCTTCTTTTAATAAATCAACTGTCTTCCCTTCTTCATCGTTTACACCAGAGGCTTCCATCCCGCGAGCCTTGCACATCTTCGCAAGAGCAGATATACCTATCCCCCCGATTCCAATAAAAAATACTTTCTTTGCACTGAGTATTTTCGAAGTGTTAATTTTTGATAAATTTAACTCCATAAAGTCATAATAAAACCTATAAGAAATCCTAATAATATTCCAGTAAATATATCAAAAAAAGTATGTCCTGATATGTCTAGTGTTTTCTGATCTGCTCCTCTTATTACTTCTCTCTTTCTATCAGCGACTAAGTTGTACATAAAAATAAGAGAGATAATACACGAGAACATAAAGACCGAACTAGCTCCAATATCTTTATATAATAGAACTAAATTACTTACTAAAACTGCCGAATGAGCACTTGGTGCTCCAGTAGCAAACGAAAATACCCAAATAAAATTTTTACTATCAGTAGTATTAGAGAAATAACGAAATATAAATTTCAATAACTGACTAAAGATTAAAACTATTAAAGTGTTAATAATATAAATCATAAATTTATGATATTTTTTGGGTTACATTTTATTTTACTTTTATATTTATTGTTTCTAATCCTGATTTATTTATTTCTTCCAAAATCCATCTTTGCATATTTTTCGCATCTTCAAAAGAAACATTCCGTGCAATTGTTCTTTGTTTTAAAAGCTTATCATCAATATCTAAATAAATAATTAAATCTGATCCTTTAGCGATAACTGTTCCAAATACTGGTTCCCCTGCTTTTATTTTTGCTTTCTCGCCTCGCATTTTTTTCACAGCCTCACCTATTTCTATCGTCCAAGGAGTTTTATTAAAAATAGATTTTTCTTCTTCAGATAAAGTTGGTGCTATATCTCTCAATTCTTTTGCTTGAGGAAAGTTTTTTATTAATGTACTTTTACCCGTACACGTAGTACCAACAACAGAAATTTTTCTTTCTTTGTGGGTAGAAAAAATATCCTGTAATTCCTTTATTGTTTCATTATTTTGTTCAACAGAATTTTCTTTCATTTCAATCCCTTTACTATCTTCATAAACAAATCATTTCTTTCATATTCGTTGTTAAACTGAGAGAAAGACGAGAAGCTTGGAGAGAATAAGATTATATCCCCTTTCTTGCTGTATTTTAGAGCTTTGTTGACTGCACTCTTTACCCCACTCGTCTCTTCAAGAGGTATCTTGATTTTATAATTCTTTAACAGCTTAGTGGTTCCAGTACCTGGTATAAGTATCAATGCTTTGCAGAATGTATTAATCACGTTTACATACAATCCTAGATCTAGATTTTTATCATTACCTCCAGCAATAAGAACTATCTTGTCCCCTTTCTTCTCCTGCTCTAGGGCCCTAATACCAGCTATGGTTGCTTCTGGGGTAGTTGCGTTGTTGTCGTTAAATATTTTTACTCCCCTTACCTGCTTAAGGTATTGAAGTCTTCCTTCTAAGCCTTTGAATCCTTTTACTGCTTTCTTGATACCAGATTCATTTACTTTTAGTAATCTGGCCACAGCAACAGCACAAGCTAGGTTCTCTCTTTGATGGACTCCTGGAACATTGAATGTATAATTTGAAACTTTCTTTATATCTGCTATGACTAATTTACTCTTTATTCCTTTAGGAATTATTTTCTTTATATGAGGACGAATAATCAATGTATCCTCTTTCTTCTGAAATTTGAAAATATTTGCCTTATCAGAGAAATACTTTTTCATACTTCCACTATAGTAATTCATATGGTCAGGCATAAATGAAGTAAATACTGCTATATTTGGTGAAATTTTACTTTCTCCGAATCCTTGTAACTGCCAAGAGTCTAACTCACAGACCAACACATCTCCTTCTTTTATTTCCTTAAGAAGTGGTAGCGTGGCAATACCTCGAATGTTGCCTCCTAGATAAACTTTCTTTCCTAGAGACTTTTCATTTCTTTTAAATATCTCGTATATAAGAGCTGTCGTCATGGACTTACCTCTTGTGCCTGTGACTCCTACAAGATTTATCTTGGGTGCAAGTTTAACAAGAAGAGTCACATCCATCTCAACAGGAATTCTATGTTTCCTTGCTTCCTTTATATATGGAGAATCTATAGGAACTCCGGCTGATTTGATAATCATATCCTTGCCTCGGAAATCCTCTAGTCTATGCTTGCCTAGAACGAATTTAATACTTTTGTATTTTCGGAGCTCTTTGAGCGAAGACTTAAGAGCCGTAGAAGGTTTGAGGTCGGTGACTGTTAAATTAGCTCCGCATTCAGCAAAGAACTTGGTATAACCCAAGCCACGGCCTAAAAGCCCAAGCCCCATAACGGTTATATTCTTGCCTTTGAAATATTCTTTATAATCCTTCATTAAACTAATCTTAGCATAAAGAAGTAAAATAGACATTTTAGAGACTTGCGAGGCTGACGAGCCGAGCACGAGGAATTTTTCAGTAGAAAAATATCCGTACTCTAAAATATTTATTTTACTTTAATAACTTCTGTGCTTCTTCCATGTCGTCGAAGTGGTTTCTTGTTCCCTTGATTTCTTGATACGTCTCATGACCCTTGCCTAGAATCATTACTATGTCACCCTCCTTGGCAATTTCAACAGCTTCTTTGATTGCTTCACGTCTATCAGGATTAATCATGACCTTCTTCACAAGTTCCATAGATAAATCAGTTTTCATTTCATTAATTATCTTGGTTGGATCTTCGCTTCTTGGATTGTCTGATGTAAATATAGCAATATCTGAGAGTTCTGCTCCTACACGCCCCATTATTCTTCTCTTAAGAGGGTCTCTGTCTCCTCCACATCCGAAAACTGATATAACTCTACTATTCTCCCCTTTTATTTCTCTGGTTGTTAGAAGCACATTCTCAAGCGCGTCTGGTGTATGGGCATAGTCAACTATATAAGTAACCTTGTTAGGAGAAACTACGTATTGAAATCTTCCGATAGGTGGCTCTATGTCCTCTAGAATCTTGTTAACTTTATTCATATCAAATCCCAGTAGCTTGCAAGCTCCCCACACAGAAAGCAGGTTATAAGCATTGAACTTACCTAGGAGTTTAGACTTTATGTTCTCATTATTGAATCTGAGTTCAAGTCCAGAGAAATCAAGTTTAAATATTTCTCCATGAAAATTCTCTCCTCCAGAAAATCCATAAGAATGTTTATCTGCCTTTACACCTTCAAGCATCAGTTTGCCATGCTCATCATCTGTATTGGCAATTGCAAAGGCTCCTTTCGGAAGCATTTGAAATAGTTTCTTTTTAGCATGAAAGTAATTCTCTATACTCTTGTGGTAGTCTAAGTGGTCATGAGTAAGGTTGGTAAATATTCCTCCAACAAAGTTAACCCCCGCAACTCGCTTCTGGTCTAGAGCATGCGAAGACACTTCCATAAACACGTATTCGCAACCCTTATCTACCATTTCGGTTAGAAGTTTATTTAAATTCATGGGACTTGGGGTTGTCTTGAGGGCAATTCTAGATTCGTCACCTATCCTATTCTCCACTGTGCCAATAAGCCCTGATTTGTATCCGAGTTCTGTAGCTATTTTATATAGAAGTGTGGAAGTTGTAGTCTTGCCGTTGGTGCCTGTTACTCCTATTACTTTGAGCTTGGCAGAAGGATTCCCATAGAAATGCATAGCAGCTAGGTGAGCTATGGCACGTCTTTTTAACTTTAAGTTTTTAATTATGTTTTGCATTAGGCACTAATTTTAGCATTTTTAATTTTATATATGAAAACAAAACCAGCCATCATTACTACAACCGCACCTATAACTATAGGCACGAATGATGCTGTAGCTGCTGCTATGAGTCCTGCTAGAAGTGGAGGAATTGCTTGACCAAGCGATGCCACAGAAGAGCTCACACCCATAACCTCCCCTCTTACCTTCTCTTCTGTTTCCTTGGTCAAGAAAGAAGAGAAATTCGCCATTTGAAGTCCGTTTGGAACAGAGGCAAATGGTACAACAAAGAGAAGAAGCCATACTGAGTTAGGAAGTAGGTACATCAGTATTCCAAGAGAATATAGTAAATAAGAGATTCCTATAACTTGTATTTCCTTGTATCGTTTAGCTACATAAGGTACCACTACAACCTGAGTAAATATAATCCAGACTCCCACATAGGCGAAGAAGTTACCAATCTCTGCAGAAGAGAAGCTGAATTTGTTTGTGAGGAAAACATTGAAGAACGAGTAGAAGAATGCCATACCTGCATTAAGTAAGAACGAACATAGGAAGAGAATCCTTATTTCTTTCTTGAACCTCTTTGTCTTGATTACATTCT
>JAGORC010000002.1 GCA_018063015.1 Minisyncoccota bacterium
TAATCAGTAATCTAAAAATTAGATACAAATGAAAATCCGAAGCTTCTCAGCTTTGTCTATATATAACAATTCATTTTTAACTTCTTTATAAATTAAATAGTTATGCGAAAATTAGAACTCAAACAGGAAATCTTCGAATGTATATTCGGGGAACTCCCTCCTGACGAACAGGAATTAATTCTGGCAGCCAGAAAAGCAACGGGTAAGTCTTATTCACCTTATTCAAAATTTACCGTAGGCTGTGCTATAAAGCTTCATCATGGAGTTGTTTATAGCGGAGCAAACAAAGAAAATGCGTCTTACTCTGTTGTTGCTTGTGCCGAAAGGACTACACTGGATATGATTCACAACTTCGGTCACACAAAGGATGTGGAAAAAATCGCAGTGACAGGTAAGTCAGTATTGCCAGTAAGCCCCTGTGGTGTATGCCGGCAGGAAATTAACGAGACTGAACAAGTGGCAGGTCATCCAATAACAATCCTTATGGATTGCTTCAATGATGATATTATCTACAAGGTTGTAGGGATTAAAAACCTTCTTCCACTTGCATTCGGACCCAAAGATTTGGGAATTTCTATCTAAAAAATATTTTCTAACCTTTAATTTATGTTTTTATGAGTACACACATTGGAGCGAAGAGGGGACAAATCGCAAAAAAAGTCCTCCTTCCTGGAGATCCTTTACGGGCAGAATGGATAGCAAAGAACTTCCTTAAGGATGTAACTTGTTATTCCAAAGTTCGTAACATGTTCGGTTTCACCGGCATTTCGCCTACAGGAGAAAGAGTTTCCGTACAGGGAGCTGGAATGGGTCAGGCATCCATGTCTATTTATGTGAATGAACTGATCCGCGATTTTCATGTGGAGAAGATTATCCGGGTGGGGACTGCGGGTTCCCTCCAGAAAAATATTCCACTGAAAAGCATTATCATTGCTCAGTCTGCTTCGACCGATTCTTCGATGGTTCCGAATCGGTTCTATCAGGCGGGACCGACAATGACCTACGCACCTATACCTTCATGGAAACTTCTCCATAAAGCCGTCCAGGTTGCTGATCAGAAAGGCATTGAAGCAATTGTTGGGGGAATTGTATCGACGGATTCATTTTACGAATTCGTTTACAAAGGAGACAAGAAGATTCCGGCATCCTGGGAGGCATTTGCTAATTACGGCGCTGTTGCAATCGAGATGGAATCCTCAGAGCTTTTCACATTGGGAGCTCAGTACAAAATCCAGACCGCAACAATCCTGATGGTGAGTGATCATCTTATATTCCTTCACCAGAAGTTGTCTGCAGAAGAAAGACAAACAGGTTTGAGTGATGTGGTGCGCATCGCTCTTGAAATTTAATTTTTAACAAACAACGTAACAAAAATGGCCGTTCGGAAATCCGAGCGGCCATAATACGTTATGGGCGGGGTTTAAAGATAGAACCCGCCTTTCTGCTTAACATGCTTCACTCCCTGACAATCCCTTTTCGTAGAGGCACAGGAGGGGAGAATAATTGAGGCTGTAAAAACACTGATGAGCAGAATGAGAACATACTTTTTCATAAACATGATTTAAATGAAACAACTAATTTACCTATACATTATACCACTATTTTATACTAATGTCAATGATATAAAACCCTTATCAAATAAGGCTCATTTTTGAGGGTTTTCCTCTCGCAAAAGGTAAATATTTTTGATATCATATATGCTATGTGCGGAATAGTTGGATACATAGGAAAAAGAGATGCTTGGCCTATCCTTGTTAAGGGTCTAGAGAGACTTGAGTACAGAGGATATGACTCAGCCGGAGTAGCGCTTATGGGGAAGGGCGTTCTTTCTGTTTACAAGAAAAAGGGTAAAGTATCCGAGCTATCTAAGTTTGTTAAGGATAAAGATATAACAGGAGCAATAGGTATTGCTCATACAAGATGGGCAACTCACGGTGAACCATCAGACAGAAATGCTCATCCGCAAACTTCTAACGGAGGAAATATTGCAATCATACATAATGGAATAATAGAAAATTATGGAACTCTTAAGAAAGCTCTAATAGAAAAGGGTTATAAATTTGAAAGTGATACAGATACAGAAGTTCTCGCTAATTTAATTGAAGATGTAAAGAAAAATAATAAAGTTGAGATTGATGAAGCAGTGAGACTCGCTCTTATTCAAGCAGTAGGTGCATATGCTATCGCAGTATTATCTAAAGAAGATCCTGATACAGTAATAGTAGCCAAAAAAGGAAGCCCTGTTGTGTTGGGAATAGGAGAAGGAGAATATTTCATTGCATCCGACGCGACTCCGATAATTGAATATACAGACAAAGTTATCTATCTAGACGAAAGTGAAATGGCGGTAATAAAGGGAGAAGAGCTAACAATAAAATCTATAGAGAAAAACGAAACCAAGAGTCCATATATACAAAAACTAGAAATGAAAATAGAAGAACTAGAGAAGGGCGGATTTCCTCATTTCATGTTGAAAGAAATCTATGAACAACCTAGATCAATCAAGGATTCTATGCGAGGTCGTATTGATAGTAAGGATGGCTTAGTGAAGTTAGGTGGAATAGAGAAATACGAAAGTGCATTACTTAATGCAAAGAGGATAATAATTATTGCTTGTGGTACATCATGGCATGCTGGACTTGAGGCAAAATATTTCTTTGAAGAATTTGCTCGTACTCCTGTATCAGTAGAATATGCTTCTGAATTTAGATATAGAAATCCTGTTATATATGAAAACGATCTTGTGATAGCTATCTCTCAATCAGGTGAAACAGCAGATACCCTAGCGGCACTTAATCTGGCTAAAGAAAAGGGAGCTACGGTGTTCGGCGTATGCAATGTCGTAGGATCCTCCATCCCTAGGGTTACTCATGCAGGAAGTTATACTCACGCAGGACCAGAGATAGGTGTTGCTTCAACTAAAGCATTCACTGCTCAGATCACAGTGCTTCTCTTAATGTGTTTGTGGCTAGCTAAAGAAAAGGATTTGTTGGGAGAAAAAGAGATGAAGAAAATCCTAGAAGAACTAGAAGGAATTCCAAAGAAAGTAGAGAAGGCACTAGAAACAAATGACGAAGTAATAAAGATTGCAGAAAAATTTAAAGACAGCAAGAACTTCATTTATCTAGGACGAGGATACGGTTTCCCTTTAGCGCTTGAAGGCGCACTAAAGCTTAAAGAGATTTCTTATATTCATGCAGAAGGCTATCCAGCAGCAGAAATGAAACATGGACCAATAGCGCTCGTTGATGAAAACATGCCTGTTGTATTTATAGCTAATCAGGGTCCAACTTATGAGAAAGTCATAAGTAATATGATGGAAGTAAAGGCTCGTAAGGGAGTAATAATAGCAATAATCACAAAAGGAGATGAGAATGCTAAGAAGCTTGCAGATTATTCTATAGAGATTCCAGAAACAAGTGATGTGTTAATGCCGTTCGTAGCTTCTGTTCCTATTCAACTTCTTGCTTATCATATAGCACGACTACGAGGGTGTGATATAGATAAGCCTAGAAATTTAGCAAAGAGTGTAACTGTAGAATAATTTAAAATGAATACAAAAGAAAAGTTAGAAAAATTAAAGAATTTAAATACACTAGTAGAATCTCTGTCCTCTGGAAAGGAGGAAGTAGAACAGGGTGTGTTTTTAGGTAAGAATGTAGTTCGTGAACCAAATATATTTTTCGATACTAAACCAGGTAAGATTGTAATAGGAGACAACGTAATAATTCGTGCAGGATCTGTACTTCGGGGGCCACTACTTATTGGAGATAATTGTAAAATAGGTGGAGAGATTGAACACTCTATCTTTGAGAATTATTCAAACAAACAACACTATGGTTACGTAGGTCATAGTTACATAGGGGCTTGGGTAAATATTGGTGGGGGGACAAGTATAGCTACGCTTAAAAATACTTACTCCACTATCAAACTCGAAGGAGAGGACACAGGGGAGCAATTTCTAGGTGCAATTATAGAAGATGGGGTTAAGACTTCTGTAAATTCATCAATTTTCTGCGGAAAGGTTATAGGAGCTCACTCACATCTATACGGTACTGTCACAGAAGATGTGCCACCGTTTACAAGCCATGTTTCTACTGGTAACTTATTTGAACTTCCAATCGAAATAGCAATAAAAGTGGCGAAGGCCATGATGGCAAGAAGGAATAAAGATTTTACAGACCAAGACGAGAAGCAAATGAGAGATTTATTTCAGAATACACAAGATAAAAGAATTAAATTAGGAGTTAAAAAGGATAAATTAAATTTTTCAGCCTAAGGCTGATCCGCCTAGTCGCGGAAAATAATAATCAATATGAAAAAAATTTTAGTTATAGGTGCGTGTGGTCAAATAGGGGTAGAGTTAACACTTGCTCTCCGGAATAAGTTTGGTGGTGAAAATGTAATAGCAACCGATATCCGTGACGAACACGAAATGCTAAAAGGTACAGGACCTTTTACTATACTAGATGCACAAGATGCTAACGCGACTCGAGATTTAGTAAAAAAGGAAGGTGTCACAGATATTTATCTTCTTGCAGCATTACTGTCAGCAACAGGAGAGAAGAATCCTAAGCTTGCATGGGACTTAAATATGGGCAGTCTTCGTCAGATACTTGATTTAGGAGTTGATGAAAAGATAAAAATATTCTGGCCTTCATCTATTGCAGTCTTCGGTCCTACAACCCCAAGAGACAATACTCAACAAAAGACAGTAGTAGAGCCGACAACAATGTATGGAATTACTAAGTATGCAGGAGAGTTGCTGTGCCAGTATTACAACAAACGCTTCGGCTTAGATGTGCGGAGTGTTCGCTATCCAGGACTTATAAGCTGGAAGAGTGAGCCTGGAGGAGGAACAACTGACTACGCAGTAGAAATATTCTATGGTGCATTGAAAGAAGGTAAATACACTTCATTCTTGTCCGATAATACATATCTACCCATGATGTATATGGATGATGCCATTAGAGCCACAATAGAGCTTATGGAAGTAGATGCAAGTAAACTAAATTCAAGGATGGCTTACAATCTATCAGCTATAAGCTTCTCACCAAAGGAGATTGGAGAAGAAATAAAAAAGCATATTCCTAATTTTCAACTAAGTTATGTAACCGAAGATCCAAGACAGAAGATTGCTGACGGCTGGCCTAAATCAATAGATGACTCTTCTGCGCGCAGTGACTGGGGATGGAAGCAGGAGTTTGATCTATCCAAGATGACTGAAGTAATGCTTAAGAACTTAAAAGATAAATTGAAATTATAATATGTACTCAAAAGAATTACAGGATAATATAAACAAAGAACTAGAAAACCTGAAAGGAGCAGGGAAGTTTAAAGTTGAAAGAGAATTACAAGGAGCTCAAGGTGGAGAGGTAGAGATAAATGGGAAAAAAGTTCTAATGTTCGCATCAAACAATTATCTAGGGCTTGCAAACCATCCTGAAATTGTAGCTTCAGCAAGTGATGCATTAAAAGAATATGGATTTGGTTTATCTTCAGTAAGGTTTATTTCTGGAACTGAAACAATTCATAAGGAGTTAGAGAAGAAACTTGCAGAATTTCTGGGCGTTGAAGATACGATTCTTTATTCTACTAATTTTATGTCTAACTTAGGATTCTTCGCATCGCTTACTAACGAACCCTTTGGACAGGAGAAATGGATGGATGCAATATATAGTGATGAGTTAAATCATGCTTCCATTATTGACGCTTTTAAGCTTTGCAAGAAAGATAATGTAGTAAAGAGAATTTATCCGCACGGAGACGTGGCAACTCTCGAGAAATTCTTAGAAGAAGACAAAGACAAGGGTTATAGATTTAAGATAATAGTGACCGATGGTGTTTTCTCTATGGAAGGTTATCTAGCTGATTTACCTAAAATAAAAAATTTAGCAGATAAATATGGAGCACTGCTTTTCGTTGATGATGCACATGCTGTAGGAGTCTTAGGGGAAAATGGGGCAGGTACACCTGAACATTTTGGTCTACATGGTCAGATTGATGTACTCTCCGGAACTTTCGGCAAGGCTCTCGGTGGAGCAGTAGGAGGATATATTGCAGGAAAGCGTGAACTAATAGAACTACTTCGTCAGAAATCAAGAACTTACATGTTTTCTAATTCATTACCGCCCTCTGTAGTAGTTGCAACAATGAAGGCTCTGGATTTACTAACCCCAGAGTTACTAAATAAAGGAAAAGAAAATGCGAAATATTTCAGAGAAGAAGTGAAGAAGCTTGGATATGATGTATTAGATGGAGAACATGCGATAGTTCCTGTAATGCTAGGGGATGCTAAGAAGACTCAAGAAATGAGCAAGCTACTCTTAGAGAAAGGAATATATGTTGTGGGACTATGGTTCCCGGTTGTGCCTGAAGGTAAAGCCCGACTTCGATTCCAAGTATCTGCATCTCACACAAAAGACCAACTAGATAAAGCAATAAGCGTACTAAAAGAAATAAGATAATTTTGCTTTAAAGAGTTTTGTATGTTATTATTAAACGAAAGCCCTGCAAGGGTTTTTGTTTTACTTAAATAAAAAAATTATGGAAATTAGAAATTTAGCTATTATCGCTCACGTTGACCATGGTAAGACCACTCTTACTGATGCTTTAATGAAGCAAAATGGTGCAATAGTTGAAGAAGGAGTATCAATGGATTCAAACGCTCTAGAAAAAGAGCGAGGTATTACTATATATTCCAAGAACACTTCCATTTACTACAAAGACACCAAAATAAACATAGTAGATACTCCAGGCCACGCTGACTTCGGTTCTGAGGTTGAGCGAGTACTTCGAGCTATCGATTCAGTGCTTCTTCTAGTAGATGCTGTAGAGGGACCAATGCCTCAGACTAGATTCGTTCTTAAGAAGTCACTAGAGTTAGGACTTAAGCCAATCGTTGTAATAAACAAAATAGATAAGCCAGCTGCAGATATAAATAGAGTTCATGATGAAATCTTTGAACTTTTCTTAGAGCTTGGTGCAGATGATAACCAGTTAAATTTCGAAACTATATATGCGATAGGAAGAGAGGGGAAAGCATTCAAGAAAGTTGGAGACGAATCAAGTGATCTATCCCCAATACTAGATTTAATACTAGAGAAGGTAAGCCCTGCATCTGTAAACGAAGAAGGCAAGATGTCAGCCCAAGTCTTCAATCTTGCTTATGACAACTTCCTAGGAAGAATGGCTATTTCTAGAATATATTCCGGAAAAGTTAAATCAGGTAGTCAGGTATTCGTAAAAGGCGACAAGGCGACAAGAGGAGGTAAGATAACCAAGCTTTTTACATTTGAAGGTATAAACAGAAAAGAAGTAAATGAGGCTACCTCAGGTGATATAGTTTTGATTGCAGGTATCCCAGACATATTTATCGGAGAAACTATCTGTGAAGATGATAGCGTAGAGGTGATGCCTCATATTGCTATTGATGAACCAACACTATCACTTAATTTTTTAGTTAATGATTCTCCATTTGCAGGTAAAGAAGGAAAATTTGTAACATCACGACAGCTGAAAGAAAGATTAGAGAAAGAACTAGAGGTGAACGTAGGACTAAGAGTAGAATTTTCTCCTGATCAAGGGAATCACGATGGTCCATCATTCTTCAAGATTTATGGAAGAGGAGAATTACACCTAGCAGTTCTCTTAGAGAATATGAGACGTGAAGGTTACGAAATGCAAGTATCACAACCAGAGGTTATCGTGAAGGAAGTTGACGGTAAGACAGTAGAGCCTTACGAAGAACTTGTGATTGATGTGCCTATGGAGTTCTCAGGTACTGTTATAGAGAAGATAGGTAAGCGTAGGGGAATAATGAGCAACATGCTTGAGAAGCACGGTGTAGCTAGGGTTATATTTGATATTCCAACTAGAGGATTACTTGGTTATAGAAATGAATTTATAATAGATACAAAAGGAGAAGGCATTATGTCTTCTAGGTTTGTAGGGTTCAAGGAGCATGCTGGTGAAATAAAGAAAAGGGAATATGGATCAATGACTTCTATGGTAGCTGGTAAGGCGGTAGCCTTTGCCCTTGCAAATTTACAAGAACGTGGTATACTATATGTTGAACACGGTACCGAAATATACGAAGGTATGGTGGTAGGTAATGTTTTGAAAGGTGAAGATATGTCTGTGAATCCTTCAAAAGGTAAGCAATTAACAAATATGCGAGCCTCAGGTACGGATGAAGCTATATATCTCGCACCTGCTTTTATTCTTAATATAGAAAGAGGTCTTGAGGTTATGGGAGAAGATGAATATCTCGAAGTAACACCAAAATCAGTTCGATTAAGAAAGAAATATCTAACAGAACTTGATCGTGTTCGAGCTAACAGGAACAGAGGTTAGTCTATAATTTGACAGTATGCGTCAAATGTGTATAATTAAAACATAAGTTTTTGTTTCAATAATTTTCAAATTTATTTTTAAAAATTTTTTATGTCAACTATAACGTTTAAACCTAAACAAGTAACAAAAAGAATCACTTCTCACTTACATGACAGAGCTCGCGACGTAATAATGAATCGTTTCGGGCTTGATTCGTCTTTAGAAAAGAAAACTCTTGAAGAAATCGGCAAGAAATACAATATAACAAGAGAAAGAGTAAGACAGATTGAAGATGTTGCACTTAATTTAATAAAAAAAGGAGATGCTTTCAAGAAAGAACAAGCTGTTTTCGAGGAACTTAAGGCATTAATACACTCTTTAGGTTCTGTTGTTGCTGAACACGAGCTTTTAGCACATGTTTCTAAGGACAAGGCAACACAGAATCATATACACTTTTACTTAGTACTAGGAGAGTCTTTTAAGCGACATCGAGAAGATGATCATTTTCATGCAAGATGGAGCGTAGATGATGAAATGGCAGACAAGGTACACGATTCTCTTAAGAAACTTTACGGAAGTTTAAACGATGAAGACTTGGTTCCAGAAACAGAAATGATTAAAAAGTTTTTTGACCATATGAAGGATGTTGCTGAACATTACAAGAATGATGAAATAGCAAAACGATGGTTATCAATGTCTAAGACAATTTCCAAGAATCCATTAGGAGAATGGGGTAAATCAATATCTCCAAACGTTAGAACACGAGGAGTAAAGGATTATGCTTTCTTGGTTATGAGACGTCATGGTTCTCCAATGCACTTCAAGGAAGTAGCTGATGCTATATCTAAGACTTTCGGTAAGAAGACTCACTATGCAACTTGCCACAATGAACTTATAAAGGATTCTAGATTTGTGTTAGTAGGACGTGGACTCTACGCACTTGCTGAATGGGGTTACAAGACAGGAATTGCTCGTGATGTAATAAAAGATATCCTTAAGAAAGAAGGTCCAATGTCAAAAGAAGATGTAGTAGATAAAGTAATGAAAGAAAGATACTTCAAGAGAAACACAATCCTTGTAAACCTAGCAAATCCTAAATACTTCAAGAAGAACAAAACAGGTTTATACACAGCAGTTTAAGATAGTACTTGATTACTAACCCCGCCCCCTAGGCGGGGTTTTACTTTAGATACCCAATGTATTAAAATATAGTTAATGATTAATGATTTTTTTTATTTTCTAGGACAAGTACCTTTCGGTTTTTGGATGTTTTGGATTACTGTCTTTCTTGGATTTGTCGCATGGAAAATGTGGGTACACTATATTCAACAAGATTTCATATCCGGTATTGATTTCGTGCTACTAGAAATAATTCCTCCAAGAGAAGTTGTCCGTTCGCCACAAGCCATGGAGCTTTTCTTATCCAATGCCCTTTATCATTGGAGCTTAAAAGGAGGAATAGAGGAATACTGGCAAGGTGCAGTGTGGTTCTGGTTTTCACTCGAGATTGTTTCCATAGAAGGGCAGGTTCACTTCTATGTCCGCACACCTACACGTGTAAGAGAACTCATAGAAACTCAAATGTATGCTCAGTATCCTCAAGCACAGATAAGAGAAGTTCCTGACTATACTCTAGCTGTTGACGAAATCAGCGAGAAGAGTAATTGGAGAATGTGGGGATGTGAATTCGGCTTTGTAAAAGAAGATCCTTATCCAATCAAGACTTACGTAGATTTCGGCTTAGATGAAGATCCTAAGGAAGAGTATAAAGTTGATCCTATATCTCCGGTTATAGAATTTTTCGGTTCTCTTAAGAAAGGAGAACAGGCGTGGCTACAGATAGTAATCACTCCATCCAAGAAGACATATAAACACCACGGCAAGAAGGTTGACTGGATAGAGCACGGACACCTTACGCTTGAAAAGGTTGCAGCACCATTCACCAAGTACAGTGAAAACAAGAAGGAAGGTGGTTGGTCTAAAGAAATGCGTATGCCTAAGTGGCTTGAAAATCAGGTTACAGGTATCAATGCTAAAATTTCTAAATTAGGTTTCGATACTGGGATACGAGTTTGCTACGTAGCTACCAAGGATGCATGGAATATGAACAACAGAAGAAATATCCGTCTTATCTTCCGTCAGTATGCGAATCCTTACATGAATCAATTCTGGAGAATGAACTCAACTCAGGGAGACGCTTACGGCGGTATATTCTCTATAGGTTCTAAGAAAGTCACAAAGCTTGCTGATAGAATGCTTCATGAATATAGAGAAAGGAATTTCTTCCATCTCCCACTTAGACACAAAATATTCTGTGAACACAACATACCTTGGCCTATATCCCCAGCTATTTTTATGGCTTATAAGCACCCTCCTGTAATAGTGTTAAATCTAGAAGAGATAGCTACTATATGGCACTTTCCTGGACAAATACTCAAGGTTCCTACACTTGAACGTATTGAATCTAAAGAGGCTTCTCCTCCACCTAATCTTCCTTCATAAAACTATATGGACAACATAGAGAACAATGATCCTTTATCTAACGAAAAGGTTTTAACCAATAAGTCTTCCTATTTCAAGAAAATAATTACATATTTATTCTTTTTCGTTTGCATCTTGATTGCTTCCTTGTTTTTCTTTTTAAGTCCGCCAGCTAATTTCCCTGAAGGGGAAATCTACAACATAGAAGAAGGTTCCAGCCTAAGGAAAGTTTCTCTTACTTTGCAAGAAGGGAAATTCATTCGTTCTAGAGTTATGTTTGAATCGTTCGTAATAATGTATGGTGGAGAAAAGCACATAATACCTGGAGATTATTTGTTCGACAGGAAATCCTCTGTGTTTGAGGTTGCCAGAAGAATATCTCTAGGTAAGAAAAATTTATCTTCCCTTAAGGTGACCATCCCTGAAGGATTTAGTAATTCTGAAATCAGAGATACATTTTCTTCTAAATTATCTAAATTTAATCCTCTACTATTTACCGAGAAGGCTAGGGATAAAGAAGGATACCTTTTCCCAGATACTTATTTTTTCTTAACTACAGACACAGAGGATCAAGTTATAAAAGTAATGAATGATAACTTCAACAAGAAGATAGAAAAACTTTCTTCTAAAATAGATTCTTCCGGCAAGAGCAAGGAAGACATAATAACAATGGCGTCTATTGTAGAGAAGGAAGCAAAAGGGGATTCAGATAGAGAATATATAGCAGGCATACTCTGGAAGAGATTAAGTATCAATATGCCTCTACAAGTTGATGCAGCCCCGATTACATACAAAGAAAGGGGATTACCAGAGAGTCCTATAGCTAACCCTGGGCTTGAGGCAGTAATAGCAACCCTAAACCCTAAGAGTTCACCGTATTTATATTATCTACATGATACTGACGGCAACATACACTATGCAAAAAACTTTGAAGAACATAAATCAAACAAATCGAAATACTTAAAATAATGAAAAAGAATAAATTAGTTTTTATAGATATAGAGACAACAGGATTAAATGTTATTAAACATGAAATTATTGAAATTGGTTGCGTAATCTCTACACCTGAGTTTGAATTTATAGAAGAATTTGAACTCAAAATAAAACCAGAACGGATAGAAGACGCTGATCCAACATCAATAAAAATAAATCACTACAAAGAAGAAGAATGGCAAGATGCGATTAGCTTACAAGAAGCAATGAAAATTCTAAGTGAAAAGACAAAAGGGTGCATTATGGTTGGCCAGAATGTTGCTTTCGATTCTTTATTTTTAGAATATAATTTTAGTAAATTAGGCATTATAAATGAGATGCATTACCACAAACTAGATACTATCTCTATTGCCTGGGCTAAATTACATAGAGAGCCTGACTTAACTCATTTTTCTCTACGAGAAATGTGCGTTAGATTCGGTATAAGTAACAAACATTCTCACACTGGATTATCTGATGCTCACGCCACTTACGAGCTTTACAAAAAGCTTATGGCAATATAGATTCATTCTTATGAAGAAGACAGTATTTGTAGGTATGTCGGGTGGGGTAGATAGCTCACTCTCTGCAGCTCTGCTTAAGAAGCAGGGTTTTGAAGTCGTGGGGGTTTTTATTAGAACATGGCATCCGGAATTTATAGAATGCAACGAAGAGGAAGAGAAGCGTGATGCTATGAGAGTAGCAGCTCACTTAGATATTCCATTTCTGACGTTTGACCTAGAGGATGTTTACAAGAAAGAAGTAGCAGATTATATGATAAGTGAATACAAGAAAGGAAGAACTCCTAATCCAGACGTAATGTGTAATAAATATGTTAAGTTCGGAGCTTTCCTCAAAAAAGCTATTTCTATGGGAGCTGATTATGTTGCTACAGGGCATTATTCCCAAGTCCGACAATCTTTTAAAAAAGAGTCTTTTGTGAATGGTGACGTTGGCTTGCCAGGATATTCTGAACAAAAGAGCTCTTTTTTTGAATTACTGAAGGGGAATGATGCGAGTAAAGATCAAAGTTATTTTCTGTGGACATTAAATCAAGATCAGCTTTCTAAGATTTTATTTCCTGTGGGCAGTTTACAGAAGAGTGAAGTTAGGTCTCTTGCTCGTAAATTCAAGATACCTGTAGCAAATAAGAAAGATAGCCAGGGTATTTGTTTCTTAGGGCCTATAGATTTAAAAGAATTCTTAGCACATTATATAAAAGAGAAAAAAGGTAATGTATTAAACGAAAAAGGCGAAGTGGTAGGGCATCACCTGGGAGCAACTTTTTTTACAATGGGGGAACGACATGGGTTCACTCTTACTAAAAAGTCTCCAAGTGATAAACCATTTTATGTAATTGCTAAAGATATAAAGAATAATACGATAACAGTTTCAGATACACCCAAGAAACTACCCAACAAAGAATCTCTAAAGGTTTATGAAATAGAAAATGTGAATTGGATATCTGGAACCCCTAAAGAATCAAAAAAGTATTCTGCTCAAATTAGATATCACGGAGAAAGCTTACCTTGTCGTGTATTTTATAATGAAAAAAGAAAAATATATTCCGTTAGCTTCGACAAACCTATCTTGGTGTCAGAAGGCCAGTCTATAGTCATTTACGATAAAGACGTAACAATGGGTGGTGGCATAGTTAAGTAATATTTTGATATAATACAGATATGGAAAATTTATTTGATCAAGCAACACTCAACGTAACACTTCGTTTGTTTGTGGCTTTAATATTGGGAATGGTTATAGGTATAGAGCGTGTTTGGGCTCATAAAACGGCAGGAATGCGTACCTACGCCCTTGTTTCTATGGGTTCTGCATTATTTGTAATCGTTTCTGAAATAATAGCAGCTAGGTATGTTGAATTTGGAGGATTTGATGCATCAAGAATTGCTTCACAGATAATAGTTGGTATTGGATTCCTTGGTGCAGGTTCAATAATGCTTCAGGGGTCTCGCATAAGTGGCCTTACTACCGCTAGTGGATTTTGGGTTACAGCAGGTATTGGTATGACTGTAGGATTTGGACTTTTTGATATTGCATTCATTGCTACGATACTCGCTTTGTTTATATTTGTTGTGCTTTGGTTTATAGAAGATAAATTAAGAAATACTAAATTCTTTCAGGACAAGGAACCAGAAGAAACTAATTAACCTATGACATCAGGAGAGGTAAGAGAAAAATTTTTGAAGTTTTTTGAAGAAAAGGGACACAAAATTGTAACCTCGTCTTCCTTAGTGCCTGTTGGAGATGATTCTGTTTTATTTACTACTGCAGGAATGCAACAATTCAAACCTTATTACACAGGAGCAAAAGACGCTATGGCTGACTTCGGAGCACTAAACACAACTTCATCTCAGAAATGTGTTCGTACTGGTGACATAGACGAAGTTGGAGATGACACTCACCTTACTTTTTTTGAGATGTTAGGAAATTTTTCTTTTGGTGGTTATTGGAAGAAAGAAGCGATTACTTATGCTCATGAATTTATTACCAAAGAGATGGGTCTAACTATAGATTACGTATCTGTTTTTAAAGATGATGAAAGTGGAATTCCTGCTGACGAAGAATCAAGACAAATCTGGTTATCAATCGATCCTAGTCTAATAGTAAAAGATCATAAAAAAGAAGATAACTTCTGGGGTCCTACAGGGGAGGAAGGTCCATGTGGACCAACAACAGAAATATATATAAATGGAGTTGAAATTTGGAATATAGTTTTTAATGAGTATTACAAGAGTAACGATGGAAAATTTAACCCTCTTCCTACAAAAGGAATAGATACAGGTATGGGGCTTGAGAGACTGCTTGTGCAAGTTCAGAATAAAAATAATGTATATGAAACTGATTTATTTAATGGTGAAATTTCTAAAGAAGAAAGAATTGTAACAGACCACATAAAGGCGTCATTGTTTATGATTTCAGATGGAGTGTTACCATCAAATTCTAGTAGGGGGTATATATTACGAAGGCTTATTCGTAGAGCCGTTAGATTTTCTAAAGTTCCCCTAGAAAATATTATTTCCAAAATAAAGGGTACTTATGAAGGTTTCTACGATTTAAATGATAAAGGAGAAATAAAGAAAGAAGAAAACAAGTTTAAAGAAACACTAGAGAAAGGTATGAAAGAATTTGAAAAAGGAGTAGACCCTTTTATTCTGTTTACAACTTACGGTTTCCCTATTGAATTCACAGAAGAATTAGCAAAAGAAAAGGGTATAAGCATAGATCTAAATGAATTCAATAAAAAAATGGAAGAGCACCAGAAGCTTTCTCAGACCTCATCTGCTGGAATGTTCAAAGGAGGATTGCAGAACCATGAGCCGAAGACCATTAAGCTTCATACAGCGCATCACTTACTTCTAGCTGGGCTTAAGGAGATTGTGGACAAGAATATAAAACAAAGAGGCAGTAACATAAACGAAGAAAGATTGCGAATAGATTTTCTATGTGATCATAAATTAACAGACGAAGAGAAGAAGCTAGTTGAAGACTGGGTTAATGACAAGATACAGAAAAGTTTAAATGTAGTAAGAAAAGAAATGCCTAAAGAAGAGGCAGAGAAGCTCGGGGCAGAGATGGAATTTGGAGCAAAGTATCCTGATATTGTGTCTGTCTATGTGATAGAAGGTAAGGACGGAAATCTAATTTCAAAGGAATTCTGCGGTGGACCACATGTGTCTAACACTTCTGAACTAGGAGTATTCAAAATCCAAAAGGAAGAAGCAGTAGCTTCTGGCATAAGACGTATTAAAGCTATACTTTCCTAGGTTATTTTGTGATATAATTTTCTTATGGGAATTTTTTCCAATTTCAAAAAAGAAGGTCAACTGGCTTTGGTTTTTGATGTTGGTTCTTCGTCTGTAGGAGGCGCACTGTTTAGGTTAGAAAAAGAAGGGTCTCCTAAGATAATCTATTCTTATAGAGAACCTATTGTTTTAGAAGAGAAGATAAGTTCTAGTCGTTTACTGTTTCTAACTATCAAGTCCCTTAAATCTGTTGCTTCCAATATTGCTTCTTCTGGAAAGGGTGCACCGCACAAGGTTTTCTGCGTGCTTTCGTCTCCTTGGTTTGCTTCTCAGACAAGAATAATTAAATTAGAGAAGAATACCCCTTTCGTGTTTACTACCAAGCTAGCAGATAGTCTCTTAGAAAAAGAAATGAATCTCTTTAAAGAAGAGCATCTAAAGAAATATGAAGGTACCGATGAGGAACTACGCCCAATTGAGTTTAAAAACATGAAGACAGTATTGAACGGTTACCCAACCCACTCTCCAATTAACCAGAAAGCTCACGAACTCGAAATGAGTGTATTTATATCCATGGCTTCATCCTTGATATTAGATAAGATAGAAGAAGTTGTGTTTAAGTATTTCCATGAAAGGGAAGTGAAGTTCTCTTCATTCATGATGACCTCGTTTGCTGTAGCTCGAGATGTATTTGTTAATCAGGATAATTTCTTGTTGGTAAATATTGGAGGAGAGATGACTGATATATCAATGATAAAGAAAGATACTTTAAACGAATCAATCTCATTTCCACTAGGTAGAAACTTCATAATAAGGGGAGTAGCTGAAAAAATGGGAATACCTCTAGTTGATGCTCAGGCATACTTGTCTTTATATAAAGATGAACATGCTGATCCTACAACCAAGGCTAAACTAGACCCTATTGTAGGCAAGCTAAAGAAAGAATGGGTAGATAAGTTTCAGATTGCATTAGCAAATATATCGACCGATATTTCTATCCCTGCAACAATTTTCATAACAGTTGATAGTTATTTAACCGAGTTTTTCTCTGAAATAATAAAAACAGAACAGTTTAATCAGTACACTCTAACTGAATCTAAGTTCAGAGTAGTTTTCCTGGGAACTCAAGCTCTTCATGGGATAGCTATGTTTGAGAATGATGCTACTCGTGACCCATTTCTAATCATAGAATCTATTTACATTAATCGTTTTCTAAACTAAAATATATTTATGGTTAAGAACTTATTGCAAGACATGGTAGTAAATAAATCCTCAAAGAGTGGAACTTACTCAAATCCACCAAAGAAAAAGATCTGGGAAGAAATGAGAGAAAGCAAAGAAGAAAAATACGAGGAAGAAGAGCCAGACTATAATTCTTACAGATACGACAATGAAGAAGGCAAACCAAAGTATAGACTCTGGGTTGTGGCGCTGTTCGCAGTAGTCATGCTTTTATTTGCATTATCTTTTCTTTTTGCTAAAGCAACCATAAACATAAATCCTAAAACTAAACCAATAGAACTAAGCGACACATTCTCTGCAATTAAAGAAAGTAATTCTGAAGGTCTAACATTTGACCTTATAGCTATTTCTGGAGAAGAATCTAGGTTAATTACAGGAACAGAGAGAAAGGATGGTAGTGAAAGAGCAAAGGGTACTGTTGTTATTTACAACTCCTTCAGCACCTCACCTCAAGCACTAGCGATAGATACAAGACTTGAGGGTTCTAATGGGAAGATATACAAAACAGAAACTAAACTAACAGTTCCAGGTATGAAAAACGGCGTCCCGGGTTCAGTAGAAGTTAAGGTTTATGCAGCTGACCCAGGTGAAGAATATAATGCTTCTCCTTTAGACTTCAAAATATTTGGATTTAAGGGCACCCCTAAGTATGAGAAATTCTATGCGAGAAGTAAGGGTAACATGACAGGAGGGTTTACTGGGAGCTCCTTCACTATTCCTGAAGAAGAAAAATCTAAACATCTCCTAGAACTAAAGAATACATTACAAGACAAACTTATAGCTAAGGCACGAGAACAGATACCAAGCGGTTTTATCCTATTTAAGGATGCAGTATCTCTAAGTATCGACAGCGAATCAACAGACTTTGTCTCCAAGGATTCTAATATAGTCATAAGCATGAAGGGCACACTTTATGGATTTCTTCTAGATGAAGCTAAATTAACAGATTCAATAGCTAAGGGTGAGATAGGGAACTATGATGGAGGACCAGCCCATATAACAAATATTACTGATTTGAATTTCTCTATTCCTAATAAGAACACAATTTCATTTAAAGACGCAAAGAGTTTAGTTTTTAGAATTGAAGGCAAATCTAATATTGTTTGGGATGTTGATAAGGAGAAATTACTGTCTCAGATTATTGGTAAAAAGAAGAAAGATTTCTATCAGGTATTAGCAGAGTATCCTAATATAGATGGGGCAGAGCTAGTTATTAAGCCAGTATGGAAGAATTCCTTCCCTGAAGAAGAAAACAAAATCACAATAACAGTAAACGAGCCTAAATAATACTTATTTTATTTGACTAAATCTATTTATTTTGTTAGTATTTGAATACAAAAATGAGTGAACCTAAAAACGAAAAAGTTCTTACTGCAAGGGGAGTAGTTACAGAAGCTTTGCCTTCCACATTGTTTAGAGTAAAGATTGAAGGAAAGCAAAAAGAAGAAGAAAATGATGAAGAAATTCTTGCGTATCTTTCCGGTAAGATGAGAATGAATAGAATAAAGGTATTGGTCGGAGATTTGGTAGAAATTGTACTTGATCCATACGGTGGAAAAGGACGTATAGTTAAAAGGTTGTAATTTTTTTCAATATAGTGTATTATAGATATTACGTTTCGTAAAAACAAAAAAAGCATTGAAAAATAAGGATTATTCCTTGTTTTTGTTTTGCACTTAAGATATATATGAAAATAAAAGCATCAGTAAAGAAAATATGTGATAACTGCAAACTAGTTAGACGAGCTAGGCATTTAAGAGTTATCTGTTCTAACCCTAAACATAAGCAAAAACAATAATATGCGTATACTTGGAATAACAGTACCAAACGAAAAGAGATTAGAATTTTCATTGACATGTCTTTACGGCATAGGAGTTTCTTCTGCTAGAAAGATATTAGATCAGATAGGTATTGCTCATGATAAAAAGGCGAAAGATTTAACAGACGCAGAAGAAAACAAAATCAGAGCAATAATCGAAGGTATAACCATAGAAGGAAACCTAAAAAGAGAAATCGGTGCAAATATAAAAAGATTAAAAGATATTAAAACCTATAGAGGAGTTCGTCATATGCGAAGACTTCCAGTAAGAGGACAGAGAACAAAGACAAATTCTCGTACTGTTCGTGGAAACGTAAGAAAGACGATGGCATCCGGTAGAAGAAAGGAAAGTAAGACATAAAATAATTATATGGGTAAAGTAAAAATAACAAACAAAGAAGAAGCCTCAAAAGAAGAAATTCTTAAAGAAGAAGGAGAGGCAAAGACAGTTGCCAAATCTTCTAAGAAGAAGATAACTTCAGGTATTTTATTTATTGACGCAACATTTAATAACACAAAGGTTTTATTTGCTGACAAGATTGGTAACACATTATTCTGGTCAAGTTCTGGAAGTTTAGGTTTCAAGGGAGCTAAGAAAGGAACACCATTCGCAGCTTCTAAGGTTGGAGACATCATAGGTACCAAGGCAAGTGCATTAGGAGTTAAAGATGCAGATGTCGTAGTACGTGGGGTTGGTTCAGGACGTGAGCCAGCAATTCGTGCTTTCATGGCTTATGGTATTGAAATCACAGGAATAAAAGATGCTACACCTGTACCACACAATGGTCCTAAACCTAAGAAACCAAGAAGAGTTTAATTTTTTAAAAAAATATGATAAAGAAGAAAAAATTTAAAGTTGGAAGAAGATTGGGCGCTGGAGTATATGACAAATGTCAGACTCCTAAGTTTTCTGCTTCTTCAGCAAAGTTTGGACCAGGAAGCCGAAGACCTAAGGCTCTTTCTGAATATGGAGCTCAGCTTATTGAAAAGCAGAAGATTCGATTTTCTTATGGAATAACTGAGAAGCAACTTTCAAATTATGTTAAGAAAGCATCTCAAACAAAAGGTTCAGGTACCGCTGTTAAATTCTATGAAGAATTAGAATCTAGACTAGATAACGTTGTTTACAGAATGGGATTGGCTCTATCAAGACGAGGAGCAAGACAGATGGTTTCTCATGGACATTTCGTAGTTAACAACAACAAAGTTACTATCCCATCTTTCTCAGTTAAGACTGGTGACTTAATAAAAGTTAGAGAAGGTTCAAAGAGTAAAAAGCTTTTCGAGAATTTACCAGCAAGATTGAAAGAATATAATTTTCCGAATTGGCTTTCTTTTGATCCAGAGAAAATGGAAGGAAAGATTTCAGCTAAACCTAAGAATACAGATACATTCCTTGACTTAAACGCTGTGCTTGAATTCTATAGTCGTTAGTTTGTTTAATAATTTTGTAATTTTATTATAAATTTTAATATTTAAAAAATATGCCTGAATATAAAATAATTATGCCTTCTAAACCTCGTGTTGTGGAAGAGGTTGGAAATAAGGGAGTTTTTGAAATAGACGGTCTTTATCCTGGGTATGGCCATACTCTAGGTAACAGTTTGCGTCGAATAATACTTTCATCACTTCCAGGCGCAGGCCTTACATCTATCAAGATAGATGGTATCACTCATGAATTTCAGACAGTAGAGGGAATCAAGGAAGATGTTATTATAATGATTCTTAATCTAAAGAAGATTCGTTTCAAGATGGCTTCCGATGAGCCTCAGACTGTAACCTTGTCTATAAAAGGACCGAAAGAAGTTACTGCTTCTGACATAACCACAACAGGTCAGGTTGAAGTTTTAAATCCTGAACTATACCTAGCTACAGTTACTGGCAAGATCAATTTAAATATTGAAATGAAAGTAGAAAAAGGACTTGGTTTCATTCCTAAGGAAGTAATGCAGAAAGAAAAGGTTGATATAGGCACAATAGCAGTAGATGCAATATTTACTCCTATCAGAAGAGTTTCTTATGAAGTTGAGAACATGCGAGTAGGAGATAAAACCAACCACAACAGACTTAGAATTTCTATAGAGACTGATGGAACCCTAACTCCACGTGAAGCACTCTCACAGGCTATTGTTATAATGATAAACCAACTTAAGGCTATAGTTGATTTTAAAGAAAAAGAAGAAATAGAAGTAGAGAAGAAATCTTCAAAATCTGAAGACAAAGAAAAGGAAGAAGAGAAGAAAGGAGAAGATTTTACAGATGTACTTAAGACTAGAACTGATTCACTTGATTTATCAACAAGAACTCTTAATGCGTTAACTCAGGCTAACATAAGAACTCTTGGAGGTCTTGCTCGAAAGAAAAGAGAAGATCTACTAGAAGTAGAAGGTATAGGCGAGAAAGGTATTACAGAGATAAAGAAAATTTTAGCTAAATACGGCTTAAATTTAAAAGATTAATATGAGACACCATAATTCAAAAAGAAAATTCGGAAGAACAAAGAATCTAAGAAACGCACTCTTGAAGTCACTTGCGCTTAGTTTGATAATGCGCGGAAAAATCAAGACAACAGAAGCTAAAGCTAAAGAACTTAAACCTTATGTTGAAAAGATGATTACAGTTGCTAAGAAGAATACACAAGCTGGCAAGAGAATAACTGCATCTAAGATGTACAACAACAAGAAATTAGTAAAGAAACTTTTTGATGAAGTGGCTCCTAAGTACGCTGACCGAAAAGGAGGATATATTAGGATTATTAAGCTTGGAGTTAGAAAGTCAGACAGCGCAAAGATGGCTCAAATAGAGTTTGTGTAATTTATAATAATGTTTTAGTATAGCAATACAATGAAAGAAAAAAACAAAGCAAAAGAAGAGAAAGTAATAGACGCAAGCGGAATGTCATTAGGCCGTGTGGCTTCATCTATTGCTATGAGCCTTATGGGTAAGACTAAACCAACTTTCGAGAGAAACGTATATAGCGGTATGCCAGTTAAGGTTGTTAACGCAAGTAAGCTTAAGATTACAGCTAAGAAACTAGATGAAATATTCCATACTAGATATTCAGGATATCCAGGAGGACTTCGTGTAATAAAGGGTACAGAAACTAAAGAAAAAAGAGGATTAAAAGAATTAATCAAACTTGCTGTTTACAGAATGTTACCTTCAAATAAACTAAGAAAGGAAATGATGAAAAATTTAAAAGTTGAAGATTAATAAAGAACAATATGTCTGAGAAAAAAGATGAAAAATACATAGAGGCGGTTGGTAGAAGAAAAACTTCTACTGCTCGCGTAAGAATCAAGGATGCCAGCAAGGCGAGCTTTGTTGTTAATGGAATCGATGCAAAGGATTACTTCAAGACAGAAGAACAGAAGCGTCTCATACAAGATCCAGTAGTAAAAGGTAAACCAGGAACCAAACTTCATGTTGAAGTTAAGGTAACAGGCGGAGGTATACATTCTCAAGCAGAAGCAATTCGTCATGGACTTGCTCGTGCGCTTGTTCTACAAGATGGAGAAATCCGTTCAAAGATGAAAACCCTAGGATTCCTAAAAAGAGATGCTAGAGCTAAAGAAAGAAGAAAATTCGGATTGAAGAAAGCTAGAAAATCTCCACAGTGGTCTAAACGTTAATCAAAAACTCCCCGAAAGGGGAGTTTTCTGTTATAAAAGCTTAACCACCTTTGGCGGAGGATTTTTTTATGTTAATATAAAATTTATGAACGAAGAAGATAAAAAAGAAACAAAAGAAGAACCAGAGGATGATATTGTAGAATTTGAATATAACGTTGATGGCGAAGAAGACTTAAAAAAGACTCTAAAGAAATTAAGAGGTGATTTAAAGGAGGCTAGAAAAGAAAAAGAAGAATACCTGACTGGTTGGCAGAAGGAGAGAGCAGACTTCGCTAATTATAAAAAAGATGAAGAGAGTAGAAAGGCGATGTTCTCAGAATCAGTTCGAGAAAGAATCCTAACTAAATTTCTAGATGTTATTGATAGCTTCAATATGGCATTTGCTAATAAAGATGCTTGGGAGAAGGTGGACAAGAACTGGAGGATTGGAGTAGAGCATATTTACTCTCAACTAGAAGGAGTATTTGAAGAATACGGAGTTAAATCTTTCGGCGCTGAGGGTGATAATTTTGACCCTAATTTATATCACAGCATGGACACAATGGAGACAGATAAAAAAGACTTAGATCATAAAGTAGCCAAGGTTATTCAAAAAGGTTACAAGCTTGGTGAACGAGTAATTCGCCCAGCCAACGTAAACGTGTACGAATATCATGGAGAGTCAAACTAAAACATATTCGACGAACAGAGTACGTGCTTGCCAGAATTGTAAGCTTGATTTCACAATAGAATCTGAAGATTTTAATTTCTATGAAAAAATAAAAGTTCCTCCACCGACTTGGTGTCCGGAGTGTAGACAACAGAGACGTTATGCTTGGAGAAACGAGCGTACCTTATATAGAAGGAACTGTGATTTGTGTAATAAAAGTACTGTAACAATATATTCTCCAAACAAATCTTATAAAGTATATTGCAATTTTTGCTGGTGGAGTGATGGATGGGATTCGGCTTCTTACGGTAGAGATTTTGATTTTTCTCGTCCATTCTTTGAACAATTTAGAGAACTTCAACTAGACACTCCACGGATGGCTTTATTAAATAAAAATAGTACTAATTCAGAATACACAAATCATTCAGCTAATAACAAAGATGTCTATCTTTCGTTTTGTGTTTTTGACGGTGAGAATGTAATGAATAGTACTTGGGTTATGAAAAATTCTAGGGATTGTCTTGATTGTAGTTTTATTTATGAGAAAGGAGAGAGGCTGTATGAATGCATAGATTCTCGGTCTTCATATGGATCTCAGTATAGTTTATTTTTAAAGGATTGTTCAAACGTTTTTTATTCATTTGATTGTAGAAGTTCGAATGATTGCTTCTTATCTTCTAACTTACGTAATAAAAGTTATGTTTTTAAAAACAAGCAGTATTCTAGGGAGGAGTATTTTGAAAAATTAAAAGAGTATAATCTTTCTTCATTTGAGACTAGAGAGAGATTAAATAAAGAATTTAAAGATATGCTTGAGAATAGTGCTATATTTCGTTATGTAATCAGTGAAAGAAATATAAATTCTACAGGTTCATTAATGTTTGATTGTCGAAATGTTAAGTATTCTTTTGAAGTAGAAAAAGATGAAAATTGTAAATATATTTACGGAGGCCCTGAGCTAAAGGATTGTATGGACTTGTATCACGTAGGATACAATACAGAGCTTTGTTATGAATGTCAGGGATGCACGAGGCTTTCTAATTGTCAGTTTTGTCATCTGTGTTATGACAATATGAACGTTATGTATTCTGACACTTGCCAAAATAGCCAGAATTTATTTGGTTGTGTATCTGTTAAAAAAGGGGAGTATATGATTTTCAATAAAAAATATTCCAAGGAAGACTTTCTGGTTCTTAAAGAAAAAATAATTGAACATATGAAAAAAACAGGTGAGTATGGAGAATTCTTCCCTCCTCAGATTGCACCTGTTTATTACAATGAGACACAGGGTAATCTTTATGCACCTATGACCAAAGAGAAGGTTTTATCTTTAGGCTGGCAATGGGAAGATAACACTCCAGGAACCGTAGGCAAAGAAACAATAGATATTTTCTCTATACCAGACAGAATAGAGGATGCACCAGATTCGTATTTAAAAGAAATTTTTGCCTGCATGGAATGCTCAAAGAACTACAATATATCTCAAAATGAGTTACTTTTTTATAAAAAAGAAAAAATTCCATTACCAAGAAGATGTCCAAACTGTAGATACAAAAGAAGATTTAATTTACGCCCTTTAAGACAACTTTGGCATAGAGAGTGTATGTGTGACAAGAAACATTCTCATCATGAAGGAAAATGCGTAGAAGAATTTGAAACTTGTTATGCTCCAGATAGACCTGAGATAGTTTATTGCGAGAAGTGTTATAACTCAGAGGTATATTGATTATGGAAACACGAAATTGTCAAAATTGTAAGAACGACTTTGTCATAGAACCTGAAGATTTTAATTTCTATGAAAAGATAAAAGTTCCTCCACCGACTTGGTGTCCGGAGTGTAGAATGATAAGAAGAATGTCTTGGAGAAACGTCAGATCACTCTATAAGCGTGAATGTGATTTGTGCAAAAAGTCCATTATAACAATGTATGATGAAAGTATGACTTCGCCTATTTATTGTCGAAGTTGTTTCTATGGTGATGGGTGGAACCCGATGGACTACGGAGTAGACATTGATTGGACTAAACCATTTCTTACTCAATGGAAAGAGCTCTGGGATAAAATTCCCAAGTACTCGCTTCTTTCTTGGAAAAATTCTCAAAATTCTGATTATGCAAACATAGTAATTAATTCTAAAGATTGTTACTTGTCTTATTCTATTGTTGAGTCTGAAAAAATTCTTTATTCCGAAAACATAGATAACTCTCAAGAATTAGTAGATTGTTATATGTGCATTGAAGGATGTGATTCTTGCTACTATACCCAAGGCAGAGGGAATTATGGAGGGAAATATTTATCACAATGCGTTAACTGTGTTAACGTAAATTTTTGCTTTGATTGTAATAATTGCCAAGATTGCTTCATGTCTTATAACTTAAGAAACAAGAAATACGTATTTCGTGGAGTACAGCTTGGTGCAGAAGAATACAAGGAAGCTCTTGAAAAAGAGAATTTAGCAAGTCGTATGTCCTTAGATAAATTATATACAGAGTGGGTTAGTATGATTGAAGAGAAGGCGATACATCAGTATGCAAGAATAATCTTAGGTAAGGATTCCACAGGTAACTTCCTAAAGGGTGTAAAGAATATAAAGCATTGTTTCAATACATATGATTCAGAAAATCTAGCATATGGAGCAAGAGGTATAAAATCAAAAGACGCATACGATTTTTATGGGTTAGTTGGGGAACTTACTTATGAGACCGTAGGGTGCTCATTTGGTGCATATGGGAATTTATTCTCTTTTAACTGCGATGCCAACAGAAGCATAGAGTACACTGCACTGTCATCAAATAGTTCTGATCTGTATGGTTGTGTCTCCTTACAGAAGAAACAACATTGTATCTTAAATAAACAATATTCTAAAGATGAATATTTTTCTCTTGTAGATAAAATAAGGAAGCATATGGATGAAATGCCTTATATTGACGAGAAGGGAAGAGTATATAAATATGGTGAATTTTTCCCATTCGAGTTTTCTCCCTTTGGATATAACGAAACTTTCTGCCTGGACTTCTTTACAACGACAGAGGTCGAAGCAAAAAATATGGGATATAAATGGAGAACTCAAAAAGAAAGAAATCATCTTGTTGATATAAAGACACAAGATGTTCCAGATAAAATATCAATAGTAGATGAAGCTATTTTAAATAAAGTTATAGAATGTAAACATTATGCAAGTGGATCGTTATCCTGTAATCATCAATGTACAGAAGCATTCAGGATTACTTATGATGAATTATTGTTCTATAAAAAATGGAATATACCACTTCCTAGACTTTGTCCAAATTGTAGGCATTACGAGAGGTTGCCTGTTTTTATGCAACCGATGAAACTCTGGCATCGAAAATGTATGAAGGATGGATGTACAAATGAATTTGAAACCTCATATTCTCCTGATAGGCCGGAAATAGTATATTGCGAAACTTGTTATAACGCTGAAGTTTACTAACTTTTCATTGCTTCAAGAAAAGACTTCGTTGTCTCTGGGTCAAGCTTGTCGGTGACTATTATCATAAGCTCAGTAGTAAGATCTAGATCCTTTTTAATATTTGTGAAAAGGTGTTCATATGGGTAGGGTGATATCCAAACTGTATTTTTCACACAGACAAAGTTTGCCTTCTTTAGTAAGTAACGAAGTGCTTCTCGCTCACTCTTTCTATCTTCACCAATATCCAAAATTATTATCCTCCAAAGTCCATCCCAGGTAAGGGGAGCCAGAGCTTCTCCTGTCTCAAGTCGCAGGCTATTTACCTTCACCTTACCTTTTTTTGTTATTTTTACGTAGTCTTCACGTCCGGAACTATGTACCTCAGCGTAACCGCCTTCTATGAGGTTTTTAAGGGCCCTAGAGAGTGCATAGCAGGTTTTAGGATCATCTGCACCCTTTATATTATCTAGAGAGATAGCTGGCTTTTCAGCCAAAATCTTCAATATTTTCTTGGAATATCCTGATTTACTTGACATGGATATATTTTAGCATATATACTGTCTTTGACAAGTATTTTGCGACCACGAAAAACTTGTCAAAATAAGTAAGTTTGTATATAATAGGTGGGTCAAAGGTTATTAACATAAAATATTAAAAATATGATAGATCCAAAAAAAGTAGATTTTAATCAATTACCAAAGAAGTTCTGTGATGGAGCTCTTGGAGCTTTCGGGAAGGATGCAGTTATGTTTGCCATAACTTCTGGGAGCAATCTTGATCCATATGCAACTACTCCCAGGATGGCAAAAAATATTGCAATATTTTTCAACCAACAAATTGAGAAATACGAAAAGCAATTCGGAGTAATAGATATGAGCCCACCACTGATCCCAAGTCCCATTCAAGCAACTGACTTAGGTGATGAAAATAAAAAATAAATTAAAATTATAAGTTTAATAAAAAATAAAAAACATATGAGTAAAATTTTAGGTATAGATTTAGGAACAACAAACTCTGCTTTCGCTATTATCGAAGGTGGAGAACCAAAGATATTAGAAAATGCAGAAGGTGCACGAACTACACCTTCTATCGTAGCTACTGCTAAAAACGGCGATAGGCTTGTTGGAGTACTTGCTAAGCGTCAGTCTGTTACAAATCCTAAGAATACTATTTTCCAAATAAAGAGATTCGTAGGACATTCGTTCGATGAAGCAGATGTTCAGAAGGATATTCAAGCAGTTCCGTTTGAGGTTAAGAAATCTGATAATGGAGGTATTGATGTAAAAATGGGAGATAAGTATTACAGACCAGAAGAACTTTCTGCAATGATTCTTCAGAAAATAAAGGCAGATGCTGAAGCTAAAACAGGGGAGAAAATTACAGAAGCTGTTATTACAGTTCCAGCATATTTCAACGATGCGCAAAGAAAGGCAACTAAGGATGCAGGACAGATTGCAGGACTTGATGTAAAGAGAATAATCAATGAGCCAACAGCTGCAGCGCTTGCTTATGGATTTAACAAAAAGAAAAATGAGAAGGTAGCAGTTTTTGACTTTGGAGGTGGAACATTCGATGTTTCTATACTTGAGGTTGGGGAGGATGTGGTAGAGGTTAAGTCTACCGATGGAGATAGTCACCTAGGAGGTAAGGACATCGACCAGAAGATAATAAATTGGCTTGCTGATGGATTCCAGAAAGAGCACGGTATAGATCTAAGAAAAGATGCTTTGTCTAAGCAGAGACTAGATGATGCAGCAGAGAAGGCAAAGATAGAACTCTCTACTGCAGTTGAATCTGAAATAAATATCCCATTCATAACATCTAGTGATGCAGGACCTCTGCACCTTGTTCGTACAATGAAACGTGCTGACTTAGAAGAAGTTTGTCGTGAATTCGTAGATCGTGCAATGATGATTACCAAGCGCGCTATAGAAGCTTCACCATTTAAGGTAGGTGATATAAATGAAGTAATACTTGTAGGTGGTCAGACTAGAATGCCTATGATTCAGAGCGAAGTTGAGAAATTCTTCGGCAAGAAGCCTCATATGGGAGTAAACCCTGATGAAGTTGTAGCATTAGGTGCTGCAGTTCAAGCTGGAGTTCTACAAGGAGATGTTAAGGATGTGCTACTTTTAGACGTTATTCCACTTTCACTAGGCATCGAGACATTAGGAGGAGTAGCTACAAAGCTAATAGAAAGAAATACAACAATTCCAGCTAGTAAATCTCAAGTATTCTCAACAGCAGCTGATAATCAGACATCTGTTGAAATACATATAGTTCAAGGTGAGCGACCAATGGCAACCGACAACAAATCTCTAGGACGATTTATCCTAGACGGAATCCCGCCAGCACCTCGAGGTATGCCTCAGGTTGAGGTATCATTTGATGTGGATGCAAACGGAATTCTAAATGTGACAGCCAAGGATAAAGCATCAGGCAAAACTCAATCAATCAAGATTGAAGCAAGTTCAGGATTAAAGGAAGAAGACATCAAGAAGATGCAGTCTGATGCAGAAGCTCATGCAGAAGAAGACAAGAAGAAGAAAGAACTCGCTGATGCCAAGAATAATGCTGAGATGATGATTTACACCGCTGAGAAAGCAGTGAAGGATAATGAAGCAAAGATTCCTGAAGACTTGAAGAAGAGCGTACATATAAAGATTGAAGAACTAAAAGCAGTTAAGGATGGAACAGATGGACAAATGATAAAGACAAAGAGTGATGAGCTCTCTACTGAGATGTCTAAGATAGGTGAAGCGGTTCAGAAGGCAGGAGGACCAACTCCAGAAGGAAATGAAACCAACCCTTCGACAGGATCAGGGCAAGCAGAAGAACCAGCAAAAACTACAGACGCTGAGTTTAAAGAAACTCCACCAGAAGGTGAAGCACCAAAAGCTTAATACACTAACTAAAGGCCCCGAAAGGGGCTTTTTAGTTTGAGTTTTTATTGATATAATTAAACAATATGGAATTTAAAGATTTACCTGAGAATAGGGACCTTACCTATATTGGGATGACTACCTATAGAGAGGAGCATAAGCTTTTCGGCATTAAGCGAAAGGACCGTCGTCAGCATGTCTACATACTAGGTAAATCAGGAACAGGTAAATCTGTACTTATGTTCAACATGATAATTCAGAACATCAAGAATGGTGAAGGTGTTTGTGTTGTTGACCCACACGGAGAGCTTGTAGAAGGAGTGCTGTCCGCAATACCTCCTGAAAGAGTAAAGGATGTTGTCTACTTCAATCCTGCAGACACAGGATATCATATAGGGTTTAATGTTCTTGAACTTGTTGATTCTAAGTATAAACATCTTGTGGCTTCAGGACTCATGGGAATATTTACCAAGATTTGGGCAAACGCATGGAGTGCCAGAATGGAATATATTCTAAACAATGCTATCTTGGCCTTACTCGACACACCAGGTTCCACACTTCTCGGTATTCCTAGAATGCTTGTGGATAAAGATTATCGTCAGCAGATTATCTCTAATCTTAAAGATCCAGTTATTAAAGCTTTCTGGGTTCATGAATACGAAGCTTGGCAGGATAAATTTAGAAATGAAGCTATTGCTCCTATTCAGAACAAGGTGGGTCAGTTCCTCTCTACTTCAATAATAAGAAACGTCGTCGGCCAGTCTCAAAGTACCATAAATGTTTTCGACATAATGAACACTGGTAAAATTTTCCTAGTAAATGTATCTAAGGGTAGAATAGGTGAAGACAACTCAGCACTTCTAGGAGGTATGATAATCACCAAGGTTCAACTTGCAGCGATGGAACGTGTTCGTATTCCAGAAGAAGAAAGAAGAGATTTCTATCTATATGTCGACGAGTTTCAAAACTTCGTAACCGATGCCTTTGCCGGAATTCTTTCTGAGGCTCGTAAATACAGATTAAATCTAACTATAGCTCACCAGTATACAGCTCAGCTTGCCACTAAGGACAGCTCAGCAATGAGAGATGCAGTTTTCGGTAACGTTGGAACAATGATTATATTTAGAGTAGGTGCTGATGATGCGGAATTCCTAGAGAAAGAATTTGAGCCAGAATTTACTCCACAAGATATAGTCAACCTTCCAAACTATAAAATTTATCTCAAGCTTATGATAGATGGTATAACTTCTCGTCCTTTTTCATCCAAGACTCTTCCTCCTTTAGTAAAATCTGGAAATAAGGAAATTGAAGACGAAGTAATCAAATCTTCTAGAGCACTTTATTGTAGGCCAAAGGAAGTGGTTGAAGAAGAAATAAATACATGGAGTGGAATGATGACCGGGGATGATCTAGCTACAGGAGAGAAGTTCGACGCTGTGTGTTCTATCTGCAAGAAAGCAGCCACAGTTCCGTTTAAACCAGAGCCAGGAAGGCCTGTTTATTGTAAAGACTGTATAGGTAAAATAAAGTCTGGAGATTTCAAAGCCAAGAGGGGAGCTGGAGGTAAGATTGAATATGATGAATCAACATTTTATAAACCTCTTTCAGATTTAGGTATTGAATTTCAAGCTAAGGATAGTAATCTAAATCAATCACCTTATAAACAAGATTCAAGACCTGTATCACCTAGAGGTAATGGTGTATTTTCAAAAATCAAAAACACCTTCATACCTCCAAAGAAAGATGCAACAGGGCAATCAATTAAACACAAAGAAGTGTATATCAATCCAAGGACTAAAGAACAACCAAAAGATAAACCAAGAGATAATTCTGCATTAAGAGAAATATTAAACAAAACTCTAAATGAGAATAAGGTATTCGAAGACAAGAAACCAGAAGTAAAACTTGAAGAGAGGCCTACTCCAGAACCAATATCTCTGGACTCTCTTAAGTCTAAGCCAGAGATTAATAAAATAACTCCAGCCAAAGACAGAAGCGCAAATGCTGAAGAAATGAATAAGCTGAAGGATCTTATTTCAGGTCAAACAGAAGTAAATTCTCCTCTACCAAAAGTAGAACCAAAGGTTGAACCTAAGCCTCAGCCAAAGGCTGATCAGCCTCCGGTTGAAGAACCCCCGAAAGTAGCACAATCAATCCCTAGCCAACCAGAACAACCTAAGACTAATGTTCGAGAAGTCCCAGAGGATGTATTAAAGAAAATCTTAGAATAAAATGCAACCTGAAACCAGAAATTGCCAGAATTGTAAAAATGATTTCATAATAGAAACTGAAGATTTTAATTTCTACGAAAAGATAAAAGTCCCTCCACCGACTTGGTGTCCAGAATGTCGTGTTGAAAGAAGACTTTCTTTTGTTAATGCTTGGAACATATTTTGGCGTAATTGTGATAAATGTGGGAACAAGACAATGTCTGCATATCATCCAGATGAAAAAATGAAAGTTTTTTGTCAGCCTTGTTGGTGGAAAGATGATTGGGATGGTACAGAGTATGCAATGGAATATAACCCTAATAAACCATTTCTAGAACAGGTAAAGGAACTCCAAGATAAAACTCCTCATGTAGCTCTTGAAACTAACTATACTACTTTAAAAAATTCAGAATATTGTAATGGGGTAGCATGGGTTAAGGATTGCTATCTTACTTTCTGGGCTGATTATTGCGATAACGTTTTTTATTCCTCAATATTAAATAACTTAAAATATAGTTCGGATTGTTTAAGAGCTCAAGATTCCGAGCTATGTTATGAAGCTATCGGTATAAGCAAGTGTTACCAAACTTTCTTTTCTGAAGAATGCGATGCATGTGTAGATGTTTGGTTTTCCCGTAATTGTTACAGTTGCACAAATTGCATCGGATGTGCCAATCTTAGAGGAGCATCATATTGCATTTTTAATATTAAATACAGTAAGGAGGAATTTGAACAGAAAGTAAAAGAATTAAGATTAGATTCATGGCGAGGACTACAAGAATTAAAGGAAGAAGCTAGAAAATTTTGGGTTACAAAACCAAAAAGAGAATACAATGGTAACACTTTAAATAAAAATGTTACTGGTGAATATGTTTTTAATTCAAAAAATGCAAAAGAGATGTATGTATGTGTTGGTGCCGAGGATTGTAAATGGTGTCAATTTATAAGTGTAGGCCCAGCTAAAGAATGTATTGACTATTCAGGATGGGGTAATAACGTCAGCCAGATGTATGAGTGCGGTAATGTAGGGGAAAACGCAGCACAATGTAAATTTTCTTTTTACTGTTTTCCAGATAGTTTAAATCTTGAGTATTGCGGGTGGTGTACATCTGGTAAAAATAATCTCGGATGTATGAACCTAAAAAGAAAACAATACTGTATTTTAAATAAACAATATTCAAAAGAAGAATTTGAAAAGCTAAAACTTAAAATTTTAGAAGATATGAAAGTTAACCCTTATGTTGATAAATTAGGACGGAATTTTTTTTATGGAGAATTTTTTCCACTTGAATTTAGTAAGTTTCCTTATAATAAATCAAACGCGATAAGATTTTTTCCAAAAAAGAAAGAAGACGCTATAACTCAAGGGTATTATTGGTTAGAGTCAGAAAATTTATCGTCAAACATCTCCATAGAATCATCTAGCTTACCAGACAGTATTAATGATACTAATGAATTAATTTTGAATGATATTATATCCTGTTCTCTATGTAGAAAGGGATATAAGGTAACAAAGGGAGAGCTTGATTTACTAAGAAAATTAAAAATTCCATTACCCCACGAATGTCCAAAATGTAGAGAAAACGATAGATTTAATAGATGTAACTCACCTAAGCTGTACCAAAGAAGTTGCGATAAGTGCAAAAAGGAAATTAGTAGTGCTTTCTCACCAAATCGAGCAGAGATAGTTTATTGCGTTGAGTGTTATCAAGCAGAATTTTTATAATATGAAACCCGAAAATAAAACTTGCCAGAATTGTAAAAATGATTTCACAATAGAAACTGAAGATTTTAATTTCTACGAAAAGATAAAAGTTTCTCCACCAACCTTTTGCCCTAGGTGTAGGCTTATTCGTAGAATGACGAATACAAACGAACGTGTCTTATACAAGAGGAAGTGTGATTTAACAGGGGAGTCCATTCTAAGCATGTTTCCTGAGGACGCTCCATTTCCAGTATATAAATCAGAAGCTTGGTATTCTGATGATTGGGATCCATATAAATACGGCATGGAGTATGATTTCTCTCGACCATTCTTCGAACAATTTCAGAAATTACTAAATAAAGTTCCCCGAATGGCTCTTGTAAAACAAGGATTATCTAAGAATAGTGAATACACTCATAGGGTTCATGATATGAAGGATTCTTATATGGTCTTTCGTATGAGTGGAAGTCAGGATTCTATGTATTCTTATGTTGGGAAAAATATTATAAATTGTGTTGATTGTTTAAGTATTTGGGATTCTGAGCTATGTTATGAGTGCATAGATTGTAACAACTGCTATAAGGTTAGATTTACAGAAGAGAGTCACGATTGTCGAGATTCTTTCTTCTTGTATGCATGCAGGAATTGTTCTGATTGTGTCGGATGTATTAATTTAGTAAATCAGCAATACTGTATTTTAAATCAAAAATATACAAAAGAAGAATATCAAGAAAAAATAAAAGAATTAAGATTAAACACCTTTTCGGGCATTGAAAGTTTTAAAGAAAAGTTTGAAGAATTCAAAAAAGATTTTCCAATCAAGGCAGTACATTCTCTAAAGTCAAATAATATTTCAGGTAATTGGATTGTGAATTGTCAAAATGTAAAAAACTCCTTTGGCTGTCTAAATGTAAAGGATGGTAAGAACCTATTTTGGATATTCAATGCACAAGACTGTATGGATTATTTCCAGTGGGGCAACAGTGCAGAGCTCGTGTATGAATCTGAGAATGTAGGAATAAACGTGTCTAGAATAAAATTCTCTTCTCAATGCTGGATGGGAGCACACGATTTGACTTACTGTGACTCATGTCCTGGAGCTAAGAATTGCTTTGGTTGTATAGGTACTAAACAAGGAGAATATTCAATTTTGAATAAAAAATACACCAAAGAAGAATATGAAGCTATGTTGCCTAAAGTAATAGAACATATGAACAATATGCCTTATATAGACGAACAGGGAATAGTATATAAATATGGAGAAAATTTCCCAATTTCTTTATCACCATTTGCCTACAACGAAACCGCAGCAATGGATTTCTTCCCATTAACCAAGAATGAAATAGAAAATCTTGGGTATAAATGGAAAGAGAAGGAAAAGAAGAATTATCAAACAACAATAAAGAGTAATGATTTACCAGAAACGATATTAGAGACAGGAGAAAATATACTAAATGAGGTTATAGAGTGTGCCGAAAAAGATAAAGAATATTCAGTTGGAGCATATAAGATAACAGAGAATGAGCTCTCTTTTTACAAAAGAATGGACTTACCTTTACCTAGGGTATGTTTCGATGTAAGGCACAAGAGACGTTTGATTAGACGTCCACAGCCTAATTTGTATGATAGAGTATGTACTAAGTGTAACGCAGAAGTAAAAACTGTTTACGATCAATCCCGTGCACCAATAGTTTATTGCGAGAAATGTTATCAGCAAGAAGTATATTAATTATGGAAACAAGAGAATGCAAAAAATGTAATAAAAGTTTCTCCATGGATAAAGACGAACTTGGGTTCTATGAGAAGATGAATGTTCCAATACCTAAGGTTTGTCCTGATTGTCGATTTGTTATGAAAGCTCTTTTTAGAAATGAGACAACTCTCTATTCAGGTAGAAAATGTGATTTATGTGGCAAATCTATAATATCAATCTATCATCCAAAATCCCCATATACTATTTACTGTTATGATTGCTTTTATTCTGAAAAATGGGACGCAAAAAATTATGCACTAGATTATGATGAGTCCAAGCCATTCTTAGATCAGTTCAAGGAATTAATGTTAAAAGTTCCTAAAATCAATACTTACGTTTCTCTCGGCGGCGGTCCCAACATAAATAGTGATTATACAAATATGACTAGTGGAGCAAGGAATTCTTATCTTATTTTTAATACTACGGTTGCTGAAGATACTATGTATACAAGAGGTCTGAGGAACGTGAAAGATTCTTGTGATCTTTATTTTGGAACAAATGTTGAACGTTGCTACGACTCTATTAATGTTCAAGAATCTAATGGGATTCTGTGGAGTCAGAATGTTAGTGGATGTGTTGATTCAGCTTTTATATTAAATGGGCGAGGGCTAATCAATTGTTTTGGTTGCGTTAATTTAAACAATAAATCATATTATTTTCTTAATAAACAACTCACCCCAGAAGAATATCAAGAAAAAGTTAAGGAAATAATGGGCTCATATGAAAAGATAGAAAAATTTAAACAAGAGTTTAAAGAATTTGCTTCTAAATTTCCAAGAAGAGAAAACAATAATATACAAACAAAAGATTCTTCAGGAGATTATATTTTTAGATCCAAAAATGTAAAAGACTCATTTGAAGTAGCAAATAGTGAATATTGCCGGTACGCTTATTCTTCTAAAGAGATGAAAGATTCCTATGGCATCATAGGTTATGGTGTAAAATCAGAAAAAATGCTTGAAGTAGTTGCAACTGGATTTTCAAGTAATGTAATAGGTTCTTACGGACTAGAAAATTCTACAAATACTTTGTACGGATTTTATATACGTGGTTGCAATAATTGTATTGGTTGTGATGGACTACACCACGCGGATTATGCGATTTTAAATAAAACTTACTTAAGAGAAGAATATGAGCGATTAAAAAATAAAATTATTAAAGAACTTACTGACCAAGACCTGTATGGATTAATGATACCTCCACAACTTGCACCTTTTGCATACAATGAAACCATTGCTCTATATGAGTCTCCATTAGAAAAAGAGGAAGTCATTAAAACGGGTTGGAGATGGGAAGATGATGTTCAGAAAACCGAAGGACAAGAAACTATTAAATCAGAAAATATTACAGATAATATTAAAAATATTAATAATTCTATAATTAAAGAAATCCTCAAATGTATTGATTGTTTTAGAAATTACAAAATTACCGAACAGGAATTTATTTTTTACAAAAAGATGAATATTCCCATACCTAGAAAATGTTTCTTTTGTCGTCACAAAGATCGAATACAGAAAAGGGGACCATATAAATTCTGGGATAGAAAATGTGTTAAATGCGATAAGGGTATAGTAACTAACTATTCCCCAGAAAGGCCAGAGATAGTTTATTGCGAGAAATGTTATCAGCAAGAGGTTTATTAGATGTATAATTTGTGTTAAAATAGCTTTATATGCCAAGGCAGAATAGGGTTCAAATAATCAAATACGGTCCACCACCACCAGAGCTTCCTGTTTTCGGGAAAGTTGACCCCGAAGAAACATCTTTTATAGGACGAACGAACTACGTAGCTTCTCTTGAAGAAAAGAAGTTTATTTTTGGTATTAAGCGTGTAGATAGAAGAAGACACTTATATATCATAGGTAAGTCAGGAGTAGGAAAGACTAAACTCCTAGAGCTTCTAATTCGTCAGGATGTGACTTACAAACATGGGCTTTGTCTTATTGACCCGCATGGAGACGTCATTGATGCGATACTAGATTATATTCCTAAAGATCGAATTGAAGATGTGTGTCTTATTGACCCATCAGATGTAGATTATCCCGCATCATTTAATCCTCTTGCAAACGTTGACCCAGCATTTAAATTTATTCTTACTCAAGGTTTGATAGAAGTTCTAGAGAAACAGTTCGGTGCGAACTGGACTCCTCGTCTTGAACACGTATTCCGATTTACTTGTCTTGCGTTGCTTGACTATCCTCATGCGACGATGCGTGGAATGATATCCATGCTTACTGATAGAAACTACAGACAGAAGGTTGTGGAATATATAACAGACGACATGGTTAAGAGATTCTTCGCAATAGAATTCGCTGATTGGTCTGAGAAATTCGATACCGACGCGATCATTCCGCTTGTTAACAAGCTAGGTCAGTTCCTGTCTGATCCACTCCTTCGAAACATATTCGGACAGAAAGAAAACAAAATTGACATAACTAGGCTTATGAATGAAGAGAAGATAGTACTGATAAATCTTTCAAAGGGACGAATCGGAGAAGAGAACTCTAGCTTCTTCGGTTCTATGTTCTTGACCAAGATTAAGCAAGCTGGAATGGAACGTCAAAATATTCCAGAGAAAGACCGTAAAGATTTCTATCTATACATAGACGAGTTCCACAATATAGTCACTCAAACATTTGAAAACATTCTTTCCGAGGCTCGTAAGTATGCACTCAACTTAACAATAGCTCATCAATACATTGGTCAGCTTATTCCTCAGGTTCAACACGCAGTACTAGGAAATACAGGAAGTCTAATATGCTTTCGAGTTGGAGGTGAAGATGCAGTTAAGCTTAAACCAGAATTTGCACCACTTTTCGACGTCAAAGATATGATCAATCTTGCTGTTACAGAATTCTACGTGAAGATGACAATAGATGGAGAATCCTATGATCCATTTTCAGCTGAGACTCTCAAAGTCTTACCACCACCACATGTTTCCTATAGAGAGGAAATTTTAGAATCATCAAGAACAAAATATTCTATTCCTAAAGATGCTGCAGCCAAACTGATTGCCGAAGAAGAGTCCACAATAATAAGAAGTGCAGAAGAAAAGGCAATCATAGAGGGTAAGCCAAGAAAAGACGACAAAATATCTTCACAAGAGGCTGAGCCTATGATATAGTTTTTTAACTATGAAGAAAGATTATTATGAAATTTTAGGCGTTAATAAGGGCGCTTCAAAAGACGAGATAAAAAAGGCTTTTTATAAGCTTGCTCATAAATATCACCCTGACAAGAAGGAAGGGGATGAGAAGAAATTTAAAGAGGTAAACGAAGCCTACCAGGTCCTTTCTGATGACTCTAAACGTTCAAAATATGACCAATTTGGCTCTGGATTTGAAAATATGGGTGGATTCCAGGGTGGAGGCCAACAAGGTGGATTTGGAGGGTTTGAGGGCTTTGATTTCGGAGGATTTCAGAATGGTGGAGCTGATTTTGACTTTGGGAATTTAAACGACATATTCAGTGATTTCTTTGGCGGAGGAATGGGTGGAGGACAACAGACCAAGAGAGGAAGAGACATATCAACAGAACTGCAGATATCTTTTGAGGATTCTATATTTGGTGTTACTAGAAAAGTTTTAATAACCAAAACATCAAACTGTGACACATGTAGTGCTACTGGTTCTAAACCAGGAACCAAGATGGAGTCATGTAAGAAGTGTAACGGGCAAGGTAGAATTAGAGAAACCAAGAAATCTTTCTTAGGCACAATATCAAGTACTAAAGTCTGTGAAGATTGTTTCGGTAGAGGAGAAATTCCAAAAGAGAAATGTGATAAATGTAAGGGTGCTGGAGTCTTAAGAAAAGAAGAAGAAATATCCATCATAATTCCTTCTGGAATAAGAGATGGAGAAATGATACGAATGACTGGTATGGGAGAAGCTATATCTCATGGAACACCTGGTGACTTGTATATAAAGATTAATGTATTACCTCACTCTGTGTTTAGAAGAGAGGGTAGTGACTTAGTAATGACTCTGGATCTTAAACTTTCAGAAGCTTTACTAGGATTAGAACACAACATTACAACTCTTGATGGAAATATAAAAGTAAAGATTCCAGAAGGTGTTTCAGTAAACGAAATTCTAAGAGTAAAAGGTAGAGGTGTCCCTACCGCTAAAGGCAAGAGAGGAGATATACTTATAAAACTTAATATTAAACTTCCTTCAAAGCTCTCTAAGAAGTCTAAAGAATTAATAGAAGAGTTAAAGAAAGAAGGAATATAAAAATGAAAAACAAATCAATCAAAATAGGGTTAATTCAATCTAAGGTTTCTAAAAATCAAGAAGCAAATTTAAAACACACCAAGGACTTGGTAATCAAAGCTGCTAAACAAGGAGCAAAGGTTATTTGTTTACAAGAACTCTATAAGACTATATATTTCCCTCAATATAGCAGGATCAGTAAAGACCAATTTTCTGAATCAATACCAGGAGAATCAAGCAATGTGTTTAAAGAGATAGCAAAGAAATATAAAGTTGTTATTGTTGTGCCAATTTTTGAAAAGGACAGCAAGGGTAAATTTCATAATTCAGCGGTAGTTATAGACGAGAATGGTAAACTACTCCCCACTTACAGAAAGATACACATTCCTCAAGATCCTCTGTTTTACGAGAAAAATTATTTTGAAGATGGTGATAGTGGATACAAGGTATATAAGACAAAACACGCAACTTTTGCCGTGCTTATTTGTTACGATCAATGGTTCCCAGAAGCTGCAAGGTCAGTAAAGTTAGCTGGAGCTGATTTAGTATTTTATCCTACAGCAATAGGTAATATAAATGGTGTGAAAGAAAGTGAAGGTGACTGGCATAATGCATGGGAGACTGTGATGCGAGGACATGCCATCGCTAATAGCTTATATGTGGCTGCTGTTAACAGAGTAGGAACAGAAGACAAGCTCACATTCTGGGGTCAATCCTTCGTAGCGGATTCTTTCGGCAAGGTTCTTAAAAGAGCTACAAAGTCTAAAGAAGAAATTCTTATAGCGGAAGTCAATTTAGACAATAATAAAAGAATAAGTAATGAATGGGGATTTATGAGAAATCGCCGAACAGATACCTATAATACTCTCACAAAGAAGAAATCAAAATAAATGTCTCAAGAATTACAAAAAGATAATTCTATAATAATGCCTGGAGAGTGGGAAGAACACGTAGCTACTTGGCTTGCATGGCCTAATGACAGAGATTTCTTTCAAGATAGATTTTCTAACGTAGAGAAAATTTATACAGATATAATACATGCTATACATAGAAGTGAAGTAGTAAAGTTAGTAGTCTTAAACCTACAAGAAGAAAACAGGATTAAATCTTTACTTAAGGATAGAGGTATTGATTTGTCTAGAATTGTATTTTTCCATACTGAATATGTGGATGTCTGGATGCGAGACTACGGACCTACTTTTATAAAGAATGATCTGAAAAATGAATGGGTTAAGTGGAATTATGATGGCTACGGTGGGACTTTTCCAGAATTATTTAAAGACGATAAAGTTTTTATTAGTCTCAAAGACTCAATACCTTTTGAAATGCATGGGGCAGAGTTTGCCATGGAAGGTGGAGCAATAGATGTAAACGGAAAAGGAACTGTTCTTACCACAAAAGAGTGCCTAATAGAAAATCGAAATTTGGGTAAATCAAAAGAAGAAACAGAAAATGTCCTTAAGAAGTACCTTGGAGTTAAAAATATAATTTGGCTTAATAAAGGGTTAACTAACGACCACACAGATGGTCACATAGATGAAGTTGCTCGATTTGTGAATCCTTCTAAGATTCTAATAGTCTCTGAAGACAATCCTGAAGATGAAAATTATGAAAGATTGTTAGAAAATTTTAATATAATTAGTGATTCTAAAGACCAGGATGGGAATAAGTTTGAGGTAATTAAATTACCAATGCCCCATATGAGGTATGACGATGGGAGCAAGGCACCTGTATCTTATGCTAACTTCTATATTACTAATAAAATAGTTCTTGTTTCTGTATTCCAAGATGAAAACGATGAAAAGGCTGTAAACATAATTAAATCTTGCTTCCCGGACAAGGAAATTGTAACTATAGATTGCAGAGATTTAATATATGGAGGAGGAGCAATACATTGTATTACTCAGCAAGAACCTGCTTAGAGCTTAGATATAACAGAACCATCCTCGGTATCCTTAACCTCATAGCCAAGTGAGTTAATTTTATTTCTTAGCTCATCTGATTTAAGAAAGTCTTTACTACTTCTAGCAGTCTCTCTTTCAAGTTGTAAACCCTTTACTTCTTCTGGGATTTTCTCTTCTCTTATTTTGTCGAAACTAAGTCCTAATACCTTATCAAAATCAAGCATAGTAGCTTTTTTGTCTTCGTTTGTTATCGAAGTGTCTTTAACTAAATCCCAAAGTAGGGCTAATGCCTTAGGTGTATCTAAATCATCGTTTATATAATTTTTGAATTTTTCTTGATATTCTTTGTTGACCTTTCCTATACTTTCTCCAAGTTCAATATACGCATTATGTAATTTTCTTAAAGCAGTATCCGTACCTTCTAAAGTTTCCCAAGTAAAATTTGTTCTTGTTCTGTAGTTTGCAGTTAGCAACCAGAGTCTAAAAGACAGGGGATTAATGCCTTTTTCTATTAGATCTCTCAGGGTGTAGAAATTATTAGAAGACTTCGCCATTTTCTTACCTTCTACCATTAGGTGTTCATTGTGCATCCAGAATTTTGAGAAGTTTTTATTTGTTGTACCTTCAGATTGAGCTATTTCGTTTTCATGGTGGGGGAATATTAAATCAACTCCGCCTGTATGGATATCAATTTCTTCTCCTAAATTAGCCATAGCCATAGCAGAACATTCTATATGCCAGCCAGGCCTGCCCTTACCTAATCTTGTATCCCAGAATACTTCGCCATCCTTCTCATCCCATGCCTTCCATAAGGCGAAGTCTTGTATGTTGTCTTTTTCGTACTCATCAGTATTTATTCTGCCTTCTGCATTTTCTTTCTGATTGTCTAATTGTATTCCAGATAGTTTGCCGTAATTATTGAACTTCTTTATGTTGAAATACACACTACCATCAGATGATTTGTAAGCTAAACTTTTTTCTATGAGTTTCTCTATTACCTCTACCATTTTGTCTATATAGTCGGTAGCTTTAGTGAATTTCTCTGGGTTTATTATATTTAATGAAGAAATATCTTTCTTGAATTCTTCAGAATAGAATTCTGTAAAGTCTTTTAAAGTTTTACCTTCTTTTTGTGATTCGCGAATTGTCTTGTCATCTACATCTGTCAGATTCATTATGTGTTTAACTTCATATCCGTTATAAGAGAGCGTCCTTTTCAATATGTCAGCAAATATATAAGATCGATAGTTTCCTATATGAGGATAGTTATACACAGTAGGACCACAGGTGTACATTTTCACCTCATTGTTATTTACAGGAGAGAAGTCCTCTGCTACCTTACTTAGTGTGTTGTAGAATTTGAGCATATTATATTTGAGTTTGTCTGTATTCGTTGCGGTAGATTGAAATAAGGGTATAAAGGAGACTTACTACCAAGGGACCTATTAGTATTCCTACTGGGCCCAATAGTGATATACCACCTAGTACTGAAAATAATATTACAAAAGAAGGTACATTTGTTCTGCTTCCTACGATTAATGGACTTAGGAAATTATCGACAGTACCCACTAAGGTCATTGCCCAAACAAGAAGCCCTATTGCATTTGCATTTTCTCCCATTGCTAGAAGATATATTATTGCGGGGATAGATACTAAAGATGTTCCTATGGTTGGTAGGAGGGACGCTACTGCGGCAACCATACCCCATAGTGCTGGGTTCGGAACCCCAAACATCCACAAACCTATCCCCATTAAAGTTCCTTGAACCAAGGCTATAAATAAATATCCTTTTATTACTCCATTTATTGCTTTAGATAATCTTTTTATTATCTTCTCATCATCTTGATCCGACAGAGGAGATAGTACTATTAGCGCACGTCGGAAATGAGCCCCATCTTTAAATAAATAAAACATTACTAGTAGTACAAGCATGAATGAGAAAAATGCAGAGAATGTAGAACTAAATATTGTTCCTATATTAGAACCTATACCAGATAAGAAAGTAGAAGCTTTTTCTTGGGCATTAAACACCACACCTTCCGGAAGATACTTATTAACTGTAGTTTCTATTCTAGAAAGGAAAACACCAGAATTTTCACCTTTTATGACTGTTTGATAAGTGTTCTGAGCTTGGTTGAATACTACCTTTCCTATGCCAAATAGAGGTCCACACAAGACTATAACGAATATAATCACAGTTAGAAGGGATGCCAGCCAATCAGGCATTTTCTTGGTAAACCAAGCATAGATAGGGTATAAAACGACAGTAAAACAGGTTCCCAACACTAGTACCATCCAAAATGGTTGGAATATTATAAAGGTTAAAATAAGGGTACCTATTAATAGTCCGAAAAAGAAGTAACGTTCAATAATTTTTGATTGCATAGCCTAATAATAACAAAAAGCTTGCTTTTTTCCAATATTTTGTATATTATTGTGCCTATGGAATTCGCAGTAATACAAACAGGTGGAAAGCAATATAAGGTCTCAAAAGGGGCTGTTCTTTCTATCGAAAAGATAAAGGGTGAATACAAGAAAGGAGACAAAATATCTTTTGATAAGGTTCTTCTTGTTGATGACGGCAAAGACACAACAATAGGTGCACCTTATGTTACAGGAGCTAAGGTTGAAGCAGAAATATCAGAAATAGGCAGAGCTCGAAAGGTGTTAGTAATGAAATACAAACAGAAGTCTCGTTATCTACGCCGAAATGGACACAGACAACCATTCTTCAAAGTAAAGATCCTCGCTCTAAAATAAAATCCCTGAAATCAGGGATTTTATTTTATGTAATTTTTACCTACATAACGCCAAGATAATTTTAGTCCAAACTCAGGGAATTTATCTAAAATCCATTTTGCATAAGTGTTACTGTTTGGACCTAATCCTAAGTACTTATGACAATATGGATAAGTGTTTTTAGAATTTTCTATAAATTCAACCATTTGCTGAGCCGAGGAACCTTCTTCACCCTCAGTGTATTTTACAAGCTCGCTTTTCCAATACCATTTTATTACAGGGAATAATCCTAACCCTCGTATTAAGGGGTAATGATTTTTATATAAATGTTCTTTTACGCTTTTATTACAACAATTATTATTCTGTATTAATATTTCCCATCTAGAAACTTCCCCTTTTTTATTTATCACAAACCAAGGATGTCTCGCAAAAAAGAAAGGTAAATGTGGGGGAGAGGAGAAAAAGAAGACCTGATATTTATCTTTCTTTATTAGTTTTTCAAATTCATCAAGACTCATTATTGTCTGTTCTTTAATGCGTTTTTTAATGTGTCGTTATCTGAGTATTCAAGCTCTGTCCCAGTTGAGAGTCCACGACCTAAAGATGAAATTTTAATATTATTTATTTCTATCACTTCCTTTAATTGGCTTCGGACATAGAAATCAGTATGGTCGCCCTGAGGAGACAGCGAGAAGGCGAGTATTATTTCTTTTAGATTTAAACCTTCCTTACTTATTCTATTTTTTAGTTCTTCAATACGAACTCTACTTTTTGTTGTTTTTTCAACTATAGGAACAAGTCCTCCAAGAATAAAATATTTTCCTAAATACACTCTGCTTTTTCTAACTGATTCTAGGTCTGAATCTTTCTCTACTATCATTAAAAGAGAAGAATCAGTGTTCGGGTCCTTACATATATCACAAATTTTCCCATTATTAGAAATAAAGAATATGTAACACTCATTACATTGGCTTATTTCTTTTTTGAGCTCGGCAACAAGCCTTGTTAGATTACTAGCATACTCTCCATTACGAGACATTAGAAAATACACAAATCGTCTCGCTTGACGTTCTCCAATGCCAGGAAATTCTTTAAAGATTTCTGTAAGCTTGTCTATCGTGTCCATTAGAGACTAGTATATTAAAATTCATCCAAACTGTCACCTAGTTTAGAAGGAGCGAATTCACTTATGCTACTTTTCTCAAGGTTTAGGAATGTTGTAGTCTTTTCATCGAAATAGAGATCAATCTTACCAGTAGGACCATTTCTGTGTTTCTCTATTAGAATCTCAGCAATGTTTGTTTTCTCTGATTCATCTTTACCCTTATCTTCTCTGTGAATAAACATAACAATGTCGGCGTCCTGTTCAATAGATCCGGAATCTCTAAGATCAGATAGACGAGGCTTGCCACCTCTAGATTCTACAGCACGAGATAGCTGAGAGAGTGCAAGTACAGGAACATCAAGCTCCTTCGCTAGAGCTTTAAGTGATCTAGAGATTTCAGTCACTTGGTTAACCATAGAATCATAACTCTTTGAAGTAGTCATAAGCTGTAGATAGTCTACGATGATCATATCAAGACCTTTCTCTGCTTTTAGACGTCGGGCTAGGGCCTTCATCCTTACGATAGAATTTCCTGGTTGATCATCAATAAATATTTTAGCTTTAGCTAATTTATCAAGTGAGTCACGCAGTAGTGAGAACTCTCTATCAGAGGACAGTCTTCCTGTTCTAAGGTTCCAAGCATTAACACGAGATTCAGCAGACAACATACGATCTACTAATTGTTGAGATGACATTTCAAGAGAGAATATAACTACAGATTTATCATGAAGAACAGAAGTCATACGAGCTATATCAAGAGCAAGTGCTGTCTTACCCATAGAAGGTCGGGCTGCAAGTATGATAAGGTCAGATCTCTGAAATCCAGACAGCATGTTATCCATATCACGAAATCCAGTAGGGATACCACGGAGCATACCTTTATGTTCATGAAGTTTCTCTAATCGCTCATATGCTTCAGGCAGAGCTTCTTTCATAGAAACATATTTCTGATTCTTGGGTGAAGATACAACATTGAAAATAGTTTTCTCAGCTGTGTCTAGTATATCGTCTAAATGTTCATCACTTTCTTCAAAAGCTAGCTCAGACATATAATCTGCAGCATTTATAAGACTTCTTAAAACATATTTCTTTTGAACAATTTCTGCGTAGTGTTTTACGTTAGTAGAAGAGGGAACTACGCTGACTATGTCAGCTAAGTATTGATTACCGCCTATCTTCTCTAGCATTTTTCTCTCACGGAGTTTGGTTGAGAGAGAAAGCATGTCTATTGGTTCATGTTTAAGATGTAGATCAAGCATAGCTTGATAGATTATTGCATGCTTATCAACATAGAATGATTCCGGGGTTATGATGTCCTCTATTTCATGAATTGCGTCTTTTCGGAGCATTATAGAACCAAGTACTGCTTTCTCAGAATCGATACTCTGAGGAGGTATCCTTAGATTCGCTTTAGAATTGTTTTTTCTCTCTTGCATTAGGTACATTCTCTATTACTAGGACTTCTTTGTCAAAGCTAAAAGTTGGTAATTCTGTTTAAAAAATGTGGAGAAATACTCGTGCTCTAATGGTGAAGTATGATAATATATTAACTATGGCAAATGAAACAAAGAAAATATTGCTTTCCGGCATACAGCCCTCAGGAAGGCCACATATTGGGAACTACTTCGGGATGATGAAGCAAATGGTTGATTATCAGAAGGAGCATGAAATGTATCTAATGATAGCTGATTATCACGCAATGAAATCAGTCCAGGACGCTAAATCAATGCGAGAAAATATAATAGGAGTGCTTTTGGATTTCCTAGCGATAGGACTTGATCCAAAGAAGGTAACTATATTTAAACAATCAGATGTATCAGAACACACAGAACTTGCTTGGATATTCGATACTATTACAACAATGCCTTATCTTATGCGTGCTCATGCCTTCAAGGATGCTGAAGCCAAGAACAAGGAAATAGATGTAGGTACATTTAACTATCCAATGCTTATGTCAGCTGATATTTTGATTTACAATGCAGACATTGTCCCAGTAGGCCAAGATCAGAAACAGCACATAGAAATAGCTAGAGATACAGCAATCAAATTCAATAATAAATTTGGCGAAACCTTCAAGATGCCTGATGCAATGATTATAAAAGATGTAGCCATAGTTCCTGGTACTGACGGACAGAAGATGAGTAAGAGTTATGGTAATACCATACCTCTTTTTGCAGAATACGAAGAAATAAAAAAGTGTGTGATGAGTATAGTCACTGATTCTAGTGGAGGAATTCCTAAGAATGTCTATGCTATTCATAACCTTCTAAGACCGGCTTCTGAACTTCTGCCACTATATGAAAGCAAAGCAGGTAAATACAAAGAACTTAAAGATTTACTAGTAGAAGATCTAGAGAACTTTATTGCGCCAATGAGAGAGAAGAGAAAGAAACTAGAGAAGACAATTCCTAAGGTTATAAAAATACTAAAAGATGGTGGGGTAAAGGCTAAGAAAGTAGCTTCTAAGAAGATGCAGGAAGTAAAAAAGAAAGTAGGAGTTTCTGTATATGAAAAATAAACAAAAACTAGAAGAATACAAAAAAGAAATTGTTAATGTTTTTTCTCAAATTGGAGTTGATAAGAATTTAATGAAAGAACTTCTGGTGGATATTCTTACTCCAAAAGAGCTTGAAGAGGTCGCTCTAAGGTGGCAGATAGTAAAAAGACTAAATAAAGGAGACAAGCACAGGGACGTAGCAGGGGAGCTCTGTATTGGGATAAGTACTGTTACTCGTGGTTCAAGAGAGCTAAGGAATAAGAAAGGAGGATTTGCACTCGTCCTTAACAAGCTAAGCAAATAATAAGTTTTAGTGGTTTTCCACATTTTTCTATAAAATACACTTGTATTATTTTTTTATTATACTATCATGTACTAGTACATGGATACAAAAATCAACAACGGTATAGGTTTCTGGTGGGGCGCAGATAGCTTGATGCTTTTGCGCTGATTTGTTGATTTCTTTCTCTAGATTTAAAGGAATTTATTAACCGGCCCAAAAGCCGGTTTTGTTATTTGAAAACTAAATTAATAAATCTAAAAACAAAGGAGGAAAAAATGACAACTTATTTTAGAACCAAGGTAAAAGTAGGCTTTGGCAGTAAAGAACACGACACAGGATATCCTGGACTAATTTGTAAGATTCCAGAATTAGAAATTCCTAAGGGCGAAGAGTTTTCTGTAGAGTATATGTATAATAACATGTGTATACTGAAATATAATTTACACTACCTTCCTGTTGAAATTTTTACAATAGGAAAGTTTTTACTTGAAGGTGACATTACACAGATAGATGCTCCTCGGGTAGACTGGTAGAAGTGATTAGTTTTCTAACTATGGAGTTTTTCAGGATTTAATTTCAGCTTTTACAGTGAGCGAATAATAAAATTTGCTCACTGTTTTTAATTTGACAGAAGTTACATCCTTATGTAATGTAGGGGTAGTTATTGTTGTCTTTTGTAAATAAAATCTATAAAATAAAACCACACGTATGAAATCAAATTCAAAAATTTTCGGAGGTACTGCTTCAGAAGCATTAGCTAAACAAATAGCAAAAGGCCTCAGAAAGGCAAATGGGAAAATTGTAATGAGAAGGTTCTCAGATGGAGAATTCTCTCCGTATTTCAATGAAAGCATCAGAGGTTCTGATGTATTTTTAGTTCAATCAACATTTTCTCCTACTGAAAACCTATTTGAGTTAATTATGTTGATTGATGCAGCCAAAAGAGCTTCGGCTCATTACATTATCCCTGTCATCCCTTATTTTGGCTTTGCTAGGCAGGACCGCAAGGATCGCCCTCGCACAGCGATTACCGCAAAGGTAATAGCCAATATGCTGGAAGGTGCTGGTGCAACCAGAGTTATAACAATGGATTTGCATGCACCACAAATTCAGGGGTTCTTCGACATTCCGGTAGATCACCTTATGGCGTCAGCTGTTTTTGCTCCCTACATCAAGAAAATGAAGGTTCCAAATCTTACATTTGCAGCACCTGACACAGGAAGTGCTGATAGGGTTCGGAAGTACGCAAACTATTTTAACGCTGACCTGGTGATTTGCGATAAGTTCCGCAAGAAGCCGAACGAAGTCGGGAAAATAACTGTAATCGGTGATGTTACTGACAGAAACGTTATCATTATTGATGACTTAGCTGATACAGCTGGTACATTATGCAAAACAGCTGAAGCTATCATGGCAAAAGGTGCAAAGAGTGTCAGAGCTTTCTGTACCCACCCAGTTCTGTCCGGCAATGCATACGAAAACATCGAGAATTCTCCACTCTTGGAGTTGATCACCACTGACACGATTCCACTGAAGCGAAAGAGTAAGAAGATTAAGGTTTTATCCGTAGCAGAGCTTTTTGCTACGGCCATTGAAAGAGTTTATACCAACAAATCCGTAAATGGATTGTTTGTACTTTAAATTCTAAGTAAGAAGGGTATCGTTTATACGGTGCCCTTCTTTTTTTATTTATTTAAAATGATATACTAAAAATCTATGAAAAACAGAGTTTATATTAAAGATTTAAAGGATAATGTCGGCAAAGAAGTAATAATAGCGGGCTGGGTTAATGTCAGACGTGATCAAGGAAAGATGGTTTTCTTTGATATGCGAGACATGACAGGATTAGTTCAGTGTGTAGCTCTTCCTTCTAGAACTGAGGTAATAGATAAAGCCAAAGAGATTCGTCCTGAATGGGTACTAAAGATAGTAGGAATGGTAAATAAGCGCCCAGAGAAAAATATAAATAAAGATGTTCTAAATGGAGATGTTGAACTTGAAGTTTTAAATATTGAAATATTAAGTAAGGCACATGAGCTACCATTCGACATGTCACTTGAGGGTTACAACCTAGAGCTTACGACCGAGTTGGATAATAGGTCATTGGTATTTCGTCATCCTAAAGTTCAGGCAGTATTCAAGGTTCAGGAAACAATAATAGATTCCTTTAGAGAGTTTATGAAGCAGAATAATTTCTTTGAATTTCAGGCACCAGCAATAACTCCAGCAACAGCAGAGGGGGGAGCAGAAGTGTTCCAGGTTAACTATTTCGACAAGAAAGCATACCTAACTCAATCACCTCAACTATACAAACAAATAGTAATGTCTGCTTTCGAGAGATGTTTCTCTGTGAATAAAGTATTTCGTGCTGAACCATCTTCTACTACTAGACATCTTACAGAGATAGTATCTCTTGACGCAGAGATGGGATTTATAGATTCATGGACTGACGTTAGAGATATGGCAGAGGAAACTGTCAGATTTATACTTAAACAAGTAGAAGCTAAGAATCAAGAACATTTAAAGACACTAAACGCTACTATCCCAGTAATGATAGACAAAACTCCAACTCTATCTCTAAGAGAAGTACAGGAAAAGATTTTTCAGAAATTTGGTAGAGATGTAAGAGGAGAGAAAGATACTAATCCTCAAGACGAAAGAGAAATTTGTGAAATCATAAAGGAGGAAACAGGTTCTGATTTCGTATTTATATACGGATATCCTACTAAGAAGAAGCCTTTCTATGTTTATCCAAATCCAGAAGAACCAGAATACAATGAAGGAATGGATTTACTATGTAGAGGAGTAGAGTGGCTTTCAGGAGGAAGAAGAATAAATGATTACGAACAACTCATAAAGCATGTTGAGCTATGGAACATGGATCCAGCTAAGGTAAAGACGTTCTTAGAAGCTTTCAAATACGGAGTACCACCAGAAGGTGGGTTCGCATTCGGAGCAGAACGTATAACAATGCAATTACTAGGACTCAAGAATATTCGTGAAGCATCAATGTTCCCACGAGATATGAACAGAATCGACGAGAAATTAAGTAGCGAAGGTTACTAAAATAAATTCCTTAAAATGGGAACTGAAGATTTAATAAAAGAACTAGGCACACTATCTTATATAGGTGTTTTCGGAGTTGCACTTATCTCGAATGTTTTCATTCCTGTTCCAGAGGAGATCGTTGTTCTTGTGCTTGGGTATTTATCTGGAGGACCTGTATTTAGTGGAGCGCTGATTCTTCCTGTTGTAATACTTGGATTGCTTACTTCAGATATAGCAATGTATTTCCTTTCCAAAAGAGGCAATAAATTAATTACTGCATTTTACGACAAGGTTTTCGCTGGAAGACTTGCTAGCCGAACAGAATGGCTTCGAAAACATATTTATAAAGTTATCTTCTTCTCTAGGTTCCTGGTTCAGCTCAGGTTCCTGGGACCATTTCTAGCTGGGCAGATGGGGGTGTCGTTTAGGAAGTTTTTCTTCTTAGATTTAGCTGCACTACTTATCTATGTGCCACTTTATTTGTTTGCTGGGTTTTACTTTAGAAGTAGGCTTGATTATATAGTTTCAGGAATAGGCACATTGAAGAATATAATTCTAAGCGTAGTCGTTTTCCTAGTTTTGATTTCTATCTCTAGAGCTGTTCGTAAATACTTAATAAAAGAAAACGCTAAATTCGAAAAAGCAAAAAATGAGTAAATTTATAATTTCTGGGAAGGTTATAAAAGGGGAGAATTACGGTAGAAAAATAGGTTTTCCTACTGCTAACTTAGACAGAAGACAATTCGTAAAACTAACAACTCAACCTAAGTTTGGTGTTTATTCTGGTATTGCAGAGGTTGGAAATAAATCATACAGGGCGGGGATAGTAATAGGCCCACTAGATAAGAGAGGACTACCGAAGCTAGAGGCTCATTTGCTTAAGTTCAAGGGCAATCTATATGGAAAGAAATTAATTCTAAGTACAAATAGTTTCATCAGACCTTATAAAAAATTTAAATCAGAAAAAGAACTAATATCTCAAATAGGCAAGGATTTAAAGAAATGCTAATATAGGTTTATGAAAAATTATTCAGGTCCGATATTTATAATCATTGCAGCATTACTCTGGGCGTTTGATGGACTTATTCGTCAGCACCTATACACTCTTCCACCCATTACTATAATATTCTTCGAGCACTTGATAGGATTTCTATTACTTTATCCTTTTGTATTTAAACTTGTATTTAAAACAAAACTAACCAACAGGGAATGGTGGCTGGTTGCCCTAGTGGCTGTGCTTTCAGGTCTACTTGGAACGCTATGGTTCACTACAGCTCTGGGTAAGGTGCACTTCATATCTATTTCTGTAGTATTTTTACTTCAGAAACTTCAACCGATATTCGCTATCACAACAGCGAGTATTTTCTTAAAAGAAAAGTTAGACAAGAGATATATCAAGTGGGCAATTCTTGCTCTTCTATCTGCATACTTTGTCACATTTAAAAATGGAGTGGTAAATCTAGAAACAGGAGAGGGTACAGCCATAGCAGCTCTATATGCTCTTCTAGCCGCTATGGCTTGGGGATCTTCTACTACGTTTTCTAAGATGCTTCTAGGTAAGGTAGACTCCAAAGTCAGCACCTTCTATAGATTCCTAGTGACTACTGTTATAGCCCTTCCATTAATGCTTATATTAGGCAAAACAGGTGAAGGTGCTATAGCACTACCTAATACTTCACAATTCGGCCTTTTAGGGCTTATAGCTGTATCTACGGGCATGGTAGCGCTACTTATATACTACAGAGGCTTGGCCAAGACTTCTGTGCATGTTTCTACTATCCTAGAGCTCACTTTCCCATTTGTAGCTATCGTGCTTGATATGGTTGTAAACAATACAATTCTGGGAGCTTCTCAGTGGGTGGCTTCCTTCCTGCTTGTTTTTGCAATTTACAAAATAGCCAAGTTGCGAGAAAATATTTCCGCAAATCTGGTATAATACCAATATGGAAGATTTAACAAAAAAGAAATGTATCCCGTGCGAAGTAGGAAGTATCGAACCTATGGAGAGATCGATGGCAGAGAGTTATATGTCTATGACTCCTCTCTGGGTGTTGAATGAAAAAGCTGATGCGATATCCAAGGATTACAAGTTTAAAGACTTCGTAGAAGCAATGGCGTTTGTAAACAAAGTTGCTGATGTAGCAGAATCAGAAGGTCACCACCCTGACATTCAAATTTCTTACAATAAAGTTCACATAGACCTAACAACCCACGCTATAAAAGGCCTATCAGAAAACGACTTCATTGTCGCTAGTAAAATAGATAAGATTTAATTATCACTAAATTTTAGCTCTTCTGGAGGATTTTCTGCGTCATATATTTTAGCCATATACTGTGAAAATTGTTCATGGAGTTTTCTATCCTTTGAAAGTGTTTCCATTAAATCTCTACTTATTTCTATTTCTCTATTCTGTACATCTCTTAGTTGTTTCTCTAGATTGTCTAAGATTGCTTCGTCTTCTTGATTTTTTAGACTTTTCCTTGTTTCACTTATAGCATCTTTTATTTTAGATTCTTCTTCTCCTAATCTTTCAATTCTACTTAGAATATCCTGAATATGAGGAGGGAACTTAGCCCTCTCACGTATGTCTCTACGCGTCTCTGCTTGCTCAGGGTTTTTTACCTCTTCACTATCATAACCTAGAGCTTTGTTCATTATTCCTTCAAATTTATTCATAGATGTATTATACAACTTACTTTAGGAACTTCTCAATGGCCTTGCCGTCTCGCGTAAGCCAAGCGACATTAGATTCTAGACGTTCTATAACTTGATCAACTGACCGCTTAGCTCCGGGGGCATCATGGGTTGCGAAGAATTTCTTGAAGTCATCTAGATGTTTCTTCTCAGCACTTCCTCCTATTGCTTTCACCATCCTACCTAGCGCCATGCCTCCATCACCGTATCGGGTTACAAGCATTTTCCAATTTTGTTTTAGAGATTTGAGCCAGATGTTTCGGCCTAGAGGATTTGCTCCTATTCCAGAGAATATTCCTATTGTGTCCTGAATTCTAACTTCGTTTGAGAGTGCGAAGTGCATAGATAGGCAAAGTATTTTATCATCTCTGAAGTCGCCTAAAGCACTACCTATACGATTCTTTTCTTCATGAAGGGTTTCCGCTTTATATTTCTTGATTAGTGCCTTGTATTCTTTCATTCCACTATGAGTTGCTACTATTCCATATATAGCTCCACGAATATCAGGATGTATTTGTTCTCCTTTCTGCATTGCTTTGAACAGGTCTCTGGCGAAGGTTATAGTCTTCTTGTCTCCTGATCTTCCTAACCTAGATATGACAAGTGAACGAAGTAGTGCATCAGCGTGAGCCTCACCACTCTTTGCTTCCCAGCCTAGGCGTTTAATAGAAGGT
>JAGORC010000015.1 GCA_018063015.1 Minisyncoccota bacterium
ATGGTAAAGTAGTAAACGAGAAATTCTACTACAACGCAAAGTAATTTTTATTTTAAAAACAGCCCCTAGCTAGGGGCTGTTTTAGTTCTTAATTAAGTTTTCTATCTCCACGATTCTTTCATATTTACAAGTTCTCTCTGGTCTAGTAGGGGAACCTGATTTTATGAACTCAGATGATACTCCGACAGCTAAGTCAGCTATAAAGGTATCCATTGTTTCTCCTGACCGATGAGAGATTATGGTTTTCCAGTTGTTGTCCTTGGCAAATTTTATTGCATCTAATGTTTCTGTTAGGGTGCCTATTTGGTTCGGCTTTATTATTACAGCATTTATAGAATTATTTTCTTTAGCTCCTTGCATCCTCTCTACGTTTGTTACAGTTAGATCATCGCCTACAATCTGAGTTGTTGATTTAAACTTGTTGAGCATGAGAGAGAATCCTTCATAGTCTTCTTCTTCTAATCCATCTTCTATCGAGATTAGAGGATACTTAGCAATCAAGCCTTCATACCAAGATATAATCTCGTCTCTTCCTATGAGTTTCTTTTCTCCGTTTGTAGTTATTTCATATTTACCTTCCTTGTATAGATTTGAAGCGGCAACATCTATTCCTAAAGATACTTCTTCTTTACTATAACTAGATTTCTCTATCGCTTCTTCTATAAGCATAAATGCTTCTTCGTTAGAAGATAGCTTAGAAGCAAATCCTCCCTCGTCTCCTAGGTTAGTAGTGTATCCCTTCGATATTAGAATATCTCGTAGAGAATTTATTATATTAGAAACTATATCTAACTTTTCTTGAAAAGTTTTCTCCTCTTTTGGGATTACCATGAATTCTTGAATATTTAACCCACTATCCGAATGTTTGCCACCATTAACAATATTAAACATTGGTGTTGGGGACTTGAACTCTGTGTTGCCTATGAGTCCTCCTAGGTATTCATAGAGATTCTTGTTTTCTTCTTCGGCTTTTGCCTTGGCGAAGGCAATAGATACAGCAAGTATTGCGTTCGCTCCTAGTCTAGACTTGTTTCTAGTATCATCTAGGTTTATAAGTGTTTCATCGAGTGAGGCTTGGGTGAATTCCTTACCAGAAATTTCATTATTTATTTCTACATTTATATTTTCTATTGCAGTTAGAACACCTAGTCCGCCATATCTGGAGTTATCCTTATCTCTTAGTTCTAATGCTTCGTTTACTCCTGTGCTCTTACCAGAGGGGACAGAGGCTATGCCTACTTCTCCACTTAGAAGTGTACAGATAGCTTCAATGGTTGGGTTCCCTCTAGAATCCAATATCTCACTTGCTTCTACTCTTAGTATTTTAGACATTTTATAAATGGTTAATTGTATCTTTCTCCATGTGAGATTCGGCCTCGAGTATGATTTTCTCCATCATGGTTACTGTTTCTACGGGATATTTACCTATGGTTGTTTCCTCTGATAGCATGACAGCGTCAGAGCCTTCTAGGATTGCATTAGCTACATCTGTGACTTCTGCTCTCGTTGGTTTATTATTATCAACCATAGACAACATCATCTGAGTAGCAGTTATTACTGGCTTACCAGCAAGCTTACACTTCTTGATTATTTTTTCTTGGATGAAAGGAATCTTCTCAAGTGGTATCTCTTCACCTAGATCTCCTCTAGCAACCATCACTGCATCAGCTTCTTCTATTATTCCATCTATGTTTTCTACTGCGATAGCTCTCTCTATCTTAGCTATTACTTTTTGAGTTCCGGAATTTTCTTTTATTATTTCTTTGCATCTTTTTACCTCGTCTCTGTCTCCTACGAAGGATAGGGCAATATAGTCTAGGTTGTTCTCAATGCCAAACTTTATTAGTTCAATGTCGTGTTCTGTTGGCACCTTCTCTGGTACGTAGGTATGGCCCTTTTCTTTCTGAATTCTTGGTCCTGGGAGGTCTTCTATTATAGGTATCTTTACATTTAGTTCACTTTCTATGTCTCTGATTAGTTTTATGTGAATTTTTCTCTCTTCTATGTTTGACCAAGAAAAGTTAAACCTAGCTACATCCATGTTGTGTAGAATCATTTCCTTTAACACATCGTGCTTAGCTGATGATGGACCTATTGTTGCTACTATTTGTGCTTTTGAGTGTTTCATATCATTTGTTTTTGATCTATTTGTTTCGTGTCTTTATTAACCATATGTCCGCTGTCGTCTAGTTCATAAGTTATTATACCCCCAAAAGGGAATTCAAGGTTTGCGATATCTTCCTCACTTACGTTCTCTATGTATTTAGTAAGGGCGCGCAGGGAGTTACCATGAGCTACAACTAAAACATTCTTACCTTGCTTTACTAAAGGTAGAATTTTTAGCAAGAAGAACGGCACTACTCTCTCGTAAACCATTTTCAATGATTCACCATTAGGCAGTATGTAGTCCCAGCTTCGGCGAACTTTCTTAAATTCTTCTTCACCTAGTAGCTTTTGCATTTCCCATTTATTCTTTCCTGTGTAGTCTCCGTAGTCGCGTTCGTTTAGTTCCTTGGCATGTTCTGTTGGAACTTTTAGCTTTTTACAGACGTCTAACATACAGGAGAGAGTTTCTATTGACCGTACTTGCATAGAAGCAAAAGCATAGTCTATATCTACGTCTTGTAGTATTAGACCCATGTCTTTTGATTTTTCGAAGCCGTACTCGGACAGGTGAACATCTGTTACTCCTGTCCATTTGCCAAGCTTGTTCCACTCCGATTCGTGATGTCGAGCTAATATAAGTTTACCCATAAAGAATTATTTATTTACTAAGTTTCTCGGTGTCCGTCCCTCAAAGAAATCTATAATGTTGTTAGCTGATATTTCGGCCATTTCGTTTCTAGCTTCTATACTAGCTGAAGCTGTATGTGGTGTAAGTATTACGTTTGGAAGTTTAAGTAGTTCTGGAGTTATCTTGGGTTCAAATTCAAATACATCTAATCCTGCACCTTCGATGACTTTATTCTTGAGTGCCTTAGCTAGAGCCTTCTCATCTATCACAGGTCCGCGAGAAGTGTTTACTAGGATGCTTGTAGGTTTCATTAAATGAAGTCGAGTTTCGTTTATTAAATGTTTAGTAGAAGGCAGAAGGGGAACGTGCAAGCTCACAATGTCTGCTTGTTTCAGTAGGTCTTCTACAGAATTACAATATACTGCTCCGTATTCTTTCTCGATTTGTTCGTTTCTGTTTACATCATGATAGATTATTTTCAATCCAAATCCTTTACAGTAATGAATTACTTTCTGTCCTATTCTTCCGCTTCCGATAAGTCCTAGAGTCTTACCCAATATATCAGTACCTATAAAATTCATTGGCATCCAGCCCTTGTATTTACCTTTCCTCACAAACATATCTGATTCAACAATCCTTGCAGCAAGGGAGAGCATTAAAGCGATAGTATGCTCAGCTACAGCTTCGGCTGATTGGTCGGCAGGTGAGTTGGCAACCAAGATTCCACGATTCTTTGCTTCTACTATATCTATATTGTCGAATCCCGAAGCGTAGTTTACGTAGATTTTTACACTTGGAGATGCATCGAAAATTTTCGCATCTATTTTGTTGGTTAGAAGAGATATGACTGCATCATAAGGTTTCTTCTTTAGGAGTTTGATTATTTGACCTTGAGTAGGGATAGAATCTGTATTATTAACATCAACAGTATAACCCTTGGATTTTAGTATACTTACTGCTATTTCTGGAATTTTACTGGTAATCAATATATTCTTCATATTGTAGTATTATATCAATTGAAGCTCTTAAGCTCAATTAGCTGTGTGTATTGTCAAAAATACAAGATGAAGACAAGTTTTAACTTTAAATCCAAGGTTTGGTTGTGGAGTGGAGAGAATCCATGGCATTTTATATCTGTAGATAAGACAACTTCCGAGAAGGTAAAGAAAATTCAATTAGGTAAACTAAGAAGAGGTTGGGGCGCAGTTAAGGTAAGAGTAACTATAGGTAAGAGTTCATGGACTACTTCTGTCTTTCCTGACAAGAGATCTGGAACCTACCTATTGCCACTTAAATTAGAAATAAGAAAGAAGGAGGGGATAATGGCAAGCGATATGGTAAGAGTTAAACTAGAGTTAATATAGAAATTCTGGTTTGAGGATATAGTATTCGTGATATAATTGTTCTGTTCGCTAATTAGAAATTAAATTTAAAAAATTATGATAAAAACATTTACTTGGATTATTATGGCAGTGGTTTTAGTAGGAGTAGGTTATTATGTATTTAATTCAGATTCAGTTGATCAAAATGAGGTAGCTAATATAGAAGAGAGTAATGATTCTAATGAAGAAGAAGTTGTGAGTGAGCAATCTGGTAAGAAAATGTCATTTGGACAATTCATCAAACAAGGAGGATCTTATAAATGTACTGTGAATCAATACATAAGTGGAGATTACAATAACATGACCGAAGGCACGACTTATGTAAGCGACGGCATGGTTAGAGGAGATTATAGTTCTAAGGTTGAGAATCTGACTGTTGATTCTACTGTAATAGTTCGTGATGGATATACATATAGCTGGACTTCTGTGGCTCCTAGTATGGGATTCAAGGTTAAGGTAGTAGAGGGAGAAGGGAATACAAGCACTAGCACATCTGGCACATATAACTGGAACGCAGAACAAATAGGAGACTATGATTGTGACCCTTGGACAGTAGATATGTCTAAATTCGCTATCCCAACCAACATAACTTTTCAAGAGTTAAATAAATAGTTATAGGTTTTGAAGAAAGTAATTCTAATAAATAAAAAAGAAGGTGAAACACCTCTAGAAGCCCTAGAGGTGTTTCGTAGTAAAAACAAATCATATAAAGATTTGCCCATTACTTATGCTGGTAGACTCGATCCAATGGCCGAAGGCTTACTTCTGCTCTTAGCAGGAGAGGAATGTAAACAGAAAGATAAATACCTCGGCTTGGATAAGGAATATGAATTCAAGGTCCTTTTTGGATTTTCTACAGACACGTATGACATATTGGGTAAGGTATTAAAAACACAAAGCATAGATAACTTAGATATCAATAAGATAAAAAAGGAATTAAATAAATTAAAAGGCAAAGTTGTCCAGAAGTATCCTATATATTCATCTAGAACTGTTTCTGGTAAGCCATTGTTTACTTATGCAAGGAATAATACAGAAGTAGAAATACCAGAGAAAGAAGTAACTATAAAAAAGTTGAGTATCAAAAAGTTGGAGAAAATGAACAATAAAAGAATCCTTGAAAATATAGAAAAGAGAATACAGAAAGTAAAAGGGGACTTTAGACAGAAAGAAATATTAAAAATCTGGAAGGAGAAGTTAAAAAATCAGGATATATATTTTATAGGTAGCTTTAGCATAAAGTGCAGTAGTGGTACCTATGTGAGAAGCATAGCCAACTCTCTGGGGGATGGTTTACACATACCAGCATTGGCTTTTTCCATTAAAAGGACAAAATTAGGGAAATGGGGTAGAATATAGAAATGTTAACAGCGATTTTTACAATCATAGGACTCGTTCTATTCGAAGCAGTTTCTTCAGTAGATAACGCCATAATAAATGCAGAGGTTCTATCTACCATGGGTAAACGTGCTCGTAGATGGTTTCTAACTTGGGGAATGTTTATAGCAGTTTTCCTTGTTCGAGGACTTTTACCATTTTTAATAATTTGGGCCTTCAATAGATCTCTTTCTGCTGGGCAGGTCCTCTCTGCTGCTTGGTCTTCTGATCCACTGGTTCAAGATTCAATACAAAAATCAGCACCAATACTTCTAGTTGCTGGAGGAGTCTTTCTTTTGTTCTTGTTCCTTCACTGGCTTTTCTTAGAAGACAAGAGGTTAGGCTTACCAAGAACAGAAAAATTCTTCATGTCTAAGGGTGTTTGGTTTTACGCCATTGTTTCTATATTACTTGCAGTAATATCATGGTTTGCCTTACAAGAAAGCAATCTTATGGGATTCGGCGCGGTAGTTGGATCTTCTTTATTCTTTATTACTCATGGATTTAAGCAAAACGCAGAACAACACGAGAAGAAACTTCTAGGTAGTGCTCAGTCAGATTTAAGTAAACTTTTCTTCTTAGAGATTATAGATACTACTTTCTCTATAGATGGAGTGTTGGGAGCCTTTGCGTTCACTTTGTCTGTTCCACTTATTTTGATTGGTAATGGTATCGGCGCACTTGTTGTACGCCAGGTAACTATCGGCAACATAGAAAGAATTAAAAAATATGTATATCTCAAGAATGGTGCCATGTACTCTGTTCTTGTTCTGGGAGTGGTTATGATACTACATAGCTTTGGATTTCATATACCAGAATATGTGTCACCTCTATCTACTATACTAATAATAGGATTTTTCTATTGGAAATCAAAAGTGGAACTTAAAAATAGTAATTAATAATATGGAACTAAGGTTCGAAGAAGAATATAAAAAATTAAACACCCTTCAAAAAAAAGCGGTGGATACTATCGAGGGTCCTGTTATGGTCGTTGCTGGTCCCGGAACAGGGAAGACTCAGATATTGTCGCTTCGTATTGCTAACATTCTAACTAAAACGGATACTCATGCTGACGGAATACTCTGTCTTACTTTCACAAATTCTGGTGTAAGTGCTATGAAAGATAGGCTTAGTAAATATATCGGAGTAGAAGCAAGTAAGGTTAACGTTTTTACATTTCATAGTTTCGGTATGAGGGTTATAGAAGAGAACTATGAAGCCCTCGGATTCTCTACGATACCTAAGACCCTAGATGATTCTGAGGCGGTAATGCTAGTCGATGAGATTCTAAACGAAAATGAGTGGGAGTATATTCGTCCTAGAGGAGATGTGTCTAGGTATTTCAGGGATTTGAAATCTTTGATTTCAACACTCAAACGTGAACGAATAGGGGACAAAGAATTTTTGCAAGAGATTGAAACTGATATCAAAAGCTTAATCAGTGACCCAGAAAATATATCTTCTAGAGGTCCAAGTAAGGGAGAATTAAAAAAAGAAGTAGAGAAGAAAATCGAAGGATTAAATAGGACGAAAGAAGTAGTTAAGTTTTTCTCTATTTATGAGCATATTAAACAAGAAAGAAATGTATTAGATTACGACGACATATTACTGAATCTAGTTAAGTTAGTTGAAATATCAGATGACGTAGCATCTTCCATAAGGGAGAAATATCTATATGTACTTATTGATGAACATCAAGATTCTTCTAGTGTTCAAAACGAGTTTCTGAAAGTTGTTTGGGGTGAAGTAGAGAAACCAAACATATTTGTGGTAGGAGACGATAGACAGCTTATCTATGGATTCGGCGGAGCTTCACTTGCATATTTTGAAGGGTTTAAAAACTTATTTGGTAAGGCAGAGCTAATAACGCTTGTAGAAAATTATCGTTCTACTCAGACTATACTTGACTCTGCTCACGTGCTTCTAGAGAGTTCAATAAGTAAAGATAAACTAAAAAGTAATAGAAAAGAATCTCACCCTATCAACCTAGTTGAGTGTGATTTCCCAAGAGATGAGATCATATTTGCAGCCCTTGATATAAAAAACAAAGTAAAGGAAGAGGGCATAGATATGAATGATTGTGCAATATTGGTGCCTAAGAATTCACATGCCAGAAGCGCGAGTGTAATACTGAAAGATATGGGTATACCCGTTGCTTCTTATGGAACGCTTAACTTATTTGAATCCAGCATAGCTAGCTCTATGATTCGAATCTTGAAGATAATAAAAGATCCATATGATGGTGTATCTTTTGGTGAATCACTATTTGATCCACTTTCTGATATACCTCCAATCTCAGCTCACAAATTTATAAGAGAGAAGTCTGTTAGAAATCTATCACTCATGAAAGTCTTAGAAGAATCTTCTCCACTTTTATTCCAGAGGGAGGGAGCTACTGATGTTTGGATTTCTAAATTAGAAAAGTGGGTTAAATCCGCGAAAGATTTAAATATTTACTCATTGGTTCAAGAAGTAGGGAAAGAATATCTTCTAGACACTGCTAAAAGTCACGAAGAATTAGTCCACAGGATAGAAGTAGTTAGAACAATTCTACACTTGGCACTATCTAAAATAGAGAAGAATCCCAAGGTAACCCTAAATGAATTTATGGAATTCCTAGACAGATTGGAATCTTATGGAGAACACATACCACTTGCTGTATTCGAAGGAGGGGAAGGTGTTAAGGTATTAACTCTTCATTCCTCGAAAGGGTTAGAGTTTGATTATGTTTTCATAGCTCATATGGATGAGAACTCCTTTGCTTCTGGGAGAAGAGGAGGATTTACTCTGCCTTCAAAGCTAGAAGAGAAAGTGGAGAAGAAGGATGTTGAAGTATTGAAGCGTCAGCTATATGTAGCCATAACTCGAGCTAAGAGGTTTTGTAGTATTTCTTATGCAGTGCATTCTTATACTGGAAGAGACCTAGAGCTCGCTAATATTATAAAAGCATTACCAGAGAGTATATTTAATAAAAAGACCAAAGAAGAAACAGAGAAATTAATACTTAAATCTAATCCTAAGGCCTACATAGAAAAGGCCAAAGGAGAAGATGGCCATGTAGGTAAAAAGGAGTTGGTGGATATAGTAAAGGATGAATTTACAGACAGAAATGTATCTGTATCTCTTCTAAACAATTTCTTTGAATGTCCATGGAAATGGTATTTTAGAAATTTACTACAATTACCTGAACCTAAAAGCGAGAGTTTAGAATTCGGTAATACAGTGCACTCTACAATAGACAAGATGCTAAAGATGAAATCAGTTCCTAAAGAGAGTGATATATTAGAGCTCACAAAAGGTGACAAGGAAGCAAGTAATCTGGTTTCTAGGTGGGTAGAGACTAGATTGAAAGATATTTCTAAAGAAAGAGAAAACGAAAAAAGTGTTTCAGTAAAGGACAAAAGATTTAAAGACTTAAATATATACGGAAAGATAGACTTAGTAGAGTCACTTTCTAAAGACGAAGTGAGAGTTACAGATTTTAAAACAGGAAGTGTAAAGAAAAAGGGAGATATAGAAAAAGAGGATGCTGAAGGCAGAATGAGCAATCTGATGCGTCAGCTAGCTATGTATTCTTATTTAATAAGAGAAAGTACAGACCACAAGAAAGATGTTCGTGAATCAAGATTAGAATTCTTAGAAGCTAAAAATGAGAAAGAATCAATTTATGAAAAAGTGATAAGCAAAAGAGAGATTGAACTACTAGTAAAAGATATAGAAGATTATGAGAGCATGCTAAGAAGTGGTGGATGGTTAGAGCGACCATGCAATTTTAATTCTTATGGCAAGGCAACTGTTTGTGAATACTGCAAGATGGCAGAGATATATAAATAGTTATCTAGGTCCGTTATCAAGCCAGCCGAAGTAAATTCCTAAAACAAGGAATACTAAGATAAATATGCCGAGAGCTAAATAAGTTTTTTTCATACATGAATAGTATAGCATGAGTAGTTATTCGTCTTGTAATTTAGTCTTTTTATGGCTAATATAGCCTATATGGAAAATCAGATATTACTTTATTATAAATATGTATTAATAGAAGACACAGATGCAGAAATGAAAAGGCAGAAAGAACTCTGTCAGAAGCTAGGACTTAAAGGGAGGATCATAATAGCCAAAGAGGGAATAAATGGAACAGTTGAAGGAGAGAAGGGCGCTACCGAGAAATACGTAGAAGAGATTAAATTAGACAAAAGGTTTAGTGATATTCACTGGAAGAGAAGTGTAGGGGATGGAAAGTCTTTCCCTAAGCTGTCTGTGAAGGTTAGATCTGAGATTGTATCACTTCATTTAGGAACTTGTGATGTAGATCCTAACCAAACTACAGGGGTGCATCTTAAACCTGAGGAACTTCATTCTTGGATAAAAGAAGGGCGAGAATTCTATATTGTTGATATGAGAAATGCTTATGAGCATAAAGTAGGATACTTCGAAGGTTCAATACTTCCTCCTATGGAGAATTTCCGAGATCTACCGAAAGTAGTAGAAGAGATTGCCCACTTAAAGGATAAAACAGTTTTGACTGTGTGTACTGGGGGAGTGAGATGTGAAAAGGCCTCAGGATTTCTAATAACACAAGGTTTTAAAGATGTATATCAGCTAGATGGGGGGATAGTAAGTTATATGGAGAAATATCCCAACGAAGATTTCAAAGGCAAACTTTATGTTTTCGACAACAGAGTGGCTATGGGATTCTATACAGACGATCCTAAGCATGAGGTTGTGGGTAAATGTGATATTTGCGGAGAAAAGACAGAGAACTATGTGAATTGTGCCAACCTAGAATGTCATCGTCATTTTATGTCTTGTGAAAAGTGTGTAGAAGAGAAAGAAGGAAAAATTTTATGCCCAAACGGATGCACCATATCCCGTCATGGAAGACCGGTTCGTAATCTAGTATAATCAAGACATGACAGATATAACTATTCACAGCATAAGGATTTCTTATGAAGAGACAGATGAGAGAGTTAGAAAGTTTGTTAGTTATTTGAAGAATGAAAAGAGGAAGAACGAAATGCTTGGATACTATGGTAGTGCCAAGGCAATATATCCTGAAGAAAAGTATATAGTTGCCTTCGGCGATGAATATAGTTTTATTTGTGATAGTAATCATAAATGTGTATTAAAATTAAGAGGTATGTAATTATTAATAATTTTCTATAAAAATATGTCAGTAGAAAAAATTTATAATGGTTCTGATTATATAGAGGTTGATGTTCAAGACGGACATAGTGAAACTGTAAAAGAGATTGTCAGGAATTGGAAAAACAGTTCTAGCGACTTCTATGGCGACTATAAACAAGTCAAAAGTGACAGTAACCAGAAGATAAGAATGGGAGATGTTGTTTTCGAAAAGAGAGATGGCAAGTATATTGTAAGGAAAAGTAGTAAATCGTATTAGATGGAAAATAATATTCAAAAAGGTAAAGAACACCCGTTAAACATATTGGCCAATGAAGCTTATGGTGTTTTCTCTGAACTTGGATTTGAAATCGCCACTGGACCTGAACTAGAAAGCGAGTGGTACAACTTCGATGCCTTAAATGTGTCTAAAGATCATCCTGCCCGAGACATGCAAGATACATTTTTTATAAAAGGAGAAAAAGAAAAAGTTCTTAGAACTCATACAACAAACGTTACAGCAAGAGCAATAGAGAGTGCATTCAAAGAGGGGCGAATACCTTACGCTTGTATCTCTATTGGTAAGGTATTCAGAAATGAAGCAACAGATGCGACTCATGAAATGCAGTTTTTCCAAATCGATGGAGCCATGGTCGGGGAGGACATATCAATTGCTGATTTGAAGGGAGTTCTAACTCACTTCTATAAAAAGATGTTAGGAGATGATGTAGAAATGGAATTTCGTCCAAGCTTCTTCCCATTCGTTGAACCAGGCCTTGAAGTATGGCTTAAATTTAGAAATAGATGGCTTGAGGTAATGGGAGCTGGGATGCTACATCCAAATGTAATGCGGAATCTAGGGCTTGATCCAGAGAAGGTTCAAGGGTTTGCTTTTGGTGGAGGACTAGATCGTATTGCTATGGTTAAGTGGAATATTCCGGATGTAAGACTTTTTTATCAAGGAGATTTACGACTTAATCAGTTTTAGAAATGCCGTTCATTCTTTTCTCTAATATATTTCTATTTATTCCTGTAATTATTGCAGGGATGAAAGGCGAGTGGTTATACTTTTTCTTTGCGTTAGGAATTAGTATATTTTCACCAACATATCATTACCTAAAAACATATAAACAAAACTCTAGATTTTTTAAATTTACAAAAGATACAGATTGGATTTTTGCAGTAAGTGCATATATCTACATGCTTTACTTTGTTATTTACAGAGTTGAAGATAATTTTAAATTTTTATTAGGAACGGCATTGATTCTGACAGTTTTATTTTTCTGGTATGGGTTCAAGTTTCATAAATATCAGAGTTTACACCCATGGTTTCATATAGTTGCACCCATAGTATCTGGGTTAATTGTTTTTCTTAGCTAAGAATTGTAATATGGATTTATATGAAAATATCTTATAACTGGCTCAAGTGGTATATACCGGAGTGTCCTCCATCAGAAGAGATGTATGATATTTTTACCTATCATCTGTGTGAGGTTGAAGGCATTGAGAAGAGGGAAGATGGAGATGTCGTTTTCGATATTAATATTCTACCCAACAGAGCTCACGACTTACTTTCTCATCAGGGAATAGCTCGTGAACTTGCTTCACTTTTAAATATTAAATACGTTGATCCAACTCCTAAATATAAAATTCCAGAATCAAAGCCTACAAATCTAAAAATAAAAGTAGATAGTGATAAGTGCCGTCGATACATGGGGAGAATTGTAAGAAATGTAAATGTAGGTCCTTCACCGGACTGGGTAAAGGCGCACTTAGAATCTATTGGCCAGAGAAGTATTAATAATGCTGTTGATGGAGCTAACATTACAATGTATGACTGCGGTCAACCGATACACTGCTTTGATTTAGATAAAGTAACTGGGGCCTTGATAATACGTATGGCGAAGGAAGGCGAAGAAATAACCACACTAGACAATAAGAGAGTTATATTAAAAACAACAGATTTGGTAATAGCAGATGAGAAGAATGTCCTAGCTATAGCGGGGGTAAAGGGAGGTAAGGTTGCTGAGGTAGATGAGAATACAAAAAATATAATAATTGAGGTAGCTAACTTTGATCCAATATCCGTTCGTAAGACTGGAAGAGGAGCAGGCATATTCACTGATGCCCTTAAGCGATTTGAGAATGATTTATCTCCAACACTATGCGATTTTGCGATGCTTGAGATGTCTGGTTTGTTTATAGAGTATGGGTTTACAGAGTTTGAAGATGTGGTAGATATTTATCCTAACAAACAAGAAGATACAACTTTAAAATTCAGAAAGGATAAGATGTCTAAAATGTTAGGACTCGATATAAAGACAGAACAAATTGAAGATATATTGACTCGTTATAATTTTAAATTTAAAAACAGTGATGGAGTCTTTGATATAGAAGTACCTGCTATGCGTCTCGACCTTGTGATAGAAGAAGATATGGTAGAGGAGATAGGTAGAGTGCTGGGTTATGACAAAGTAGAAAATAAAATTCCGAAAATAGATTTTAAACCCAAAGTAAATAACACTTTCGCTATGATGTCTTGGGCTCGTAATAAATTCTTATCTGAAGGATATTCTGAAGTTATGACTTACACTTTCACAAACAAAGGTGAAGTTAGTGTAATGCAAAGTCCGTCAGACAAGAAATTCTTGAGAACAAATATAAGTGACGGGCTAAAAGAAAGCTTAAAGTTAAATAAATTAAATTTACCACTTCTGGACTCTAAAGAAGTAAAAGTTTTTGAAATCGGGAATGTTTTTAAAAAAGATAAAGAAGAAACTCATATTGCTTGGAGTGAGAAGAATGAAGTAAAAGAAAAAAGTTTAGAAGAATATATAAAAGAGAATTCTTCTCTAGAAGAGTACGGATATTTTTCTACTGAAAAATTCCTCGTGCTCGACTCGTCAGTCTCGCAAGTCTCTTCTAAAGAAAATTCTCTTTCGTTTAAAGTTTGGTCAGCTTTTCCTTTCATTGCTCGAGACATAGCTGTTTGGGTTCCAGATGAGATTACAAGTGATGAAGTAAGAAATCTAATAAAAGATAATACCGGCGACCTTGTGGTTAAGGGTCCAGAATTGTTTGATCAATTTAAAAAGGACGGTAAGACTTCATATGCGTTTAGGACTGTTTTTCAATCACAAGAAAGGACACTAACTGATGCTGAAATAAACGAAATTATGACCAATATAGCCAATAAAATCAAGGATAAAAATGGTTGGCAAGTGAGGTAAAATTTGCTATAATTCTCCTACATGGCAAAAGGAAAAGAAGAAGAAAAAGAGGCTAAAAAAGGGCATCATTATGATGCCTCTGACATTTCTGTCCTAGAGGGGCTAGAGCCTGTTAGACGTCGTCCTGGAATGTATATAGGTACTACAGGACCAGAAGGACTACACCACTTAGTTTGGGAAATTTTCGACAACTCCCGCGATGAAGCCATGGGAGGCTTTTGTGATGACATAGAGATAGTTTTGCTCCCTGATAACAAGATTAGAGTAGTTGATAATGGACGAGGTATTCCAGTTGATGTTCACAAGAAGACTAAGGTGTCTGCGCTTGAGACTGTTATGACCACTCTCCATGCTGGAGGAAAATTCGGAGGAGAAGGATATAAAGTTTCTGGAGGACTACATGGAGTTGGAGCATCTGTTGTTAACGCACTTTCTACTTTCTGTAGAGCAGAAGTCCACAGAGATGGAGGTAGATATGTTCAAGAATATTCACAAGGTAAGAAGAAAGGCTCTGTAAAGAAGATTGGAGCATCTAAGGTTCATGGAACAATAATAACCTTCATACCAGACACAGAGATATTTGGAGATATCAAATTTGATTTGAATACCGTTATTAACCATCTTCGTCAGCAAGCTTACCTAGTTAAGAAACTAAGGATTTCAATAATAGACGCAAGAGAATTTGACGAGAAGAAAAGTGGAATGAACGAAGAAGACGTTTTCTATTTTAGAGACTTAGGACTTGAGATGCCTTCCACTACTTTCTACTTTGAAGGAGGCCTTATGTCACTTATAAAGTTTTATAATAAATTCCAGAAGCCAATTCAGCAGAATATTTTCTACGCAGAGAAGGAGATAGATGGAGTTGGGGTAGAGATAGCCCTCCAATACGTAGATGACATAGTGG
>JAGORC010000016.1:0-12973 GCA_018063015.1 Minisyncoccota bacterium
ATCTATACTTCTGTAGTGCATCTAGTCGTAATCCTATCTCATAGCCCACCAGAGCCCCTGTAAACGTACTTATGAATATAAGTGGGATAAGCTTGTATATCGATAACACATGGGCTGATGCAACCATTCCTGCTGTAAACAGCAAACTGTCCCCAGGAAGCGCAAAGAATATCCCTGATTCTAGAAATACAATAATAAAAATTCCTACATATCCATAGGAAGAAATAAGTCCAGTTATATCGAAAAGTTCATGCATATTGAAATTATATTATATCAATACCTAAGCTCGTTGACTATTCTTTTGATTTCTATAGTATATAGACGGGTATTAATGGTAGTTCTTTTTTGCGTTACCCTCAGTTTAGAACTGAGTTCCTAGAAACATCTAGGGGAAGAACACATGGATAATATTAGGTTCCTCGCGTTTTTTATTATTATTCATAATATTATTGATATCTGGAGGTTGCCGCCGTGGCAACCTTCTCTACGTTTTAGAGAGAAATAATAAGGTAAAATTAAAAAATATAATTATCTTATATAATGTTTATTTTCTAAATTTTGAATAAATTTTTTCAAAATCTTTATCCTTATAGATCATAATAAATCTATCTTTATATGTAAGACCTTGAATAATAGAACCTATTAGTAGTCCAAACGCTACTGAACTATTTATATTTAATGCAAACAGTATTAACAAAAGCACAAAAGACCAAATCCAATGATGTATATGAATTATGTAGTTATAAACTTTAAATCTAAAAGATTTTTCTAATTTATCTCCTGGATATTTACCAGCAAAAAACTTCCAAAACATAAATGATACACAAAGAGACACTATAAAAAGTAAGTTAATTTCCATATTTTTTTATTTATCCGATGCGGGCGATGAGAGAATCGAACTCCCGCCAACGGTTTTGGAGACCGTTGTTCTGCCACTAAACTAATCGCCCTTGTTTTTAAACCCTTAACCATTATACACAAATTAGGAATTTTTGAAACTCTTCATTGACTTTGATTAAATTTGTGTTAAAGTTAACGAAGATTCTTTGTAACAACTATTTTAAAAAACTAAAACCCCCGATTATGTCAGAAACAACCTATCCCCGCCTGTTCTTCCTTGAATACGAGGAAGGTCATGAAGTAAGAGTAGAGTTTTCAAAAGATGATTATTCGCTGGATTATGATAATGGGAGAGATTTTCTCAAAAAACTCTTATCCGCGACAAAGTCTGGTAAACTTACTTTTAACCAAACTAAAAATCTTATCGAAGATCTGGATCAGAGGAACAATCCTCCTTTGTTCCTGGATAAGGATTGCATAAAATTAAAAGATTTTCATTTTTTAAAAGGTATGACAAGCCAAATTTTACACCTTATCTACGCAAAAGATGAAAAGGATTTCGATGCAATTCCAGAAAAGGATCCGGTAGAAGAAGGAGCATTTTTTGAAATGTGTGCCTGCTGTAAACAGCACGGGAAAATATACACACAGGCCGGCATGATTCTGGATAACTTACACAGTAAATCAGCAGCGTTAGATGCGCTGGAGGAGTTAACTCAATTCGGATATGTAAACGCCGAAGAGATTGCAAATATCAAGATTCAAATCGCAAACTCCCCTCTACCCTAAAGAGCTGAAACATCAAAGAAAAAGCCCCGCGAACTGCGGGGCTTTTCTAATTAGGTTTAAATTATTTTTTGATTTCCTTGTGCTTGGTCTTCTTTTTGCACCACTTACAATACTTGTTAAGCTCGATTTTCTTAGTAACGAGTTTCTTGTTCTTGCTTGACCAGTAATTTATGCGTTTGCAGGTTCCGCAGGAAAGTTTTATTAATCTATCTTGTGACATGGGTATAGAATACTATAAATAAGGCTAAAATGCAAATCAGTAGCCAGAATTAGCTATTATTCTCTCTAGGAGCTCTCTGGGGTAGATTTTAGGGCTTTCAGCTAGTGCCTGATGGTATAGCACAGTAGAAGGCGTAAGCCCAGGTAGAGTATTGACCTCTATCACAGACAAGGCTCCGGTATTAGTATTCATAAATGCATCTACTCTGGCATATCCTCTTAGGTTAAACTCTTTTGCTAGTGTTTCTATTAGACTTTTTGCATTTTTGAGGGCCTTATCCTTCACTATTTCCCTAGGGGGAGGAGTAATGTTTATCCCTGTACCGCCTTGAAACTTTTCTTCTAGAGAAAGCACTTCTCCCTCGGCAATTGTTATGCTTGGATTCATTGCATGCATCTTACCCTTCTCTTCTATTAGCCCCATCGTCACTTCTACATACCCACTCTTCCTTTTATATTTCAGTTTGTGGTTTTTTACAGAAACCAAATCAGTATCAATAAATTTTTCAAACAAAATCTCTTTTATGCCTCCCTCTGGCATTTCTATAATGCTGTCCTGATGACGTAGAGTTCCCTTAGGAATACCACCTTTTTTACCTATTAAATAAACAAGGTAATTTTTCAGATCAATTTCTCTATAGAGGTGTGCCACCCCTGTTGAGCATCCATCATCTTTTGGTTTTATTATTAGAGTCTTAGAAGATAATTCTTTCTTCAGAGAATTCCATAATGTTTTTACTTTCTTGAGATCAATATCTCTAAGTTTCATAACTCTCTGAGGAGCGATGCTTAAGTTCTTAATATTCAGATTCCTTATAAGTTCTCCGGTTTTATACTTATCCATACATACCCTAGATGTAGTCTCAAGTGAACCATTATGTTTAACCCCCCTACTCTTGAACAATTTCTGTAGATTCCCATTTTCACCATCTCCTCCATGTAAGCCTAAAAATATAAATTTAGAATTTTTCATTAATTCATTCATATTTATTTTCCTAGGCAAGAAGAAGGGTTCTGTAGCTTCAATATCTTTTAGCATTAGTTCTAGCCTAACTTCATTTATTAATTTTCTATTTTTGTTCTCTACATTTTTTGCATTCTTAGCATTTTCTATTATCTCTTCTACTGTATGGTTAAGTATTAGAGTATACGGAAGCTCCCAAACATCTCCATCTTTGTCCAGTAGATATGGAGTAGGATGATACTTCTTAGATTTTCTTAATTTTAGCCATACATTTGTTCCACTCATAAGCGATACTTGTCTCTCTGATGTAGCTCCTCCGAACAGAACCGAAACATCCTTTCTCTTATTTGATGCGTTTGTTTTCTTAACGTCAGGAAATTCTATTCCCTGTCTCCTAGATGAATTTCTAACAACATAATTTAACAAATCACTATGGCTCATACCTAGGCGTGATGACTGCTGGAACAAGAAACTATTCTGCTCCATACCAGATATAGTATTTAAGTCAGAGAACCAGACATTACCATCGGGCATAACCCAGCCGTCAAATCGAGCGAAATCGTTCATCTTAAATAAAGAAAATACTAATGATGCTTCCTTTCTTATCTTCTCAATAGTTTCTAGAGGGAACCTAGGAGGACAGTGGTATTTAACTTGATTTGTTGGTAAGTATTTTTTCCTGAAATCAAATATTCTTCCTTCGTGGTAGGCCATCTCAATCTCAGAAGGTATTATAGCCACAGGCAGTCCTAGAGAATTCTCGAGCACAATTACAGTGAATTCTTTGCCTTTTGCAAATGGTTCTAATACAACCCTAGTATCCATTCTCTTTCTGAAAATCAGATTAACTTTCTCTAGAGCTTCTTTAGCATTCTTAACCCTAAATGTTCCTATGCTTGAACCACCCGTTGATGGTTTAACTATTGCATCATTTAGTTTGTGGGTTTTGAAAAAGTCATTTATTATCTTACTATTATTCTTGTCATATATTTTAAGTAGGGCTGAAGGTAAGGTAAAAAATCCATTTTTCTGTAGAGTTTGATTAGCTGTGTACTTGTCGAAAGCATTCTTGCAAGAAGCACTAGTGGAACCAATAAATGGTATGTTGTATCTCTCTAAGAATGCTTGAATACCTCCGTCTTCTCCGTATGTACCATGCATCACAGGGAAAACTATATCAGTCTTTTTAAGTTCTTTGATAAATTGATTAAGTGTTAACTGATTCTTCTTTGATACTAATTTGAAGTCAAAATCAGAAGGGTTGTTAGAATACAAATCTTTATTTGAAATCTTGTATGCTCTTTTATGTTGATCTAGGTAGAAAGGTATAATCTCTAGATTCTCACTTTCTAGGTGATCTAGAACTGACCTAGCTGAGTTAAGTGATATTCCTCGCTCAAGTGAAGGGCCTCCTGTTACTATTGCTAATTTCATAAATATTTTTGCAAAAATTTAAATCTAATATACCCTTATTATATAGGTATATATTATAAAAAGCAAGAATTATCACTAAAATAGTGATAATTCTTGTGGATTATTTATTTAAGATAATAGAGCTTAGATCCTTTGGAACATTGGTTAGATTCTTACCCCCATTTTTACTTATGAGTACCATATCCTCAATCCTAACTCCTCCGAAACCTTTAAAGTATAAACCTGGTTCAACGGTCATAACACAACCTACAGGTAGGATATCAGCGCTTCCTGGCTTGAAGTTGGGCCATTCATGAATAACTGTCCCTACCCCATGCCCTAACCCGTGGTTAAAGTTCTTTGGGCTGAATTTCTTGTTCAAGAAGCCTCTTGCTGATTTATCTATAATTCCGGCTCTTTTTTCTCCTTTTGATATTTTATCTATTGCTATTATTTGAGCCTTTAGTACAGCTTCATATACCTTCTCTTGTCTTTTTGAGGGATGACCATATATATAAGTTCTAGTCATATCTGAACAATAGTGGTTAACAGTGCATCCAAAATCAAACATAACAAAATCACCTTTCTTTAGTTTACTTTTTCCGGGAATATGATGTATGTTTGCTGTATTTTTTCCGAAGGCAACAATGGGAGGAAATGATAGTATTGGGGCTTTGTATTTAATAAAAGTTTTTTTAATGAAATTGGCTATCTCTATTTCTGTGATTCCTATTCTTAATTGATTTAAAACATCAGACAATACTCGCTCGCTTATCCGCTGAGCTTTTATAATAGAATCTAATTCTTTCTTTGTCTTTATGGCTCTAATTTCGTGAATTAGTTTAGTTTTCTCCATATTTAAAGCAACTTAACAATGTCCTTATAGGTTATTACTAACATAAGTAATATAAGTATTGCGAAGCCTATTGTATTTGTAATATTTGCAAAATTAGTAGATATACGAGAACCCTTTATTTTTTCTATTAGCAAGAAAAACAATCTTCCCCCATCTAGAGCTGGGAATGGTATAAGGTTTATTACAGCTAAGTTTATAGAAATAAGAGCTGCGAATGACAACAAATAAACGAATCCGAAGTCGTATGCATCTCCTACGATACCCACCATGCCTACAGGCCCAGTAACTGAAGCAAAGCTACCTTTACCCATTATTCCATCTCTAATAAGGTCATATAGACCGGAAACAGTTGCTTTAGTGACATTCCAAGTAAGTTTCATTCCTTCTCCTAAGCTACCAAAGAAAGAGAGCTTGGAGATTCCTATTTCATCCATAGATATACCTATCATTGGATCTCCCTCAGAAGAAACTTTTTTAGGAGTAACCTTAGTATCAATAAGGGTTTCTGTCTTCCCTCTTTGATAAGAAATATTTATCTCTTTTTTGTCATGAGCTACTATAAACTTCTTCATTGTATCAGTATTGATTGGTGACAATACTTGTTCTCCGCTTTTTACTGAAATTATTTTATCTCCTGACATAAGACCACCTTCCTCAGCTGGTGTATTGGGAGCAACAGAAACAACTACTAGATTTACGTCGGTAAGTTTATCTCCTGGCTTAACACTATCTACCGAGGTTGGTAACCCAGACATAAACCCAATAGAGAAGAGAAGCCAAGCCACTACGAAATTAGCAAATACTCCAGCAAATAGCACAATGGCTTGTTTCCATCTTGGCTTATTTACAAAGCTTCTGTCTTTGTCTGGACCGTTAAGACTATTTTCATCTGGATTCTCTCCAAATATCTTCACAAATCCTCCGAAAGGAAGTGCATTGAATGTGTACTCTGTTTCCCCTTTCTTTATGCCAGCAATCTTAGGCGGGAATCCAAATCCGAATTCATCAACTCTTATGCCGAATTTCTTTGCAGCAAAAAAGTGCCCAAACTCATGAGCAATAACCAAAACTAGTAAAATTATAAAAAATATTATTACGTTCATATTATCCCATTACTTCCTTTTGCTTCTTGTCGAACAGTTCTTCGAGTTTTTTGTTGGCTTCGTCTATTATCTTTTGAAGTTCATCTTTTGCTCGGAATTTATCATCTTCTGTCATTTGTCCTTCTTTTTCCTTACTTTGAATATCATCCCAGACTTTCTCTCTTTCTTTTCTTACAGAAATCTTGGATTCTTCTAGTTTCTCCTTTAATACTTTCACTAAGGATGTTCTAGATTCTGTCGTTAATTGAGGGAAAATGACTCTTATGCCCTGATCATCAACTGCCACCGAAAGACCTAAATTAGCGGCCATTATGGCCTTTTCTATGCCCTTTATCTGAGTCTTGTCCCAAGGATTGATTCTTAGGGTTTTTGGGTCTTCTATTGAGATAGAAGCGGTATTCTTGATTGGCTGATATGCTCCATAAACATCGATAGAAATACCGTCTAATACCATAGGAGAAGCTCTACCGACATTAAGCTGGCTGTATTCCTTAGACAGGAAATCCTCTACTTTCTTTAAATCGTTTTTGAAATTTGAAAAATTGTATTGCATAGATAGATTATAACAAATATTAGAACTCTGGCATAGAGAGAGCTACACCCTCAAGCAAGCTCTTAGGAGAAGTGCCATTTTGTCTTAGGTATTCACGTGCGGTAAATATCTGCTCAAAGGGTTCCGTTTTATAATTCTTATTTTCTTTTTTTAATACTTTATCACTTAAAACTTCTTCAAGAGAATTCAAGAAAAGCGATGCTCTAGTCCTAGAAGACAATTCCCCTTCTTCGTCGTCTTTAGATACAAAATTATCTTTTATAAAATCTAGCCTTTCGCGAATATTCATTTTTATGAAGTCTTCTACCTCTTTAGTATAATCAGAGGAACCTCTAGGGTAACTTATAGAATAAAATCTAGATTGAAGTGTCTTAAGAAGAAGATTCTTGTCTGGGGTTATGAGGAAAAAATGAGAGTCTTGGTTTGGCTCCTCAAACATCTTAAGTAGAGTATTCTGAGCTTCTTGAAGAAAGTTATTTGCCGAAACAACCAGCACCTTCTTGGATCTCTTTGGGCCTTCATTTGAAGCAAAAGATTTCTCACTGCTGAATGATTTTATGTTTCTAGCATCATCAATCTTGAAAGTATCAAACACCAAGAAGGAGAAGTCGGGATTGCCTTCTGTCTTAATACCCATTTCTTCTAATACTGATTTCAAGTCAGACCAAACTTCTTCGTGAGAACCCTCTATTAAATAAGCGTGATGTGTAGAATCTTTATTGTAGTGTAAAGATAAAAAAGAAGACATTATTTCTTACTTAAAATAGTCTTTTTGTATGTGTCTAGGTGCTCAAGTGCTACCCCTGTACCTTTTGCCACACAATACAGTGCATCATCAGCAACGGTCGCCTTAACACCAGTCTTTCTATAAACCAAATCAGCCAGATTACGAAGAAGAGAAGAACCTCCAGTCATTATTATTCCGTGATCTATTATGTCTGAAGCGAGCTCAGGTGGTGTTTCTTGTAGTACGTCTTTGATTGCCTTTATCATTTGTTTTAGCTCACCGTCGATTGCCTTAACTATCTCGTTTGTTCCGACTTGAGCACTTCTTGGTAGTCCTTGAATAAAATCTCTTCCCTTTATGGTTACTCTCAATTCTTCTTCTAAGGGAACGGCTGCTCCGATTTTAATCTTAACCTCTTCTGCTGTTCTATCTCCTATTGCTAGATTGAAGGTTTTCTTTATGTAGTCAGCAATAGCTTGATCTAGTTTGTTGCCTGCACATTTCACAGAAGTAGAAGCTACAATTCCTCCTAAAGATATAACAGCTACATCTGTAGTTCCTCCTCCTATGTCTACTACCATGTGACCTTTGGATTCTTGGATTGGAATACCGGCACCTATGGCAGCAAGGATTGGTTCTTTAACTACATATGCATTTTTAGCACCTGCTCGAAGCGCTGCTTCAACAACAGCACGTCTCTCTGTGGAAGTAACGCCAGCAGGAACAGAAACCATCACATCTGGTTTAAATAAATTCCACTTACCCATTGCCTTGTTTATAAAATATCGAAGCATTGCTTCTGTCACTCTATAATCCGCTATAACCCCATCCTTCATAGGACAATAAGTTATTATTGAACCTGGAGTTTTACCTATCATCTGCTTAGCTTCGATACCTATAGCCAGGATTTTGTTATCTTGTTCTGATACGGCTACCACTGAAGGCTCGTTTAAAACGATGCCTTTTCCAGGGAAAAACACTAAAGTGTTTGCAGTTCCTAAATCTATACCTAGTTTTTTATTAAAAATTCCCATAGGAAGTAATATAACACAATTATGCTAGAATAAAAATATGAAAATCGTGACCGTAATTCCATTTAAGGATATACCCAACAGGGAGGATTTGACATATTTCAGTTCAAAAGATGTAAAGAATGGCGACATAGTATCAGTACCAATAAGGGGTAAAGCTACGCTTGGTATAGTAATAGAAACAAAAGACGTAGATGATGTTAAGTCTGATGTTAAGAGCATGCCCTTTAATCTAAAAAAAGTGGAAGATGTAAAAGAAAAATCTATTTTCAGTGACAAACTTATTGATTCGATTCATAAAACTGGTGAATACTTTGTGGTGTCGAAGAGCAAGGTTTCTGAAATAATTATTCCAGCTATTGTAAAAAATAACTACGATAAAATTTCTCCATTCTATAAAGAAATTCCTAAAGGAGAAGAAAAGGAAACAAATATTAAATTAGAGAAACTACTTCTGCAATCTAATTTCTTAGATAGGATTTCTATTTATAAAACACTAATACGGGGCTCATTTGCTGAGAAGAAATCCGTATATATAGTACTCCCTGGAGAAAACGATATTGAAACTTTCTACAAAGAACTATCAAAAGGTATAGAAAACTTCACAATAACAATTCATAGTGGCATTAGCCCGAAGAAAACGTTAGAAAAAATAAAGGACATAATGACTAAGGATCACCCCCTTCTTATAATAGGTACTGCGCCGTTCTTATCTATACCTAGGAACGACTTAGGCGTTATAATTCTTGAGCAAGAAAGCTCTAACTTCTATAAAACCATAAAGAAACCTTACCTGGATTTAAGGACTTTTGTAGAAATATTTAGTACAAAAATAAAAGCCAAACTCATATTTGGAGATACCTTGCTTAGATTTGAAACAATAGGTAGGAAAGAAACCGAAGGCCTTAATGAATTATATCCTATGTCTTTCAGAACTAATTTCAGAGAAGAAATAATAATATCTGGCAGAGAAAGAGAAGAAAACGAAAAAGAATTTAGAATATTTAACAATCAAGCATTAGAAGAAATTTCAAAAAGCATCGAGAGAAGAGAAAGAATATTTATCTTTTCCTTAAGAAAAGGTTTGGCTACTCAGACCGTATGTAGAGATTGTGGCGAAATCATAACTTGTGATAAATGCTTAGTACCCTTAGTACTATATTTGTCTAAAGATAAAAAGAAACGTATGTTTGCCTGCAATAAATGTGGTGACGAGAAGAGTAGTGATTTGAATTGTGGTAGATGTGGTGGATGGAATTTATTCCCCCTAGGTATAGGAACAGACACGGTTATCCAAGAAATCAATAAATATTTCAAAAAGGACCTAGGTGTAAAAATATTTAAAATAGACAGAGAATCCATAAAGACTGAAAAGGAGCTGAAGAGTATACTAAGCGACTTTGAACAAAAGGGGCCATCAATACTTGTGGGCACTGAAATGGCGCTGATGTATATGAAAGAAAAAGTTGATTTATCTGTTATTTCCTCTTTTGACTCTTTGTGGAATATACCTAATTTCAGAATGAGTGAGAAAATCATTAAATTACTTTTAGGACTCATATCTAAGACAGAGAAGAAGATAATAATCCAAACCAAGAATCATAAAGACCCAATACTAAAATCATTGCTCGAAGAAAACTTTAGTAATTTTGTTAGAAACGAACTTGAAGAAAGAAAGACTCTACACTATCCCCCTTTCTATAGATTTATCAAAGTTAGTTTCGTAGGAGATAAGAAAAATACCGAAAAAGCCAGAACTGTACTAAAGGAAATATTTGAAGAATATAATCCTGAAATATTCAGCGGTTTTATATCTAAGCAAAAAGAAGAGTATGTCACGAATGCTCTAATACGGATAGAAAGCAGAAAATGGTGTCTGAAAGAACTCTCATCAACTGGAATAATCGATGAAGATTTAAAAAATAAACTCTCTCTATTGCCGAGCGAGTTTACTATAGGAATAGATCCTGAAGATTTGCTGTAAATTTAAGATACCAAAACAGTAAACTCTCCTTTCTGTTTAACTGGATTACTCTCTAGATATTCTATTAATTCTTTAGGGCTTCCAATCTTGAATTCTTCGTAAATTTTCGTAAGCTCCCTAGCTATACAGACTTTCTTCTCTGGGCAAAACTGAGTAAGTGATTCTAATGTCTTTAGAATTCTGTGAGGAGATTCGTAGAAAACGTAAGTTCTCTTTGAAGTGGCTATTTCTTTAAATATTGTCTCTCTTCCTTTCTTGTGTGGTAAAAATCCAAGGAAAGTAAATTCATGTGTTGGAAATCCAGAAGCCGATAGAGCCGTTATAACCGCTGTCGCTCCTGGTATGGGCACTATTCCTACATCAGATAATTCTTCTTTTATTTTAGAAATCAAAACTGCTCCAGGATCAGATATCCCAGGAGTACCTGCGTCTGACACTAGAGCTATATCCTTCCCTTCTTCTAGGAGGGATATTATTTTTTCTATCTTTGTTAACTTACTTTGAGCATGATAGCTCATAGTAGAATTTCTGATTTCGTATCTATCAAGTAGCTTCTTGGTAACCCTAGTATCTTCACACAAAATCAAATCTACACTCTTTAGCACAGAAATAGCTCGGAGAGTTATGTCCTCCATGTTTCCTATTGGTGTCGCCACTATGTATAGCTTTGCCATGTTTTTATATTTTTACGTTTTTATACTTACGATTCTTCCACTTATCAGCGATTTTTACTCTTGTTAGAGACCTCTCAAGCTCTGTAGTTAGACGTTCGAAGTCAACAACCTCTTTGTTCTCCATCTGCTTCCTGAGCTCTTCTGCGCGAGTTTTAGCCTTGTCTATTGCATCTTGTGTAATATCTACAACATGCTCTGCGAAGTCAGCTAAAATAGCACAAACTGTATTGTCTTGATCTTTCTTTATCTCTACAAATCCTCCAACAACAGCCATAGGAATACTTTCGCTATCTGACATTGCAACTATTTCGCCTGAAGACATTTCGGATATAAGTGGTACGTGATCAGGAAGAATTGTTATTTCTCCTTGTTTAGTAGGTACGGTAACTGAATCAACCATTTCTTCCAAAATAAGTTTCTCTGGAGTTATTATTTTTAATTTAAGTTTCTTTGACATATTTTATAATGCACCCTTCATATAAAACTCGTTTTCTGGTTTGTCATCATGCTTACCTTCTAATATCTCTTTAAATGACCTTATGGTCTCTTTTAGAGGTACGTACTGACCAGGAGCACCTGTGAACTGTTCAGCAACGAAGAATGGTTGAGACAAGAATTTCTGAATCTTACGAGCTCTTGCAACAAGTGCCTTGTCGTCTTCTGAAAGTTCTTCCATACCCAAGATTGCAATTATGTCTTGAAGGTCCTTGTATCTCTGTAATACTCTCTGAACTTCTCGAGCTACTTCGTAATGTTCTTTACCCACTATGTGTGGGTCAAGTATAGTTGAAGAAGAGTCAAGTGGGTCAACTGCTGGATAAATACCTATTTCTGTTAGTGATCGGTTTAGCACAACTGTTGAGTCTAGGTGAGAGAATGTTGTAGCTGGAGCTGGGTCTGTAAGGTCGTCTGCTGGCACATACACAGCCTGAACAGAAGTAACAGAACCCTTGTCTGTGGAAGTGATTCTTTCTTGTAGGTTTCCCATTTCTGTCGCAAGCGTTGGCTGATAACCCACAGCTGATGGAATACGTCCAAGTAGAGCAGATACCTCAGAACCTGCCTGAGTAAATCTGAAGATATTGTCTATGAAGAACAGCACGTCTTTGTTCTCTTTGTCTCTGAAATGCTCTGCCATAGTTAGCCCTGATAGAGCAACTCGAAGACGAGCACCTGGTGGTTCATTCATTTGTCCGAACACCATGGCTACCTTGTCTAACACTTTAGAATCTTTCATTTCGTGATATAGGTCATTACCTTCTCTTGTTCTTTCTCCTACACCAGCGAAAACAGAATATCCTCCGTGATTAGATGCAATGTTATGTATCAATTCTTGAATAACAACAGTCTTACCTACTCCTGCTCCACCGAATAATCCAACCTTTCCTCCTTTGAGCACTGGACAGATAAGGTCGATAACCTTAATACCAGTTTCTAGTATTTCAACTTTGGTTGCTTGAGATACGAAATCAGGCGCCTTTCTGTGAATTGGAGATCTCAAATCTGTTGATGGTGCTCCAGCATCGTCTATTGTGTCACCAAGTACATTGAATATTCTTCCTAGTGTCGCCTTTCCCACAGGTACAGAGATAGGCGCTCCAGTATCTCCTACTTCCATTCCTCGAGCAAGTCCATCAGTAGAATCCATCGCAACTGTTCGAACAACCCCACCTCCAATATGCTGTTCTACTTCTAGAACAACTTTATTCTTACCATTCATTACTTCTAATGCGCTGTAAATTTCTGGAACTTTATCTTTAAATTCTACATCGACTACTGGACCTATGATTTTCTTTATTGTACCTGTTGTTTTCATAATA
>JAGORC010000016.1:13073-14330 GCA_018063015.1 Minisyncoccota bacterium
ATTTTAATAATTTAATAATAATTTTAACTAATTGATGCCATACCGGCGCTAATTTCTGAAATTTCTTGAGTAATACCTGCTTGTCTTGCTTTGTTAAATACTAATGTCAGATCTTCTATCATTTCTCCTGCGGCTTCACTGGCGTTCTTCATGGCCATCATACGAGAAGATTGTTCACTGGCACTAGACTCAAGGATCATCTGATAAACCTGCATCCTAACCAACTTCTCTGCTAATGATTCTATGATTGTGTTAGGGTCACCATCGTATATATAAGGTATTTCGTTTGCTATTGATGACATTTTCTTAGTATCTTTTTCTTCACCAACACTCTCTATCATTTCCTTCAGCTCTTCCTTTGAGACTGGTAGAAGCTTACGGTTATGTGCTCTTTGAGTTAGGGCTGATATGAAATCGGTATATATAACATAAACATTTTTATATGTTCCATTTTTATATTCATCCACTATTAATTTAGATAGAGGAACAATATCTGACAATCCTATGTTGTTGTCTGGTACTTCAGTAAAAGATGCAATAATATTTTGACCGATTCTTCGCATAGCTCCATCCCCTTTCTTGCCTACTGTTATTATATCTATAGACTTATCATCTTCTTTTAAAACAGTTAGAGCTTTCTTTATTGCTTGTGCATTATATGCTCCACACAATCCTCCGTTTGCAGTTATTAAAACCAATAAAGTCTTTCCAACCTTCTTCTCTTCAAAGAATGGATGAGAAACTTCATCTAATCTAGCAGAAAGAGAGGTCAAAAGCTCCCAAGAATAACTAGCATAAAGTCGAGAAGATAGAGCTCTAGATACCGCTCTTTTCATCTTAGAAGCAGCCACAAGCTCCATAGCTTTGGTTATCTTCTTTGTGTTCTTAACACTCTTTATTCGTTGTTTTATTTCCTTGGTCGCTGCCATAAATAATTATTTGAAACTTCCTTTGAAATCTGTTATTGCTTTCTTTAATTCTTCTTCTCCGACGTCTGTCCACATTTTTGTATCCGCTACATCTTTATAGAATTTCTTCGCATTACGTTCTGTGTATTCTAGTAATCCTTTTTCGAATTCTTTAATCTTATCTAGAGGTACTTCGTCCATATATCCCTTAACAAGAGAGTACAGTGCCACAACTTGATGTATTGTTGATACAGGAGAATACTGTGGCTGTTTTAGAAGCTCAACAGCACGTTTACCACGTTCTAGCTGACGCTTAGTAGATTCATCTAAGTCAGATCCAAATTGTGAG